>NZ_JACJKP010000082.1 GCF_016901605.1 Gemmiger formicilis
TCATGTTCGGCAAAGAGCGTCAGAAGGGCATCGGCCAGATCTTCCTGGGCTTTGCCATCCTGATGACCGGCATGGACCTGATGAGCAGTGCCACCGCGCCCCTGGCCGATGCCCCCTGGTTCGGTGATCTGTTCCTGGCCTTCACCAACCCTGTACTGGGCGTGCTGGTAGGCGCATTGCTCACCGCCATCATCCAGTCTTCTTCCGCTTCGGTGGGTATTCTGCAGGCGCTGTCCATCTCCACGGGCGCCGTGTCCATTGCCGCCGCCATGCCCATCATCATGGGCCAGAACATCGGTACCTGTGTCACGGCACTGATTTCTTCGGCCGGCGCCAACAAGAACGCCCGCCGTACCGCCATGATCCACCTGTATTTCAACATTATCGGCACCACGGTGTTCCTCTGCGGTTTCTATGCCCTGAACGCCGTGTTCCAGTTCTCCTTCTACCATGACCAGGCCAACGCCTTCAACATCGCCATCATTCACACGGTGTTCAACCTGACCACCACGGCGATCCTGCTGCCTTTCAACAAGCTGCTGGTGAAGCTGGCCATCCTCACGGTGCCGGACGACAAAAAGCCCGAGGAAAACACCCTGCTGGACGAGCGTCTGCTCTCCACCCCCGCCGTTGCCATCAACCGCGCCATGCTGGTTGGCGGCGATATGGCCGAAGTCTGCCGCACCGCGCTGCTACAGGCCATGTCCACCACCCGCAAATGGGATGACGCCATTGCCGACGAAGTCCGCCGCAAGGAGGACGCCGTGGACCATTACGAGGACGCCCTGGGCACCTACCTGGTCCAGCTGTCCGGCCGTACCCTGAGCAAGGCGGACAACCGCACCATCAACACCCTGCTGCATACCATCGGCGACTTTGAACGAATTTCCGACCACTCGGTGAACCTGCTGGAAGCCGCGGAGGAAATCCGTGACAAGAAGATTCGCTTCAGCGATGAAGCGCTGGACGATCTGGCCGTGCTGGAAGCCGCCCTGCAGGACATCGTGAACCGCACGGTGGATGCCTTCCAGAAGCACGACTGCTACGCTGCCGGCAAGATCGAACCGCTGGAGGAAGTGGTGGACGGCCTGGTGCGCGAAGTCAAGACCCGCCACATTGCCCGTCTGCAGGCCGGTACCTGCACCATCGAGTACGGCTTTGTGCTGGATGACCTGCTGACCACCTACGAGCGTATTGCCGACCATTGCTCCAACATCGCCGTTGCCATGATCGAGGTTGCCGACGACAAGTTCGACACCCACGAATACCTGAACCACCTGAAAAACGGCGGCAGCGTGAAGTTTGAACAGCGGTACGAGAAATACCGTGACCGCTATACCTTCCCCGCGGAAGGCACCCCCGAATCCGCGCCCGTTCCGGCCACAGCCGACGCCGGGCAGCAATAAAAGGAGTTTTGATTTTTCATGATCTATATCGTCGAAGATGACGCCAGCATCCGGGAACTGGAACAGTATGCCCTGCAGACCAACGGCTATGAAGCCACCGGCTGCGAGGACGGCGCCAGTTTTTGGGCCGCCCTGCGGGGCGCAGCACCTGACCTGGTGATTCTGGATGTCATGCTGCCCGACGAGGACGGCTACCAGATTCTGAACAAGCTGCGGGCCGATCCGGCCACCCGCGCCATTCCCGTGATTATGGTCACTGCCAAAACCAGCGAGATCGACGTGGTCAAAGGTCTGGATCACGGCGCCGACGACTACCTGTGCAAACCCTTCGGCATCATGGAGTTTATCTCCCGGGTGAAGGCGGTGCTGCGCCGGGCCGCGGCAGCCGCACCGGCCCCCACCCCCAAGACCCTGAGTTTCGGGTCCATCGTGCTGGATGATATGGCCCGCACGGTCCGGGTGGACGGTGCCCCGGTGGAGCTTACCTTTAAAGAATATGCGTTGCTGCACCTTTTTCTGGAGCACCCCGAACAGGTGCTGGCCCGGGAACGGATCATGAAAGAAGTGTGGGACACCGACGACCTGCTGGAATCCCGCACCATTGATATGCATGTGCGTACCCTGCGCCAGAAACTGGGCGCGGCGGGCGAAGCCATCCGCACCGTGCGCAAGGTCGGCTACAAGCTGAGCACGGAGGGCGCCGATGAGTGACGAGGAACGCCGCAGCGTACGGCCGCGGAGCATGACCCTGCGTTTCCGCCGGGGACTGATCCTGGTGGGTGTGCTGTGCGTACTGGCCACTTTGACCGCCGCCACCTTACTGTTTCAGCACAGCTACACCGAGCGGGTGGACCGTTACCTGCGGGCGCTGTGCGTCACCGTGGCGGACGGCTACGATCTGGCAGGTTCTGGTGACCCCCAGGATCTGGCGCGGCTGGCGGATGACAGCGGTGTGCGCTGCACCCTGATTGCCCAGGACGGCGCCGTTTTGTATGACAACGCCCACAGCGGCGCGCTGGAAAATCACGCCGACCGCCCCGAAGTGAAAGCCGCCCTGGAATCGGGCAGCGGCAGCTGCACCCGCGAAAGCGAAACCATGGGACAGGAGACCCATTACTATGCCCTGCGTCTGGACACCCCCGCCGGGGTGCAGATTCTGCGCGTGGGCGAGGAAGTGGACAACATCTGGGGCCTGAGCGCCGACACCCTGCCGCTGCTGCTCTGCGCGGTGGTGTTGATCCTGCTGGCTGCCTGGCTTCTTTCTTCCTGGCTGACCCGGATGATGGTACGCCCCATCAACCAGCTGGCAGAACACCTGGACACCATCGAGGCCGATGTGCCTTATGAAGAACTGATTCCTCTGGCGCGGACCGTTCAGACCGACCGCAAACTGCGGGAAGACAACGAAACCATGCGCCGGGAATTTACCGCCAACGTAAGCCACGAGCTAAAAACGCCCCTGACCAGTATTTCCGGTTATGCCGAACTGATCGAGAGCGGCATGGCCAAAAGCGCCGATGTGCCCACCTTTGCGGCACGCATCCACAAAGAAGCCCAGCGTATGATCGCTCTGGTCAGCGATATTTTGCAGCTGAGCGAACTGGACAGCACCCAGGCATCCCGCGGGCAGCGAATCCCCGCCGACATGGTGCCGGTGGATCTGGCCGCCCTGGTCAAGGAAATTGCCCAGACCATGACGGTGAACGCCCGCAAAGCCTATGTGACCCTGCAGTACGACGCTCATCCCGCCACCGTGCAGGGCTGCCGGGACCAGCTGGTGGAACTGGCCACCAACCTGTGTGACAACGCCATCCGCTACAACCGCCCCGGCGGCCATGTGGAGCTGCGCTGCGGCACCGGGACCGACGGCTGCCCCTTCCTGGAAGTGGAGGACAACGGCATCGGCATCCCCCAGGACAGCCAGTCCCGGGTATTTGAGCGGTTCTACCGGGTGGACAAGAGCCGGTCCAAAGCCACCGGCGGCACCGGTCTGGGCCTTGCCATCGTCAAGCACATTGCCCTGCTGCACGATGCACACATCGACCTGCAGAGCCAGGTGGGCACCGGTACTACCATCAAAGTTACTTTTCCAAAAAAATAATAGCCAACGGGGGAACTTTAGCGGTTCCCCCGTTGTTTTATTCTCTTTTGGCGTGGTATAATAAATTAATGAATGAGTTCTAATCCGATTATAAAGGAGCAAATCTGTATGAACGAACAATGGCTCAATCTCTACCGCACCGAGATTGAGGAGTTCCATAAAAAGACCATGGCCTTTGCGGCAGGCGAACTGCCCCGCAAGGATTACAAGGGAGCGTCCGGCGGTTTTGGCAGCTATGCCCAGCGGGACGGCACCAAGCACATGCTGCGCCTGCGCCTGCCCGGCGGCCGCCTGACGCTGCCCCGGCTGCAGTTCCTGGCACAGATCGCCAACCAGTACAACATTGCGCCCCTGAAGCTGACCACCTGCGAGACCGTCCAGCTGCACAACCTGGCCCCCGAGCTGCTGCCCGTACTGATGGAACAGGCCGTGGGCTGCGACATCATCACCCGCGGCGGCGGCGGTGACAACCCCCGCAACGTGATGGCCAGCCCCCTGACCGGTGTGCAGGCCGGGGAAGCCTTCGACGTGATGCCCTGGGTGGAAGCCGCCAGCGACTACCTGCTGTCCATCTGCCGGGACATTCACATGCCCCGCAAGCTGAAAGTTGCCTTCTGCAACGGGGTGGACGACTGCGTCCATGCTTCCTTCCGGGATATGGGCTTTGTGGCCCAGCAGGACGGCAGCTTCCGGCTGTATATTGCCGGCGGCCTAGGCAACAACCACCGCATGGGCGTACTGGTGGAGGAGCACCTGCCCGCTTCCGACGTGCTCTACGCCATCAAGGCCATGATCGATACCTTCTGCGCCCACGGCAACTACGAGAACCGTGCCAAAGCCCGCACCCGCTATATGCAGGAGACTCTGGGTGTTGACGAGCTGCGCCGCGTGTACCTGGAGAATCTGGCCGCCTGCAAGGCAGCCGGCGGTCTGGACCTGGACCTGACCCCCAAGGCCGTGACCAAGACCGGCGCGGGCAGCATTGAAAACACCCGTGTGATTGCCCAGAAGCAGGAAGGGCTGTACGCTGTGGTCTACCATCCCATCGGCGGTGTGCTGCCCACCGGCAAGCCCGCCGAACTGGCCGCCCTGCTGCAGGATATGCCCGCTGCCGAGTGCCGGGTAGCCCCTCATGAGACGCTCTACATCATCAACCTGACCGCCGACGAAGCTGCCCGCGTGCTGGACGCCACCGCCGACGGTGCCCAGACCCTGTTTGAGACCAGCGTGGCCTGCATCGGCGCGGCCATCTGCCAGCAGGGCGTACGGGACAGCCAGGCGGCGCTGCAGGCCTGCGTTGCCGCCGTGCGGGAGGCCGGCATCCCCGACGGCGCCCTGCCGAAGATCTGCATTTCCGGCTGCCCGTCCAGCTGCTCGGCCCATCAGGCCGGCACCATCGGCTTCCAGGGCTGTGTGAAGCCGGTTCCCGGCGGCAAACCCGCCCCCGCTTTCAAGATGTTCCTGGGCGGCTGCGATGCCCTGGGCGCCGAGCAGTTCGGCGAAGCCGTGGGTGTGGTTTATGAAGAGCAGCTTCCCGCCCTGCTGGTGGAACTGGGCAAGGCTGCCGCGGCAGCCGGCCAGACCTGGCAGGATTGGCGTAATGCCCACGGGGAGGAACTGCAGACCATTCTGGCAAAATACTGCTGATTGTTTATACACCTTGCCCCGCAGTGTGAAAGAATTGCCGCTTTCGCCCTGCGGGGCATTGCTTTGCTTGACACCGTCCCCGCCCGGGGGGTATACTGGGCAGACAATCAACCTAAAGGAATCAACAAAATGATGAAACGTATTTTCCCTGTTCTGTGTGCTGCCATCCTGCTGGCAGGCTGCGGTGCCCAGACTGCCGTGGAAAGCTCCGCACCGAAACAGACCGCCACGGCGGAATCCACGGTGGAGTCCACCGCCACCACCGAAGCAGCCGCCGAGGGCACCACTCTGACCTTTACCGATGATCTGGACCGGGAAGTAACGGTGCCCGTGCAGCCCCAGCGGGTCGCGGTGCTGCTGGGCAGCTACACCGATGTGTGGTGCCTGGCAGGCGGTCAGGACACCCTGGTAGCCGCCGCCGACGATGCCTGGACCGACTTTGACCTGGGCCTGGGCGATGATGTGGCCAACCTGGGCAGCCTGATGGAACCCAATATGGAAGAACTGATCGCCGCCCAGCCCGATCTGGTGATTGCCAGCAGCAACACCACCTCCAATGTAGAACTGCTGCCCAGCCTGGAAGAGTTGGGTGTTCCGGTCATCTACTTCGGCGTGAACAGCTTTACCGATTATCTGGAGATGCTGGACGTCTGCACCCAGATCACCGGCCATACCGAGAATTACCAGACCTACGGCCTGGATGTACAGGCCCAGGTGGATGCCGCCAAGGCCCAGAACGACGGCAGCGCACCCACGGTACTGCTGCTGCGCTCTGCCAGCACCAGCTGCAAGGTAAAGAACAGCAAAGGCACCGTGCTGGGTGAGATTCTGGCCGACCTGGGCGCTGTAAATATTGCCGACAGCGACGAGAGCCTGCTGGAAGATCTGAGCATGGAGCGCATCATTGCCGACGACCCGGATTACATCTTTGTGGTGTTCCAGGGCAGTGACCAGGAAGCCGCCCAGAAGACCCTGGATGCGGCGCTGACCTCCAACCCCGCCTGGGATACCCTGTCCGCCGTGCAGAACGGCAACTTCTACATTATGGAGAAAGAGCTTTACCACCTGAAACCCAACGCCCGCTGGGGCGAAGCCTACCAGAAGGTAGCCGACATCCTCTACCCTGCCGCCTGACGGCGCTTCAAGAGGGCAACAGTCCTCCGCCGTGGCCTATACACTCACGTTGCAAAAAACCGCCCGTCCGGGAAATTCCCGGGCGGGCGGTTTTGGTTTTACAAAAAGCGGCGGATATCCTCGGCCAGCTTTTCTTCCAGGGCAATCAGCCGCTTGGTGATGTCCTTGGCGTCCTCGCTGGCGGCTTCGTACTGGTTCAGGTAGCGGTTCAGGGATTTGACCCCCATGTTGCAGCCATCGGTGATGAGGTCCGCGATGGTGGCGTCGCTCTCGTTCATGGTCAGCATGGCCCCGGTTTTGATCCAGGACATGCCCTGGGCAATGGGGTTGGGTTCCTTGCCCTCGTCGTGAAAATCGTGCAGCGCCGTGACGATTTCATCCTGCAGCTGCTGGTGTTCGGTGCGGCAGCGGGTCAATGCGTCCCGCAGGGACTGGCTTTTGGCCGTGTCCATCACCTGGTCGATGGCCGAAAGACCCATGGCCACCCCGGCGTCACATTCCCGCAGCAGTTTGATGGTATCCGGTTCGATCATACCTCAACTCTCCTTCCCTTTTTGGGGTAGTATGCCCCAAAAAAGCAAAGAAGATACAGGGTTTCAGTGCCCCAGGCGGACTTTGAAATCCCGGTAGCCGAACTCTTTCAGTACCCGGCAGCTGCCGTCTGCGGCCCGGGCCAGAATGGCGGGCAGCGGCATGCCGTTGAAGGTGTTGTTCTTGCAGGTGGTATAAATCGCCATATCCCCGAATACCAGCAGGTCGCCGGGCCGGGGTTCCGCGTCAAAGCTGTAATCCCCGATCACGTCCCCCGCCAGGCAGGTGGGGCCCGCCAGCCGTACGGTGCAGGGCTTTTCCCCTGCGTCGGCAGCAAACAGCAGCGGCGGGCGGTAGGGCATCTCGATGACATCGGGCATGTGGCAGGCGGCACTGGCGTCCAAAATGGCCACCGTGGTATCGCCGTTATGCACCACATCCAGCACCCGGGTCAGCAGGAACCCGGCGTTGAGGGCACAGGCCTCCCCCGGTTCCAGGTACACCGTCACGCCCCAGTCCTTTTGGGCACGGGCGATGCACCGCTCCAGGGTGGCCAGGTCGTACCCGGGGCGGGTGATATGGTGCCCGCCGCCCATGTTGAGCCACTTCATGGCGGGCAGCAGGTCGCCAAATTTTTCCGCCACCGCATCCAGCGTCACCGCCAGGGCGTCGGAATCCTGTTCGCACAGGGTATGGAAGTGCAGCCCGTCCAGAAGCTGCGGCAGGGCCGGGTTTTGGGCCACCGCGGCGTCCCACTGGGCGCGGGTGGTGCCCAGACGGCTGCCGGGGGCGCAGGGGTCATAGATGGCGTGGCCTTCCTGGGTGGAACACTCGGGGTTCACCCGCAGCCCCACGCTTTTGCCCGCGGCCTTGGCGGCGGGGCCGAACTTGCCCAGCTGGGCCGGGGAGTTGAAAACGATATGATCGGCCCAGCGCAGCAGTTCCTCCATCTCGTCGTCCCGGTAGGCGGCGCAGAAAACATGGACCTCTTTGCCGGGCATCTCCTCAGCCCCCAGGCGGGCCTCATACAGGCCGCTGGCCTCGGTACCCGCCAAGTGAGGGGCCAGAATCGGGTACAGGTCGTAGTTGCTGAAAGCCTTTTGCGCCAGCAGCACCTTGCAGCCGGTACGCCGGGCCAGATCGCCGAGAATTTCGGCGTTGCGGGCCAGCGCCCCTTCGTCCAGCAGGTAGCAGGGGGTGGGCAGGGCCGTCCATTTCCCGGGCACCCTGCCGCCGATGGCGGCAAAGGGCGGGCGGGTATCCACGGCGGGCATCAGTCCACCAGCGCCGGGGCGCGGTTCTCGCTGCGGGGCAGGCCGTACTTATCCAGCGCGTCCAGGAACGGGTCGGGGTTGAACTCCTCCACCGTGTAGACGCCGGGCTTGGTCCACTGGCCGGTGAGCATCATCAGGGCGCCGCACATAGCGGGCACGCCGGTGGTGTAGCTGATGGCCTGGCTGCCCACCTCGCGGTAGCATGCCTGGTGGTCGCAGACGTTATAGATGTAGTAGGTCTTGGGCTGGCCGTCCTTGGTGCCGGTGAAGATGCAGCCGATGTTGGTCTTGCCCTTGGTGCGGGGGCCCAGGCTGGCCGGGTCGGGCAGCAGGGCTTTCAGGAACTGGATGGGGACGATCTCCTGGCCGTTGTAGTTGATGGGGGTGGTGGAGAGCATGCCCACATCCTCCAGGCAGCGCATATGGTCCAGGTAGCTCTGGCCGAAGGTCATGAAGAAGCGGATGCGCTTGACATCGGGGAAGTTCTTGCCCAGGGACTCGATCTCCTCGTGGTGGAGCAGGTACATATCCTTTTTGCCCACCTGGTCAAAGTCGTATTCCCGCTTGATGCTCATAGCCGGGATCTCCACCCAGCGGCCGTTTTCCATGTAGCTGCCGGGGGCGCTGACTTCCCGGAGGTTGATCTCGGGGTTGAAGTTGGTGGCGAAGGCATAGCCGTGGTCGCCGCCGTTGCAGTCCAGGATGTCGATGGTGTCGATGGTGTCGAATTCGTGCTTGGCGGCATAGGCGCAGTAAGCCTGGGTCACGCCCGGGTCAAAGCCACAGCCCAGCAGGGCGGTGAGGCCGGCATCCTCGAACTTTTTCTTGTAGGCCCACTGCCAGGAGTAGTCGAAGTAGGCAGAGAAGCCCGCTTCCTTGCAGCGCTTTTCGTAGATGGCGCGCCATTCGGGGTCGTCGGTGTTTTCCGGCTCATAGTTGGCGGTGTCCATATAGTTGACGCCGCAGGCCAGGCAGGCGTCCATAATGGTCAGGTCCTGGTACGGCAGGGCGATGTTCATGACCAGGTCAGGCTGATAGCTCTTGATGAGGGCGATCAGCTGGTCAACATCGTCGGCATCCACCTGGGCGGTGGTGATTTTGGTTTTGGTGGTGGGGGCCAGTTTTTCGGCCAGGGCGTCGCACTTGGATTTGGTGCGGCTGGCAATGCACAGTTCGGTGAAAACGTCGCTGACCTGGCAGCACTTGTGAATGGCGACGCTGGCAACGCCGCCGCAACCGATGACAAGAACTTTGCTCATGGTGATGACTCCTTTACATACGAGAAGATTTTGTTCCTTTTTTGCAAAAAGGAACCGAAAAAACTCTAAACAAATACTTATTTATACATTAGGCCGGTTATGTACCAGCGCCAGCAGCAGTTCCCGCAGGGTCTTGCAGGCGGTGGCGGTGGAAACGCCGCTGGCGTCCAGCATGGGGGCCAGTTCGTTCAGGTCGGCGCCCACAATGTTGGCCCGGGTCACGGTGCGGATGGCGTTCAGCAGCTGCACAAAGCTGACGCCCCCTGCTTCCGGCGTGCCGGTGCCGGGGAAAGCCGACGGGTCCAGGCAGTCCAGATCAATGGTCAGGTAGACCGGCACCTTGGTATCGCACAGCCACTGGGTCAGTTCCTCCAGCCCGGTAAAATCAAACCGGTGCATGTCGGTGTGGGCGGCGGCAAAGTCAAATTCTTCCCGGTCGCCGCTGCGGATGCAGAACTGATGGATGCGTCCGTCGCCCAGAATATCGTGGCAGCGGCGGATAACGCAGGCATGGCTGAGCTGGGCGCCCAGGTAATCGTCCCGCAAATCGGCGTGGGCGTCAAAGTGGACGATGTGCAGTTCCGGGTAACGGGCGGCCACCGCCCGGACGGACCCCAGAGTCACCAGATGTTCGCCGCCCAGCAGCAGCGGGAACTTGCCGTCCCGCAAAATCTCGGCAGCCCGGGATTCAATATCCACCAGGGCGCTTTCGCTGCTGCCGAAACACAGTTCCAGATCGCCGCTGTCGAAGATCTCGCAGTCGGTCAGGTCGGTGTTCTGGTAGGGGCTGTAAGTTTCGATACCGTAGCTTTCGTGCCGGATGGCCGCCGGGCCGAACCGGGCGCCGGGACGGTAACTGGTGGTGGAATCGTACGGCGCGCCGAACAGCACGATCTGGGCCGTGCGGTAGGCGCTGTCGCACCCGATAAAGTTTTCAACATTCCGCGGCAGCATTAACGATCCTCCACTTCCCGCAGCATTTCTTCCAGAAATGCCGGCAGATAAAATGCACCCACATGCAGGCGGGTGGTGTAATACCGGGTACGCATGTTCAAAGCGTTCCAGGCTTTGGCGTCCAGATCATCGATGGGATGATACTTTTTGCTGGCAAAACCGAACAGCCAGTAACCAGCTGCAAAGGTGGGGATGTGGGCCTGGTACACCCGGCTGATGGGGAAGGTGCTGGCAATGCGCTTGTGGCTGCGCTGCATGGCGTTGGCATCCTCGGCATAGAAGGGGCTGCCCTGCTGGTTCACCATGATGCCGTCCTCTTTGAGGGCGTTGAAGCAGTTGCCGTAAAATTCCCGGGTGAAGAGCCCTTCCGACGGACCGAAGGGGTCCGAGGAGTCCACAATGATCAGGTCATACTCATTCTCGCACCGGCGGATGAACTTGAGGGCGTTTTCAAAGTAGATGTGCACCCGGCGGTCGTCCATGCGGCAGGCGTTGCCCGGCAGATACGCGCGGCAGGCTTCCACCACCATGGGGTCCATCTCCACCAGGTCGATGCGCTCCACCCGGTCATACCGGGTCAGTTCCCGCACCACGCCGCCGTCGCCGGCGCCGATGACCAGAATATCCTTGGCTTCCCGGTGCACCGACATGGGCACATGGGTGATCATCTCGTCGTAGATGAACTCGTCCCGCTCGGTAAGCATGACGTTGCCGTCCAGGGTGAGCACCCGGCCGAACTCCGGCGTTTCAAAAATATCGATGCGCTGATAATCGCTCTGTTTGGAATAGAGCTGCCGGTCCACCCGGATGCTGTGCTTTACGTCCGGGGTGTGAAATTCCGAAAACCACATTTCCATGGCAAAACCCTCCTTCTCAGGCCAGCACGTTCAGGCGCAGGATGTCGGGGTCCTCGGGACCGGTCATGCTGCAGCCCTTGGCTTTGGCATACTCAATGTAATCCAAAATTTCGGCGGTAATGCGCTCGCCCGGCGCCAGAATGGGGATTCCCGGGGGATAGCACATAACGAACTCGCTGCAGACCCGGCCCTCGGTTTCCCGCAGGGGCAGGCTGATTTTATCGGCATAGAAGGCCTGCTGGGGGCTGGCCACCACTTCGGGGTCGATGTATTCCTGGTTGAGCAGGCCGGTGCCGTCGGTGTGGTAACGGCGCTTGATCTCGGCCAGGGCACTGACCAGCCGCTCCAGTTCCTGGGGACGGTCGCCCATGGAGAGATAGGCCAAAATGTTGCCGATGTCACCGAACTCGATCTGGATATCGTATTCATCCCGCAGGATGTCGTACACTTCGATGCCCGCCAGACCGATGTCCCGGGTATGGATGCTCAGCTTGGTGGTGTCGAAGTCAAAGACCGAGTCACCGTTGCACAGTTCCTTGCCGAAGGCGTAGTACCCGCCGATGGCGTTGATCTCCTCCCGGGCGTACTCGGCCATATCGGCCACCTGGTGGAACACCTGGCGGCCCCGCAGGGCCAGGTTACGCCGGGAAATATCCAGGCTGGACATGAGCAGGTAGCTGCCCGAGGTAGTCTGGGTCAGGTTGATGATCTGGCGCACATAGCCCGCATGAACGTTGGGGCCGCAGAGCAGCAGGCTGGACTGGGTCAGGCTGCCGCCGCTCTTATGCATGGAAACAGCCGCCATATCGGCCCCCGCTGCCATGGCGGAAACGGGCAGTCCGCCGCCAAAGTAGAAGTGGGTGCCGTGGGCTTCGTCGGCCAGGCAGAGCATGCCCGCATCGTGAGCCATCCGCACGATGGCCCGCAGGTCGCTGCAGATGCCGTAGTAGGTGGGGTTGTTCACCAGCACCGCCACCGCATTGGGGTGCTCGGCAATGGCCTTGGCTACCTGTTCCCGCCGCATGC
>NZ_JACJKP010000804.1 GCF_016901605.1 Gemmiger formicilis
ACACTGGAAATGCCCGGAAACACGGTATAGGCAATCCCCTGTTCTTCCAACAAAGGTACCAGATTGCGGCACCCGGAATAAAAGCCTGTATCGCCACTGTATACCACGGCAGCGGCGCTGCATCGTCCCTGGCAGGATTGGACCCTTGTTTCGGCGCATGGTGTACAGTGTGACGCGGTAACAGCGGTGCTGCAGGGGAAACCGACTTTCTTTTTAACCGG
>NZ_JACJKP010000805.1 GCF_016901605.1 Gemmiger formicilis
TGGACATCTTGGCCTTTTGTCAATTCGGAGAACATCTGCTGGGTGATGCCTTTGGTCAAGGTTTGTGCCGCCGTAAAATCGTTACCAATCTCTTTCTTCACTTCCCGCAGCGCCATGCTGCGCCGGAACAATAAAACAGACGCTGCGGTGCAGGCTGCCAGAACTGTCAACCGGCAGAAAGTCCCTGTATATCAGGCAGACCTGACGATGATACAGAACAC
>NZ_JACJKP010000806.1 GCF_016901605.1 Gemmiger formicilis
AGTGCTCCCCTCCTTCCCGGTAGTATTTGCTCTGCACTTCAAACAGTTGGGCATAGCCGCCGCCCGCCGCCAGCAGGCTTTCGTGGGTGCCCTGCTCGGCAATGCGGCCCCCTGGCCGAGGACGATATCTACCAGAAATACAACCGGATGACGGCGGGCCGCACGGCGCTCTTCATCAGCCACCGGCTGGCCTCCACCCGGTTCTGTGACCGCATCGTGTT
>NZ_JACJKP010000807.1 GCF_016901605.1 Gemmiger formicilis
CGCCGGTTAAATGCTCTATCATAGGCTCTATAAGTTGATATTCCATTTTCTTTCTTTTCATAAACATCCTCAACAATCATTCCATCGGCTTAATCATAGACTCGATGAAAGCAAATTCTTCCGATCCCTTGTTTTGTCAATAAAGATTTCTCAGCATGCACCGAGCAAAACGTACCGTTTTGTTCCGATGCAGGACTTTTCCAAACCTTGGACAGATACCG
>NZ_JACJKP010000808.1 GCF_016901605.1 Gemmiger formicilis
ATACGACCATTGAGCCGGTTCTCATAGTGATGCAGAAAAAAGGAAAACCAGCGCAGTTCTCGACGCTGCACGGCCTTAATAATATAATCACTCGGATTTTCATGGACAGGCGGTGAGGGAAAATGGATACAGCGTGGACATGGGATCTGTCTTCTTACTGTGCCAAATACAGCTTTCTGACGGAACCCAAGGGCTTGACCATGCGGGAAGTGGAACACATC
>NZ_JACJKP010000809.1 GCF_016901605.1 Gemmiger formicilis
GCTACCATCACCGCAGTGCAGACCACCGCCGCAGCGGGGCGCACCAGTTTTTTGAACACCAGCACCGCCAGCAGCACCGGCAGCGCGGCCAGATAATAGATACACTCACTGCGCAGTGCCGTCAGCCGGGATACCACCTACCTGACCGAGGAGGACTGGGATGCCTGCAAAAAAGGCATTGTACAGCTGGCGCTGAAATATCCCGGGTCCCTGCTGCGGGA
>NZ_JACJKP010000810.1 GCF_016901605.1 Gemmiger formicilis
TCCAGCATGGGCCAGTATATCTACCCCAACTACTTCGGCAGCGCCGCCGGCCTGTCCATCGCCAACGGCCTGAGCAGCGTGCTGACGCTGGTACTGGCCATGATCGTGCCCAGCAGACCACGTTGAAGAAGGCGATGCCCATGTAAGCGATGAGGTAGAGCACGATCCAGACGATCAGGTTATCGGTGTGCAGCAGGAACGCCACAAACAGAGCGGCGGCA
>NZ_JACJKP010000811.1 GCF_016901605.1 Gemmiger formicilis
TCGGCAACGGCTCCAATGGCTCTCACTTTGCGATTGAAAATTCCACTGTAAATTTCAACGATAACGGAAGCCATGGTTTGTCTGCTGGTGCGCTGCATGTCACTAATTCCACCGTAAACGCCTTCCGGAATAAAGGAATGGGCATTGCAGTCAACAATGAGTTGATTATTGCAGATCATTCGGTTGTAACTGTTTCCGAAAACGCTTCCAATGCCACTTAC
>NZ_JACJKP010000812.1 GCF_016901605.1 Gemmiger formicilis
CTTCGGCCAGCATCCGGAACCCATGGCCTGACAGTCTGGCGTATCGTTCCTGGTCGCCGTCGTAGGTCATCATCATGGCGTGCATCAGGGCCTGTCCATAGGGCGAAGTGGCCATTGATTCGGCCCCTCTGCAGCGAACGTATGTGACGGGCATCGAACTGTGGCTGCTGAAACGGATGGAGCCGGTCTATCGCCATTACCCGTGGAAGTCCCTGCTGAAA
>NZ_JACJKP010000813.1 GCF_016901605.1 Gemmiger formicilis
TGCCGTCCGTCTGTATAACAATTTTGCATCTTCTTTGGATAGCACCAGTTCTCTGATTATTACGGATAACCATAACACCGGCCTTTATATCCGCCAAGGTTCTTTTGCGGTGGAGGATGGAGCCACCCTGCGTATCACTGGCAACGATGTAAGTAACAATCTGCTGGATGGATACGGCGGCGGCCTCTATGTTGGTTATGGTGACAACTATGACCCAACTG
>NZ_JACJKP010000083.1 GCF_016901605.1 Gemmiger formicilis
CGGTATCTGTCCAAGGTTTGGAAAAGTCCTGCATCGGAACAAAACGGTACGTTTTGCTCGGTGCATGCTGAGAAATCTTTATTGACAAAACAAGGGATCGGAAGAATTTGCTTTTCAGGTAAACAATGAAATTTTTAGCTTCTTCTTCACTGTTAAAAGAAGCATACAAATATGATTGTGAACAAATGGAATTAGCGCCACCGAACTCTGGAACACCCAGTATTTGGTGCGGAAAAGTTTCTCCGGCCCCATATGCTTCAGGAATAAACACTTTTATTGCGTCAATATCTCCGCTATTTTTAGTGATTTTCGTTCTGTCAACATATCCTATTTTTCTTTCGGAGCTTTCTATATAAAATAGCCTCGTATTATGCTCATCGCTTTTCTCATCGTACAAGTCGATAGGATTTTTCTTACTGCCTTTTGGATTGGTTGGAATTCCAAACGGTGTATCACCGGAAATAATCTCGCTAACGGTTCTGGGGCTGTGCGCCATTACCTTCTTCACAATATTAGCAAGCATCGGCTCACGAATCAAAACGTCAAAATCATTAAGATTTCGCATAATTGTTGTAGGTGTCCCATTTTTTACGAGCGTATACTCACACTCACCAGAATACCCTTCTTGGGACAAGAAATAGCAAAGGCCACCCTTGATTTCCACAGAAGGGAATATATCATGAGAATCAGAAAAGACAAACATTTTGCTGATTCCTCCATCAGCAAGCATGTCATGTCGGAATTCAGCTAAAAGATTCTCCCGTCCACCAGAAAACCACCTTGAAGGAATGATCAAAGAAGTATAGTCAGCCTGTAGCTTCTGTGCAGACGAAACAAAATATTGATAAATTGGTGCATCATTTGTACCGCCAGAACCACCGGAAAGCTGATACGGCGGATTACCTACTACGGCATCAAATTTCATAGCGTTCACCCCTTCCTTCTTCCAATAGCTGGGCTTCAGCACCCGGTCCACAAACTGCCGGGGCTTGTTCTTCATCATGTTGATCAGGTCATCGAAATAATGGGCATTCACCGGAATATCCCGATATCCAGCCAGTGTGCGCCGGGTGATCTGCTTGGCCATAGGCGTTTTGCAAATCACAAACACATTTTCCCGCACAGCTGCATCCCAAAGCTGCTGCAATTTTGTATCATCCAGTTCTTCTTCGGAACAGGCGGCGCACCGGCTGCGGAAAATGCTATATGTTACATACAAGGGATACAGGCCGGTTTTAGAGTTGATTTCCAGCACACGGGCACCTGCGTTTGCAAAGGTATCGGCGGTCACTTTACCACGATCCACAAAGCGGGGCTTGTCCACCATCTGCTCGTGAGCTTCGTCGTAGAAGTCATAGCCGCCCAAACAGTCGCTCATGTGCATATTCACTACCCGCCATGGGGTCAGAACAGTCTCCTTGTCCGGGTTTTTGAAACAAGCAAACAGCTGTGCAATTTTCTTGACCCGCTCCGTGGGGGAAAGCTCATCAGCGCTGAAAACTGTGGTGCGAATCCGACGACCAGCAGCCACAAAGATTTCCTGGTCATAGTATTTGATAAAACTTTTGAACATCTCTTTGGTGACACCGGAAGGCATAAATTCCTCCCAGGAGGAATCGTCCACGATGTCCACCAACTTTTCCATGGTGATATCCTCGTCAATGGGAATATCAGCGCCGTAAATGAGCAGCGGCATACGGATGGAAATGCCCCGCAGGATGGAAATCGCATTATTTTTGAGCTTCTGCTTTTCCTTCATCTCCTGCAAACGCTTTTCTTCATCCGGCGTGCGCTCCCGCTTGGGCTTTTTCTCAATCCGCCCCAGTTCTTCGTATTCTTCATCTGTAAAGCCCTGAGCATTGATGTCAATTTCCTTAGCTTTGGGCGCGGCCTTAGATGTGCCGACAATCTTTTTCAGGTTATTAAATTTTTCAATTTCCAACTCATTCAAGCGGAGCAGTTCCTCATTGTAGAGGTTGGTATCGTCAAAGCCATTTTGCACAGCCCGTTCTGCATAGGCCCGTTTCAATTGCTGGAGCAGACGGTTGGTGTCATAGGCTTTCATCACCGTGCCATCCACCGCAATCACCGGGCAATAGTTCAAAAACTCACCCATAATTCGGCGGTCGGATTCATTAGCCTTGCCCGCTTTAGTGGACAGAGCCGCAGACTCCGCTACCATTTTCAAAGTGCGGTCAGGGGCAAAGTCAAACACATAGCAGCAGCGTTTGATCTTACCGTCCTTGTTGCAGGGCGACTGTACCCGGAAGATGGTTTGCAAATAGTTGGCGGCAGAAGTGGAGAACGATCCGGCCAGCATAAACACAGCCGTCCACTCCGGCACTGTGACGCCGGTGGTCAGCTTGCCGCAGGAAAGGGTGATGGTGTAGCCGTCGTTTCTGGCGCCGTTGATAGCCTGACGCACCTTTTGGAGCGCATCTTCGGAGCGTTCCTCTTCATCGCCGTCACCGGCCACATTGACAATATCAAATACACCGCAACCAAAGACCGGGTGTTTCTTCATCAGCTTGCTCAGGGCCTTGGCCTCTTTGACACCGGGAACCATACAAAGGGCATGGCGGAACAGGTTGCGGTATTCTTCGTTGGCATAAGGATAGTGGCTGTCCGGGTCGTCTTTTGTAATCAGGTTCAAAAAGCTCCAAACATCGCTTTCGTGGACGAAATCGCCCACCTGTGCAGTAGCTGGCATGGCCTTGTGGTCGTGCTTGATATCACCAGTCCAGACACGGAAAAACTCCCGGAAATTGAACGCCTTGTCCTCCAGCTCCACATAGCTTTTATCGGTCAGGATTTTACCCAGGTCGTAGGTGTAGATTTTCAGCTCCGGCAACTCGTCATAGGGATTGGAATCTCCAAAGTGCAGCTCGTCCCACTGTGCTTTGCGCTGCTGCTCCATCACATAGTCCCAGGTGTAGATGTTATCGTCAAATTCCTTGAGAATATTGAACGGCGTACCGGACAGGGCAAGAAACTTGGTATCGTAGCCGTTCCCTTCCTTGACCAGATTCTTGATGACATCATCGCCCAGGGCGGTGGTGGTTCCTTCATGGGCCTCATCCACGATGACCAGATCCCAGTCCAGTGAGAACACTGCATCGTTCTTATCGAATTTGCCTCCAACGGTGGAAGAACCACGCAGATCCTGAATAGATGCAAAATAGACGAATTTTTTGCCGCTGTTCAGCAGATCTTCGATGGCAGCCCCGTGGCCCTTGGAGCCGTAGGTGTAGTCATCGGTATTATAGAAAATCTTCTGAAAATCCTCATACCAGCCATCGTCCACCACAGGGCGGTGAGTAACAATAATGGTCTTGGCAAAGCCAGACTTCTTAACCACCTGAAGGGCAGAAAGGGTTTTGCCGAAACGCATCTTTGCGTTCCAGAGCATTCGGCTTCCCGTTTTGAACTGCTTCATCGTTTTCTCGATGGCTTCTTCCTGCTCCGGGCGGAACACGATGGGAGTAAACCCTGTACCTGCCCCCATGCCGGACAGGTTAGGCTGGCACTTCTTCACAGCTTCGATAGCCTTTTGGACGGTGGCCAGATCGACCTCAAACCATTCTCTGCTGGTAGAGTTTTTCAGCTTTTTCTTGGGAATACCGGAGTTCTCCAGCACCCGGTGTACATCATGGTCCCGGAAAGCTTTCAGCACCTGCTGTCCATCCTTGCCTCTAACAAGACGGACAGCCAACTCGGTATGTAGCAGCTGGGCAGAAATACCCGCTGTGTTCGTGTACTGCTTAATCCGGCTCAGCGCCGCCTGATTCAGCGCCTTACAGTTGGGGAACAGGGCATCAATGGAAGCGTCTGACTGAATCGTGGTATCACCAATTTTCAAAAGCCCTTTATGAGCCTCGTCATTGATGGCAAAAACATAAATCAATTTGTACTCAAAAGCAGTTCCAAATACGGTTTCCATTATCGTTCCCCCTTCACCAAAGAGTAGTATTCCACGATCACTTTGGATCGCCAATCTTTGATTTTGCACCGTGACTGTGCAGGCTTTTGCACAATCAGTGTTTCGGTTTCTATAAAGTCAAACAGAGAAAGCTGGTTCATCTCTTCCTGAATATCACAGAGCGGTGGCCCATAGGTGAGCCCATCCATCTGCCACAGATTCCAGGAAATGATGGTAGCCACTTTTTTAAGCTCATTGAGCGTAGGTGTGCGCTTCAGTGCATACCGCATATAGTCAATAAAAGTATACAGCAGGTTTTCTCGTGCAAGCAATAAGTTGTCACCTTGGAACTCAAAACCGTACACACTTTCATAAGCTCGATACGCCCATTTCAGCCATTCGCTTTCGTCGGAGGCATTTTCGGTCACAACACGTAGCTTGCGATCCAGTAAGCCGATCCGGGAGAGAAGTTCGATAGGCTTACCGGTTACAGTATCATAGCGGCTCACCAGATAGGGGGCCTCACCGCAGGAAATTTCAATTCTTCGTGCATCCACATACTGCTTCCATGTGTGTTGTTTATCATCAGGAAACACAATCCGTTCCGTTGCCGTCCAGGTGCTGTCTTGCGGGATATTAAACACATTAGGCCGACCAAACCAATGCTCGTCCACCAAGTTATTTTGAGCATTGCAGATCCAGGAAGGGGTAAACACTTCCGCTTTATCTCTGGTGCGGCTGTTTTTTTGCTCATGTGCCTTTGCTACACGAGGCTGAATCAGCTTAGAATGAACGCCAGTAATCAGGCTTGCGTAGATTTGCTCTGTCGCTGCATAAAGCTCCCCATGGGAGATATAGTCACTGGTTGCCCAGATAATGTTCTCATTTGTCGTTCTGTCTTTTAGAAGGATATCAAGCAGTTCACGGTTGTATTGAGCAATATCTTCTTCGATCACATCCAGTTTTTCTTCAAATTGCATGATACGCCTCCTCTCTATCATTATGGCAACTCATTGTTGGGACTCCGGGATAAACTCAAGAATATCATCTACACCGCAGTCCAGAGCAATACAGATTTTCTCAATGGTCTGCATAGCAATATATTCATCCCGCTTCAGACGGGTAATGATGTTCAAACTGATTCCTGCTTGTTTAGCCAACTGATTATTGGTCATTTTCCGGTCGATCATCATCTTAAATAGCTTATTATACTGAACTGCCATAAACATCCTCCGGTCTTTTACTGGCTTATAGGTGTTTTAAGTATATCACGAACTCGTGATAATTTCAATGAAAATAAGATTTCTGCTGTACAGGAATAAAACAAGAGCAACCCGGAGCCTAATAACTCAGGTTGCCCTTGACTAATTTTACTGACGAATATCGAGTTTCAATTTAATTGATGGTCATCGATATATTTTTGAACCAAATCCATTTTTGACTTTTTCTTTTTGGTCGCATTAAAGGGGTTTCTCATCCATTTTTTCAAGAAATATCCTACTATTCCTGCAAAAACGCCATCAATTGCATAAACAAAGTCCCCAACACACATGCCAAAATAAGTACTCCTTATCCACTCATAAAATAGAATGGCAAAATTCCATTCCTTATCTTTACAAATAAACTGGAGACCAATAAATATAACTAAAAAAACCACCAATAAAGCAAGTAAAATGGGAAGTACATAGTTTATCCAAATATACTTTGCCATAATTTTACTTGTAGCCAGATTGATAATCTGCTCTTGCTTTTTCTTTAATTCTTCTGTTTGATTTTCAATCTGGCGCTTTGAATCTTCCAATGCATGACTCTGTTCTTCAAACCTTTCCTGCATGGCTTCAACCTCTGCTCCACGCTGTGAAACATCTGTCTGAAGAGATTGAATTTGATCCTCTTTTTTCCTGAGTTCCTCATCCAAATAATTTTGAGTTATACGCTGGACTTTTTCATAAAGATCCATATCAGAAGAACTATTCTTTATAACATTTTGAAATTCATCGCTATAAACGGCTGCAACCAAGTGCTCTTGAGTTTTGATATCTTCTGTAATAGAACTAATGCCTGACAAAATAATATTTGCATTTTCTGGCGAAATCTGTTTAGATTTTGGTCTAATATTTATAAAACTAACAAAGCTATCATAGTCGTTTTCTGACCGTCCACAGGTTTTTAATAATACTAGAAATAGCTGACTGGGATAAATAACAACGGGATAATCAGCATCAGTACGATTCATATCCCAGAGTCGTAATGCCTTATCGGAAGATACCAAAAAAATATCTTTATCTCTAGAATTTTCACGAAGTATCTCAATATGTCGAACAACCGTAGCATCATGGCTATCTCGCTGTGAATAGCTATAATCATCAGATCGATAACTATCCTTTATTCCTTGCTTCACATGATTGATAGATAATGTATACCTATTTCGAGCAGTTTTGAACTCGTCTGTATGATATATTGATGCTGGTATCTTAACATCATCATCGATAGCATATTTCCTTACAAATTTTAGATAGAGTGATCTAATATAAGAAACAAAATACGCTAGTGATACATTAGGACGAGTTTGGCGCCAATTTTCAAAAAATGCAAATATATTATAGTCAGAAATTTCCTCATAAGCGCCAATATAAATATTACCTCTAGGATAATGTTGCATTTGAGATACATAATATGAAATGGTGTCAAAGAATTCCTTATTTGTGCTGTGGGAAATAATTAATTTTAGTTTTGCTTGCTTGCATTTGTTAAGAAAGGCAATAACCACCTTTTTTCTTGACTCTCCATTAATCCCCAAGGCTCGAAAGATGATATTTGTGTCTAAAAAAATTACTCTGTCCTTAATTATTCCATTTAACAAGTGATTCGGAGAATCTCCATTGATTAAAAGGCAATACTCAAGACAGCAATAAACAAGATTCCCCAATGCTGAATTTTTAGCAGTATTTTCCCAAGATAAGAAATCATGAACTAGTTGTTTTTCAGTATCATCAAGTTCAGAGACATCCACCGACAATTCACTACTAGTAAATTGTGTCCCGTCTTTTCCTGACAGCAAAACTTGATAGGAATTAATATTTGTAGTTGTCAACTCGTATAAATAAATGTGGATAGCATTTTTGCATTTTTCTGGTTCAGAAATTTGTTTTTCATCAATAAATTGGTCAATATAGTCGTCAATGCTATTTTTTTGCATTTCAACAGATTCTGTATATGCCTGCGACGTGAGGCAATATGCCCTGCATTCATCTATTAAAACAGACTGAAATACACCTCGGGATTGCCTAATTACTGCATCGACTTCATCTTCTGAAATATGGTATTTATATATATCCAGTAAGTTCGAAATGATTTCACTTTTTGTTAGATATTCATTTTCTTTTGCAACGAACATGCATCTAATAATCTGTGTTTGAATTTCCGAATCAGATACCACATCGCTACTTTCAGAATAAATCGAAGCCGCCAGACGGAAAAGGTCCTTTTGCATCGCAATATCATTTTTTAACGGAGCAGATACAACACTCATATTTTTCTCCTTAATATTGAGTCGGCTTTCCCTTAAAAATTTCGGGTAATTGACCAGTACAGCTTCCAACATTGAATGGTAAATTTTATTATACTCGTTATTATATATGGAATCAACAATCCGCATTGCATATCGACACTGCTAATTAAAAATATTATAAAAACGAAGCTACCTCTTGATTTTTCAAAAAGGTAACTTCGTTTTTTGTAGTGTCGTATATTTAAGCGTTACCGATAAATTATCTCGCTTAGGATGATCTCTTCTGCCCGCTTACGAATGTTGTTCATAGTGCCCACCCACGCCATTGGATCATGAGCTTTCAATTCTTCGGTAATGTTTTCTGCCGCTTTCATCTGATTGATGAGGCGGTTCATCCGCTTCTGTGCCTGCTCATTCAGGTCAGCCAGATATGTCCAGAGTTTGCCGGACAAAATCAGTTCGTTGTACAGGGCTGGATGATACTGCGCCAAATAGTCTTTGTGCATCCGCCCCCAAATCCCAATAGGCCGGGTCTCTTCCCGCAATTCCAAGTCGGGGACGTAGTAGTCGCCAACCAACGTATAATTCAGGCCATTGTGTTCATCGTAAATATGTTTTTTGAGTTCTTCCATGTTGTTGATCTCCTCATTCTGGTGTGATAGTTAGCAAGCCTGGCTCTCCAGAAATATTGGTAAATCATTGGTAAAACTGAGGTTGAAACACAGGAAGTGCTTGATTTACAGGCGTTTTTTCATGTCCGGTAAATCCTGCCGTGGCACACGAAAAGTATTTTGGTCATCTTTTTACCTATCCCTCCATAAAGCTGCCAATCAAAGAGATTTTCTGTGGTTCGTACTTGTATTGTACACGATTTTCCCATCATTTCACAGCCGAAAGAACGGCTATTTTTGTCTTTTTTGCAGCGCCACCAGCCCCAGTACCAGAGCAATGGGGAAAACTGCCGCAACAAGGAATCCTTTTTTCAGATCGCCGCCGACTGCCTCGGATACAACCCCCACCGACATTGGCCCAACCGTGCCGCCCAGGTCCCCGGCCAGCGCCAAAAAGGCAAACATCGCCGTACCTCCCTTGGGACAGGCCCGGGAGGAAAGACTGAGGGTGCCCGGCCACATGATACCTACGGAAAATCCGCACAACGCGCAACCTGCCAGCCCTGCCACCGGGTATACCGACAGGGACGCCACCAAATAGCAGCCTATACACAGCATCCCGCACGCCAGCATAATTTTTCCCAAATCCATTTTGTGGCTCATTTTGGCACACAGTACACGGGACGTCCCCATAAGGGCTGCAAACAGGCAGGGCCCCGCAAGGTCGCCAAGGGTTTTGGGAACCCCTATTGCTGCCTCCGCAAAAGCGGATGCCCACTGGGTCATTGCGTTTTCTGCCGCGCCGGAACAGACCATCAAAAGCACCAAAAACCAGAACAGAGGCAGGCGAAGCAAGCTTCCTCCCCCCATGCCTTCACCGCTTTCCACCAGTCTTTCTATCGGGCAGGCAATAAAATTAAAAACATTCCAAAGGGGAATCAGCGCCCACAGCAGCGTGAGAATCCGCCAGTTTTCCAGCCCAAACAAGGCAAAAAACACCGTGGAACCCAAAACCACAGCCATCATGCCCCAACAGTAAAAGGAATGAAGCAAACTCATCCGGCTGGCCTTGTTCTCAAAAGGGCATGCTTCCACAATGGGGCTGACCACCACTTCGACCAGACCGCTGCTGACTGCGTAAACCATAACCGAAATCAAAATTCCCAGAAAGGGAACCGGCAAAAGATCCGGCAAAAACGCCAGCAGCACCAGCCCCACCGCTGCCATACCGTGGGCGGCGACCAAACAGGTACGGTAACCGATCCTGTCCACAAAGTTTGCGGCGACCAAGTCGATCATCAGCTGTGTCAGAAAAAACACGGTGGGAATCAATGCAAGTTCCCCCATCGAAATGTGATAGCTCTTTTGAAACGTCAAAAAGAGAAGCGGCGCAAAGTTTGCACAGATAGCCTGTGTCACATATCCCAAATAACAGGCATGCAAGGTTTTTTGATAGTTGGGTGTAATGGTCATAAAGGTTCCCTTTCTCCTGTGTGGTTCCACGTTCAGCACATTTTTGTAACGGCCGTGCTGTAGGGCATTATAACAGCAAGGTCTGAGAAGGATAAGGGATAATCCCGCCAAATGATAGCACTATTTTCCCAAATTGCGGACCTGGCCAGGTGTATAGCCGTAAATTTTCCGGAACTGGCGCCCGAAGTAATTGGTGGAACGGAATCCGCAGGCCAGGCTTATTTCCTGTACCGTCAGGTCGGTATCATGCAGCAGTCTGTGCGCGGTCTGCAGCCGGTAACGGATCAACACATGTACCGGGGAGCAATCCATATATTCATGAAAACAGCGCGCCGCCTCGCTTCGGCTGATGCTCGCCGCCGCGGCAATATCTGCAAAGGTAATTGGTTCTGCATAATGAGCATACATGTAGGCCAGCATTTTTTGCACACGCACCTGTGAACGAAGCTGCATACCCGTAGCTTGGGATTTCGGCAGTACATCCCAATGACGATACAGCGCTTCAAACAGGCAGCTCAGGTCGCGCTGCACTGCCATTTCATAACAGGGCTCCCGCTGTTTAAGATGGGCAAACAGTTCATCCACAAGGCAGCATATGTTGCGGCACCAATCATCTTTCTGTCTGAACACAACAAAAGGCAGGGATTCAGAGTCCGCAATGGGTGCGATGTATTTTTGGTAAATCGTACCGGTTTCAGGGGCAATAAGCGTTCCGGAAAAAACCACAACGGGCATCGGGTCCGGCAGGTCCCCCGCAATCTGCCGCACACTGTGAAGCAGATTTCGATTCACCATCACGCTGTCCCCCGCCTTCAGCACGATGTGTGTTTGCCCCACCTGGTACTCCAAAACACCGGTCTCCGCTTTGGCAATTTCAAACTCCGGGTGCCAGTGCAGGGGCCCTTCTCGCTTGGGCAGCTCGCCAAGTTCATTTTCAAAAAAGGAAAGCGGGAAATCATCCCCTTCCCGGGAGATCTGTTCACGCATGGATTGGTCTACAATAACAGGCACAAGAATCTTCTCGCTTTCGATGCAGCTATTTCAGCAAATTGTTTCTGGAATTATATCCAGTATAGCAGCAAACGGATGCTTTATCCATGGAAGGATCTTGTCGTATACAAAAAAGGTTCTCCACTGTTTTTAGCTATAATGCTGGGAAGCTGCACACAAAAAGGGACACTGTCCAAAACAGTGTCCCTTGTATATCGCGTTCCCAAAAGATACGTCACCGGCAACGCTTGCATTTTTATGAAGATTTCTTCTGCATCTGATTCTGCTCATAATCCCGCAGGCTGGCCAGTGCCTTGGGCGCCAACGGGAAGAGAGCAATCATGTTGAACACCGTCATCAGGCCGACGCCCACATCGCCCAGGTCCCACACGAACTGGTAAGCGGCCAGGCCGCCGATAAACAGCATGACCAGCGCCAGAATCTTATAGGCCAGCTGGGCGCTCCAGCGGTCGCCGAAAAGATACGCCACATTAGAGCGGGCATAAAACAGAATTCCCAGAAAGGTGGACAGACTGAACAGCCACAGAATCACCGCAATGAAAATCACACCAAACTCGCCCAGGTGATAGTGCATGGCCGCCTGCAGCAGGTCCATGCCCTCCAGACCGGCGGTCAATTCCGTGGGAGTAAGCAGCATGATCATAGCGGAACAGCTGCAGATCACCAGCGTATCGATAAAAACACCCAATGCCTGGAGCAGACCCGCTTTGGCCGGATGATCGATATGGGAGGCCGCTGCTGCGCAGGGGGCAGAACCGGAACCAGCTTCGTTGGAGAAGAGGCCGCGCTTGGTACCGTTCATAATCACGGCACCGATGCCGCCGCCTACCACCTGGCGCAGACCGAAAGCCTCGGCAAAGATCTGCTGGAACACGCCCGGCAGCAAGGCCGCATTTTTAATAATGATAAACAGGGTAATAAAGAAGTAACAGGCCGCCATGACCGGAACCATAACATCCAGCACCCGGACCGTGGCGTTTTTGCGCAGCACGATGACAGCCGCCACGATCACCAGCGCAATGGTGGAATACAGCGGCGGAATATGGAAGGCGTTTTCAAAAGAAGCCGAGATGGAATTGCTGGTTACCTGGCTGATGCCGCACCAGCAGATAAGTCCCGACAGCGCAAACAGCACCGCGATCACCGAATGTTTGCGGCGGCTTCCCTTGGGCACAAACAATGCGTGCAGATAATAGGCAGGACCGCCCCGGTACCCACCGTAGAGGGGATCTTTTTCCTTATAAAGCTGTGCCAGGGTTGCCTCAATAAACGCAGTGGAAGACCCCAGCAGCGCCATGACCCACATCCAGAACACAGCCCCGGCACCGCCGGCGGAAATGGCCGCCACAACACCCACCAGGTTGCCCATTCCCACCCGGCAGGCCGTAGACACGATCAGTGCCTGCACGCCGGAAAGACCGTGCTCGGTCTTTTTGTTGTTGGACATGGTGACGCGGACCATTTCCGGAAACAAACGAAAAGGCAAAAAACGTGTACGCACCGTAAAATAGACGCCCGCCGGCACCAGAATCATCACCAGCAGCGAAAGCCCCAGGCTGCTGCCTCCCGGCAGCGGGATCTGTACCAGATCTCCCCAGAGCAGATTGTA
>NZ_JACJKP010000814.1 GCF_016901605.1 Gemmiger formicilis
GTAAGTGGCATTGGAAGCGTTTTCGGAAACAGTTACAACCGAATGATCTGCAATAATCAACTCATTGTTGACTGCAATGCCCATTCCTTTATTCCGGAAGGCGTTTACGGTGGAGGATGGAGCCACCCTGCGTATCACTGGCAACGATGTAAGTAACAATCTGCTGGATGGATACGGCGGCGGCCTCTATGTTGGTTATGGTGACAACTATGACCCAACTG
>NZ_JACJKP010000815.1 GCF_016901605.1 Gemmiger formicilis
GAATCCCTTACGCACAAACCTCTACCGGAAAAGTCTCAGCCTCAGAAAGACCAAAACCGACCGTGTGGATGCACGAACAATTGCGGCTATGCTGTTATCCGATGCAGGCCTCAAGCCCTACTCTTATTTTGTCCTGAGGTGCGATACAGGCCTGAATCTTCTCCAACAGCGTATGAAAGCCATCCATATTGTTAGAGATGGTGAACACATCCGCCAGGACT
>NZ_JACJKP010000816.1 GCF_016901605.1 Gemmiger formicilis
GAACTTCTGCAAAATATCCAGCAGCTTGTCCTTTTGCAGAACCTCTTTCCACAGGTACGAGGTCACATAGTCGCCGTCCTCGGTGGCGGGGTTGCCGGCGCCGCCGTCCTGGCCAGCCTGCACAATGAGGATAACGAGCCGATTTTCACCTCGGTCTTTATCATCACCGACCGCACGGTGCTGGACGCCCAGTTGCAGAACACTGTCAGCGGCTTTGACCA
>NZ_JACJKP010000817.1 GCF_016901605.1 Gemmiger formicilis
CCTTCGGAGTTTACACGGATGATTTCCCGTTGGCAGGATGACCCGGCTGCCTTGTATGACGCAGGTATTGACTATTCCATTCGTCAGCTTCGTGATTTGATTGAGGGCGGTGCGTTCGATCTGACTGCGTTTTACAATCGGCATCACACCGGCCGAAACCGGCAGCGTAATGCCCGCCCGTCTGGCAAGGTTCAGGAACCGATAGAAATGCATATTGTCAA
>NZ_JACJKP010000818.1 GCF_016901605.1 Gemmiger formicilis
CGTGGACGGGCCGGCCTCGGTGATTTCGCGGCCCTTATCGTCCCGCATGGTACGCACGCGGCCCACAGCCGTGCCGGCGATGAGGCAGTCACCCTTATGCAGGGTACCGTTCTGGAAGCCGAGGTCATGGAACTGAAGGCCAACCCCAACCGCCGCGGCAAGGGCGCGGTTGTGGAAGCCCGTCTGGACAAGGGCCAGGGCCCCATCGCCACACTGCTGGT
>NZ_JACJKP010000819.1 GCF_016901605.1 Gemmiger formicilis
TTTGCGGGACGCCGACAAGGTTGACATCCTGCGCGTAAACGTAGAAGTGCCCATGGAGGAGATTTACAATGTGACCACCGAAGCACTGCGGCAAAGCCCTGTGAGTCCGGCGGTGCGCAGCAGTTCATCCTCGTCGGCATCGTCCAGGTAATCCCGGATATGCCCTTCCTCAAACAGAACGCGGGCACTCATGGCGGCGTGGTCGATGGACTGGGCATCGT
>NZ_JACJKP010000820.1 GCF_016901605.1 Gemmiger formicilis
GTACGTCCCGGTTCGTCCGTCACAACATGGATGACGCATGGCTGTGTGCGCACGCCGTCATCCAAGACAACGCCGGATGCCATTTGAACAACCTGTTCTTCCGTTGCGCGCGGAAGGTCCCGTAAAATTGGGGATGCTGCAGCCCGGTGAATATCGCGAACTGAAGCGGTCAGAGGTCAGTGCTCTGCGAAACGCGGCGCAAAAGAGCAGCCGTACGGCAC
>NZ_JACJKP010000821.1 GCF_016901605.1 Gemmiger formicilis
TACGGGGCATGTTTCACCCCGCAAATTGTCCGAAAAACTGCCCGATAGCTGGACCAATCCCTTCAACGGGCAAATCCAGGAGGGCGGACTGTTCGGACTTTTGCCCAAGGCCAAACACCGCCCGGCGCACGCCATAGCGGCTGGGGAACAGACTGCGCAGCCGGTAAGTGTGATAGAAGGCATCCGCCAGATATTCCACGGGGATATCCTCGCCGTAGACT
>NZ_JACJKP010000822.1 GCF_016901605.1 Gemmiger formicilis
CGTATAAATTTAACCGGAAGGAGCGTGCGCCTATGCTGCGTTACGTGAAAAACGGCATGCTGCTGCTCAGCATCGCCTTTATCGTCCTGGGGGTCCTGCTGCTTGTTATGCCGCCTACCAGCAAAAAGGGAGCGGTAAAGCCGCTGCCGCGGACGCGCACATACTGGATCAGGCAGACGACGCCGGTAAGCAGTACCACGGCTCCGAAGGCATAACAGATC
>NZ_JACJKP010000823.1 GCF_016901605.1 Gemmiger formicilis
AATACCATGACCATGGCCATCTATGAACGGACCCGGGAAATCGGCGTCATGAAGGTGCTGGGCTGTGAGCTGGGCAATATCCGTACCATGTTCCTGCTGGAAAGTTCCTGCATCAGTCGTGGCGGATGGCTTCCAGGGCGCTGATTTTTACAGCGTTATTGGCGGGCAGAATACCCGAGATCAGGCCCACCAGGGTAGCAAACACCAGGGCCGCCAGCATC
>NZ_JACJKP010000084.1 GCF_016901605.1 Gemmiger formicilis
ACCGGGAAGAAAAACTCAAACAACATAGCGAGGAATAAAGATATGAAAACGCAGGTTTTGCCTGTTACAGAAGAGAGTATTGCGTTAGCAGCCAGGTTGCTTCAAAGCGGAGAACTGGTGGCGCTTCCAACAGAGACAGTTTATGGCATTGCGGCAGATGCCCGCAACGGCGAGGCTGTGCATAAAATTTTTGAAGCCAAAGGGCGACCCCAGGACAATCCGCTGATCGTTCATATTTGCGGGATGCAGATGTTGGAGGGGATTGTTTCCGATGTGCCGGAGCGGGCCAAAAAACTGGCACAGGCTTTTTGGCCCGGACCGTTGACGATGGTTATGCCGCGCGGACCGGAAGTCAGTGAAGTGACTTGCGCCGGCTTGGACACGGTCGGTGTGCGTATGCCGTCGCACCCTGTGGTGCAGGCAGTTATACAGGCCAGTGGCGTGGCGTTTGCAGCGCCGTCGGCGAATCTCTCCGGCAAACCCAGTCCCACCAACGCCCAGGATACACTGGTGGATATGGACGGGCGTCTGCCTCTTATTCTGGATGGTGGAGAAAGCGCAGTGGGCGTGGAATCCACAGTGGTGGCAGTGACCGGAGAACATCCGGTACTGCTGCGTCCGGGTTATATCACCAAAGAACAAATGGAAGCTGTACTCGGGGAAGAAGTACAGGTCAGTCCCGCAATTCTGGAAAAACTCAAAGAGGGCGAAGTGGCCCGTTCCCCGGGAATGAAGTACAAGCATTATGCGCCCAAAGCGCAGGTCACGATTTTGCGCGGCAGTTTTGATGCCTACCGGCAATACGTCACAGAACACGCCGAAAACGGTGTGTGGGCACTTTGTTTTGACGGCGAAGCTGCTCAATTGCCGGTTCCCGCCATTGAGTATGGGAAGAATCATGACGGTGTTACACAGGCACATCACCTTTTTACAGCGTTGCGGGAACTCGACCGTCAGGGGGCGGAAGTGGTATATGCACGCTGCCCGGAACAGGACGGTGTTTCCATGGCGGTTTATAACCGTCTGATCCGCGCGGCAGCATTCCGGGTGGTGACGCTATGAAAATCATCGGAATTACCGGTCGTTCCGGCTGTGGCAAATCCAGTGTGACAAAATTTTTGGCTGAAGAAGGCTATCCTTGTATTGATGCCGACCTGATTGCGCGTGAAGTGATGCTGCCGGGTTCGCCTTGCCTTGCGCAGCTGCAAACTGCTTTTGGGTGTGATATACTGGATGAGAACGGTGCTCTTCGGCGCCGCCTGCTGGCAGACCGTGCTTTTGCCACGCCGGAAGGCACCTGCACCCTAACGGAAATTACGCAGCCGGAAATATTGCATCGGATTGAGCAGCGCCTGGAACAAGCAAAACAGGAAGGCGCAGCTTACGCTTTTGTAGATGGGGCGGTGATCGTAGGCACACCGTTTGAGAAAAGGTGTGACCAATTGGTTTTGATTACGGCACCTTACCACACTAGCGTAGAACGTATCTGTGCCCGGGACGGTATAACGGCCGAAATGGCGTGCCGCCGTCTGGATGCACAGACTCCCCTGGATGTACTGCGTCAGGCTGCATCCATTGAAATTGTGAACGACGGTACCGCTGAACAATTGGAGAGTAAGGTCAAAGCTTTTTTGCAAGCTTTGGGAAGGGAGGAGTATGACTAAGAAAAGTATTGCCAAAAGGATTGTCAAAACAACAGTGGTGCTGTTGCTGATTCTTGCCTTGGCAGGAACAGCATTCTTCGCCCTTTTTCGAGAAAAAATTGACAGATGGGAATATCCGATCCAATATTCGGAGTATGTTACCTATTACGCGGATAAGTATGATATCGACCCGTTGATGCTGTATGCTTTTATCCGCACCGAAAGCAATTTTGATCCCATGGCAGATTCCGATGCAGGCGCCCGCGGATTGATGCAGATTACGGAAGTTACATTCGACTGGATCAAATCCAAAATCGCGCCCACCGAAAATCTGACTTTTGAGGATTTGTATGATCCGGAAACCAACATTCGATTTGGCAGTTATTTTGTCAGTTACTGCTTGCTGCGGTACCAGGATGATTTGCCTACCTCTGCGGCTGCATACCACAGTGGCCTGGGTACGGTAGATAAGCTGCTTGCACAGGCAGAATATTCGGATGATGGAAAAACACTGGATCATTACCCTTACCCGCAAATGCGGTTGTATGTGAAGAAGATCACCAGTAGCTATCAACGCTACCAGGAAATCTATACTGAATCATAATGTACGAAAGGATGTTGAATATGCAGACTACCGAAGAACTGAAAAAGCTTCTCTATAAGAACGAAACCGTTGCCGATGTTGCGCCGGAAACATTGGAAGCCGCGCAGAAATTCTGCGAAGGTTACAAAACTTTTCTAGATTGCGGCAAAACAGAACGTGAGGCAACTGCCTACAGCGAAAAATTGCTGAAGGAAGCAGGCTATAAGCAGTTTGTTCCCGGAGAAAAACTGGAACCCGGCACCAAGGTTTACACCATCAATCGTGACAAATGCGTACTGGCGGCTACGATCGGCAGCAAACCGTTGGATCAGGGCTTCCATCTGAATATCGCGCACATCGATTCTCCTCGTCTGGACCTTCGCCCGGTGCCTGTTTTTGAAAAGAACGGCTTGGGATATCTGCGCACCCACTATTATGGTGGTGTTCGCAAATACCAGTGGCCGACGATTCCTCTGGCATTGCATGGTGTTATTTACCGTGCAGATGGTACGCAGGTACAGATTTGCATCGGCGAAAAAGACGAAGATCCCGTCTTCTGCATCACCGACCTGCTGCCGCACCTGGGTGCAAAACAGAATGCCAAGCCGTTGAGCGAAGGTATTACCGGCGAAGATCTCAACGTGCTGATCGCTTCTCAGCCCATTGCGGACAAGGAAGCCGAGCAGCGCGTAAAGCTCAACGTGCTGGGAATGCTGTATGAAGCGTACAGCATTACGGAAAGAGATTTTACCCGTGCAGAAATCGAAGTGGTTCCGGCCCATAAGGCACGGGATATCGGTCTGGATCGTGCCATGATCGGTGCGTACGGTCATGATGACCGCGTGGATGCATATCCGGCCCTGATGGCGGAAATCGAGGTGAAGAACCCCGCCTACACGACGGTATGTGTACTGACCGATAAGGAAGAAACCGGTTCGGACGGTGTTACCGGCTTGAACAGTATGTATACCTTCCATTTCCTGCAGCAGCTGTGCCAGGCGCAGGGAGCCGATTACATTCTGGCATGCAAGGCGGCCAAGTGCCTTTCTGCCGACGTCACGGCAGCCTTTGACCCGACCTTTGCCGACGCCTTTGAACCGGACAACGGCACCTATGCGGGCAATGGTGTGGCCATCTACAAGTACACCGGCGCACGCGGAAAATCCGGCACAAGTGACGCTTCTGCCGAGGTTGTCAGCTACCTGACCCGTTTGATGGACCGCAACGGCATCGTGTGGCAGATCGGCGAAATGGGCAAACTGGATCTTGGCGGCGGCGGAACGGTGGCCAAGTATGTGGCCAACCAGGACATTGATACCATTGATATCGGTGTGCCGGTTCTGTCCATGCATTCGCCTTTTGAAGTGGTATCGAAAGCGGACGTGTACATGGCTTATTTGACCTTCAAGGCTTTCTGCGAGGATGCAGAGTAATCACTTCTTTGTGATTTGAAGCAAGGCAAGATTCCATAGACCTATAACGGGAGACTGTGAGTAATCAACTTACAGCCTCCCGTTTTTATTTGTGGCGGTTTGTAAAGCGATTCTTTGTCCCATACTGAACGGAAAGGGGTGGAGAAGATGTCACTGCGCAGGTTGTTTTCTATGGGAGGTATCCTGATTTTTCTGTCCGGTATTGTGCTGTGCAGAATTTTATGGGTAGGCACAGATACAACGTATGCGACTCGTGCGGGTGCCCAAACCGCAAGAAGTACCGTGCTGCCGCGTCAGCGAGGGAACTTTTACGACCGAAACGGACGTTTGCTGACAGGCTACACAAAGGCGTGGTATGCATTGTGCATTCCCGGGGATTCCAGCTACTCTACTTTATTTCCGTATGTGTCTTATGCGGAGCAAACAGAACTGTACGAAAAAAGAAACACAACTGCGCCGTTTCTGGTTCGTGTGGACCAAGACCTGAACGCTTTTGGTGTTCCGACCTATGAAGTAGCAGAACGTTACCTGCCGTCTCCCATCGCTGTGCACCTGGTGGGCTATCTGAACGGCGATGAGCAAGGGGTTGCGGGATTGGAAGCTGCTTACGACGATATTCTGGCCGAGTCCTCCGATTTGGAAATAGTCTCTTGTATAACCACTGCACAGGGACGGCTGTTGGGTGGCGAAACGCCCACATTGGAAGTAGAATCCGCCGGAACGGGGCAGGGGGTGCAGCTGACGCTGGATGCCGACATCCAAAGGTTATGCGAAGGAATTGCAGGTCTGTCAATGACAAAAGGTTGTATTCTGGTTATGGATACTAACAGTGGAGAAATCCTTGCGTCGGTAAGTGTGCCGGAATACGACCCGCGGAATGTGGCTAAAAGTATTCAGGCCGATGATACTTCGCTGATCAACCGCTCGTTGAGCGCTTTCAGTGCGGGATCAGTCTTCAAGGTGGTGCTGGCAGTGGCGGCTTACGAAAAAGGGCTGGATTGGTTTACACACGATTGTACCGGTAGTGTGGAGGTCGACGGACAGGTTTACCGATGCGCACAGGGCCGGGCGCATGGGGAAGTAAACCTGCGCGGCGCACTGGAACAAAGCTGTAACTGCTATTTTGTGGAACTGGGGCAGCTTCTTGGCGGAAAAACGATTTTGAAAACGGCAGAGTTATTGGGATTTGGAGAACCCTGTGCGGTGGCACCGGGATTGAAAAGCAGTTCCGGTATTCTACCATCGGAAGAAGCGTTAGATAATACCGGACAGCTTGCACTTTTCAGTTTTGGCCAGGGTGGCCTTACTGCGACACCGTTGCAAATCACCGCGATGATGAATTCCATCGCAAACGGGGGTGTATATCTGCCGCCTCGCTTTGTGTACGGTGTAGTCGATGACACGATGAAACTGGTATCAGAGGTTCGGACTGCTGAAAAAGCGGCTGTTTGCGATGAGGATACAGCTCGTGTACTGCGCAGCATGCTGCAATCTGTGGTAGAGGAGGGGATCGGCGGTGATGCCGCCCCTCAAGAACTGACTGCGGGCGGAAAGACCGGAACCGCACAGACAGGCCAATTCGACCAGAACGGAGAAGAATTATTGAATTACTGGTTCAGTGGTTTTTATCCTGCGGATCATCCGCGGTATACGATTACCGTATTGCAGGACAGCGTGATTGAACCGGAAATCTCCAGCGCTGCTATTTTTGCAAGCATTGCCAATGGCCTTCATGTCTGGGAGGGAAACGGTGCGGCACAGACCCCGGAAACCGCAGCAAAAACCAGTTGACAAGGTAAGAAAAGGGGCATATAATTATCTTGTAAAAAGGAAAATGGCGTTGAAGGGGCTAATGTTGATTTTTCGGCCTGCAGAGAGGGAACCCGTGAGCTGAAAGGTTTCCGGCAGATAAGCAACAAAGCCACCCCGGAGCTTTTGGCGCAGAGTCAAACGTATTTGCGGCGTTAACGCATGGAAAGTGGCAGCCGGTAACAGGCTGCAAACCGGGTGGTACCACGGAAGCGTTCAGCCTTCGTCCCTGTTATGGGGCGAGGGCTATATTTTTTTCATGGACCTTTTGTACAAATGAACCTATGGATGGGAGAACGTATCGTTATGCAATGGACCGGATTAAATGAACTTCGCGAAAAGTACTTGCATTTTTTTGAGACCAAGGGTCATCTGCGCCTTGGCAGCTTTCCGCTGGTTCCGAAAGATGACCCCAGCCTGCTGCTGATCAACAGTGGCATGGCCCCGATGAAAAAGTGGTTCCTGGGCCAGGAAGAACCGCCTCGCCATCGCGTCACTACCTGCCAGAAGTGCATCCGCACGCCGGATATTGAGCGTGTAGGTATCACCGCTCGCCACGGCACCTTCTTTGAGATGCTGGGCAACTTCAGCTTCCAGGATTATTTCAAAGAGGAAGTGATTCCCTGGGCGTGGGAATTCCTGACCAAGGACCTGGAAATTCCCGCTGACAAGCTGTATATCTCGGTCTACCTGGATGACGATGAGGCCTATGACATCTGGACCAAGAAAGTTGGCATTCCGGAAGATCACATGGTCCGCTTCGGCAAGGAAGATAACTTCTGGGAGCACGGCTCCGGTCCTTGCGGCCCCTGCTCCGAAATTTATTATGACCGTGGTCCGGAACATGGCTGCGGCAAACCCACCTGCAAAGTCGGCTGCGATTGCGACCGGTATATGGAAATCTGGAACTTGGTCTTCAGCCAGTTTGATTCCGACGGCAAGGGCAATTACGAGCGTCTGCCGCGCCCCAACATCGACACCGGCATGGGCCTGGAACGTCTGGCCTGTGTAATGCAGGATGTAGGGAACCTGTTTGAGGTGGATACGGTTGCTTCTGTATTGCACCATGTGGAGCGTATCTCCGGCAAACATTACGGCGACAACGAAAAAGATGATATCTCCATCCGCGTGATTACGGACCACATCCGTTCTACCGTATTTATGGTGTCGGATGGCATCCTTCCTTCCAACGAAGGCCGCGGTTATGTGCTGCGCCGTTTGCTGCGCCGCGCCGCCCGTCACGGACGCATGCTGGGGATTGATCACCCCTTCCTGACCGAGTTGGTAGACACTGTTATTGTTTCCAGCGAGGCCGGCTATCCGGAACTGCGTGAACATGAATCCTACATCAAAAAGGTGGTCGGTACGGAAGAAGAACGTTTTGGTCGTACCATCGATGCAGGTCTGAACATCTTGAATAATATGATCGAGGAGCGGAAAGCGGCCGGTGAAACGGTGCTTTCCGGTGCCGAGGTCTTCAAGCTCAACGACACCTTTGGTTTCCCGCTGGACCTGACAAAAGAGATCGCCAGCGAAGCCGGCTTCACCGTGGACGAAGAGGCGTTCCATGCGGAGATGACCAAGCAGCGTGAACGCGCCCGTGCCGAGCGCCTTGCCAAAGACATCTCCGGCTGGAGTGCGGACCTGTTTGGCGAGCTGGACGCCGAGCCCACCCAGTTTGATGGCTATGAAACTCTGCGTGAGAACGCAACGGTCCTCGCTTTGTCTGATGGCGAAGAATTGGCCGATGCCATTGCGACCGATGAGGCCGGTGAGAGCAAAGAAGGTGTTCTGGTGGTTCTTGATCGCACACCGTTCTATGCCGAAATGGGCGGTCAGGTTGCCGACTATGGTTATATTACCTCCGGTGAGGCCAAGCTGAAAGTAACGCAGGTTAAGAAGACCCCCAAAGGATACTTTGTGCATACCTGTGATTTGCTGGATGGCACCATCAAAGTGGGCGATGAAGTGACTGCCTCGGTAGATGAAGTGCGTCGCATGTCCATCTGCCGTAACCACACCGCCACGCACCTGCTGCAGAAAGCGCTGCGCGAAGTTCTGGGCGAGCATGTTCATCAGGCAGGCAGCTACCAGGACGACAAGATCACGCACTTTGACTTCACCCACTTCAGCGCAGTGACGCCGGAAGAACTGGTCGAAGTGGAGCGGAAGGTCAACGAGAAAATCTTCGCATCTCTGCCTGTAGTGATCCAGAATCTGCCGATCGAAGAAGCCAAGAAGATGGGCGCAATGGCTCTGTTTGGCGAGAAATACGGCAATGTTGTTCGGGTCGTGGATGCCGGCGGCTGGAGCACGGAATTCTGCGGTGGTACCCATGTACAGAACACGGCACAGATTGGCTGCTTTAAGATCCTGAGCGAGTCCAGTGTTGCTGCCGGTATTCGCCGCATTGAAGCCACTACCGGTTTTGGTGTTCTCCGTTTGCTGGATGAGCGTACGGAGACTCTGAACAAGACAGCTGCTGCACTGAAAGCCAACAACCTGAAAGATGTTGCAGACCGCGCAGAAGCTCTGACTGCTGAGCTGAAAGATACCAACAAGCAGTTGGATACTCTGAAAGCGGAAATGGCAGCTGCCAAGGTGGACGGCCTGTTTGAGAATGCTGCGGATGTGGATGGTGTTCGGATTATTTCTGCATACCTCACCGGTACCGGCGCAGACACGCTGCGTGAAATGGTGGATAAAGTCCGTGACAGAGCCCCCAATGCTGTGACGGTGTTGGTAGGCAGTGACGGAAACAAGACCATGATGGCAGTTGGTGTTTCTGTAAACGCAAAGGCACGCGGCCTGAAAGCCGGTGTTCTTGTCAAGAAGATTGCCGCCATCGCCGGTGGCAACGGCGGCGGCAAGCCGGATTTTGCTATGGCCGGTATCCGTGATGTCAGCAAGATTGACGAAGCGCTGAATGCCGTTCCGGAAATCGTAAAAGCTGAATTGAATCAGTAATTATACACCAACCATTTCTCTATAAAGGAGGGATAAAATGGAGAACTGTCTGTTTTGCAAAATTGCGGCAGGGGAGATCCCTTCCAACAAATTGTACGAAGACGAAACTCTGCTGGCATTTTATGACATTGATCCGCAGGCCCCTGTGCATTTTCTGGTGATCCCGAAACAGCACATCGATTCGGCGGCAGCGCTGACAGAAGAACACGCCGCTCTTCTGGGGCATATTTATGCGGTCATTGCAGAACAGTGCCGCAAGCTTGGCGTAGCCGAAAACGGCTACCGCGTTGTGACCAACGTGGGGCAAGATGGTGGCCAAAGCGTGAAGCATTTGCATTTCCATGTGCTGGCTGGCCGCAGTCTGGCGTGGCCTCCGGGCTGATGCCGGAATTCCGGATTTTATCAATAAAAAGAGGTTTCTACCATGGCTGATACCTATACACTGCACATTGCAGGGCTTACCCGTGAACTTCCCATCTGCAAGGTGAATGATCATCTTGATATTGCCGCCTTTATTATGTTCAGTGATGTGGAATTGACCGAAGCATGCGCCGCTGCACTGCTCAAAAAAGCGCCTGACTTTGATGTGATCCTGACAGCGGAAGCCAAGGGAATCCCTCTGGCCTATGAGATGGCACGCCAGAGTGGGAAGTACTGGATTCCTGCGCGTAAAGGTCCCAAGCTTTACATGCGTAATCCGGTGGTTATCGAGGATGAATCGATCACCACCGTGGGCAAGCAAAAGCTAGTCATCGATCAAAAAGATATTGAATACATGAACGGAAAACGTATCTTGATTGTGGATGACGTGATTTCGACGGGCGGTTCGCTGCATGCCCTGGAAACGTTGGCCGCGAAAAGTACGGGTACAGTTGTAGGATGCTGTGCGGCTTTGGCGGAAGGCGACGCTTCTAAACGCACGGACATCTTCTTCCTGGAACCGTTGCCGTTGTTCCTTCATTAACGGAAATGAAACGTAAACTTGCTTGGTTTGGTCTTGGTTTTGCCTTGGCCGAATTGTTTGCAGCTTACATGCCGCCGCTGGTAATTGTGCTCGCGGCGGCACTTTTTGCATTGCTGCTGTTTTTGTGCTGGCAAAAAAACACGCGTTTTCCTTTATTGGGTACAGTATGCGGACTCGCGTTTTTTGCACTTTATAGCGCTATCGTTATTTTGCCGGTGCGCCAATATATCGGCCAAACAGCAGCGTGCACGGCTGTGGTTCAACCGGATAGAGAATCTTCCTATCAAAGTGGTTATTTTCGTGGAACGCTGAAAATTATCGAGTGTAATGGGCAGCAGACAAATTTCCTGGTGGAATGTGATGCTTTCCCTGATGCACGGCCGGGTGATGTTTTCACTGCAACGTTTTTGCTGGAAGAGTTGGATGAAGACGCTTACAAAATGTCCAAACTTAGCGAAGGCGTCTACCTGCAGGCGGAATATCAGGAAGCATTTACCATAAGTGCCCACAGTAATGCACTGCCATATGTGCTGTATGATTTACGGAAAGAGCTTGCCAGCCTGTTGCAGCAGTGGATGCCGACAGAAGAGGGAGCACTGGAAGCAGCGATGCTACTCGGCGATAAAAGTGAATTGACGGAATCGTTGCAGGGGGCTTTCCGCGCATCCGGCGTGTCGCATCTTCTGGCGGTTTCCGGTTTACATGTGGCATTGCTTTGCGGTATTTTTTCTTTAGGGTACCGACGAAAATTTTGGCGTCCGCTTATTATTTTTCGTGCAGCACTTGTTGTGTTTTATATGCTTTTGACAGGAATGTCCATATCCGTTACCAGAGCCGGAATCGTGTTTTTACTAGCACTGGCAGGGGATTTCCTTTTGCAGCCTGTCGATTTGCTTACTTCTACCGGTGCGGCAGCAGTTCTTATTGGATTGCAAAATCCTTATGCGCCCTGCGACGTTGGATTTCAATTGTCCTTTTGTGCGGTACTTGGTGTGCAGTTGGCGGGGGCCGTATCCCGTACGGAGGAAACATGGCTTCCGGATGAATGCAGCCCGGGTATCTACAGGTTCCTTTCGCTGTTGTTGGATATCATCGAACCTGTGCAGGTTGCGTTTTTTGCCAGTTTGGCTACGCTGCCGGTATTGGTTGCACAGGGACTTTCGGTCAGTGGTGTCAGCGTTTTGACCAACCTCTTGGTAGTGTGGATGCTTCAGCCGGCGCTTCAGCTTGGTATTGCGGTTCTATTACTGGCAATAGTTCCGTTTTTGACGCCGCTGGCTCATCTGGCTAGCCTTCTTCTTTCAGTATGGCTCTATTGGATGATTCAGATTGTGCGCTGGTGTTCTCAATTGCCAATGGCTCGCATATTTCTTCCGACGAGATATACATTGTTGGTCTTTGCGGTGCTGGCTGTTTTGGCGATTCTTTTCTGGCGCAGCCGCAGGCTCGTATTGTATCTTCCGGTAGCTGCAGCGTGTACTGCGCTGGCGCTTTTGCTGGGAAACTGGGCCCTGCATGATGTTGTACGGATTGCTTTGGTGGGGGCATCCAACAACCCTTGCCTTGTGTGCACCCAAAATGGAAATGCGGTTGTTTTGTTCCGCGGTGGACAAAGCAATGTGAATGCGGTAGAAACTTACCTGCAAGAAAACGCTTCCCCTACAGTGGCTTTGTGTGTAGATTTGCGCCAAGAGCCATCGGAGCTGGATTTTCCGTTTTCGGTTACACTGCGGGCGGAAGAAATGTCTGCGTACTCTACCAGGAAGATACTTGACGATTTGACACTGGACTTGTATCATGAGAAAAGTGGAAATCTGGCAGTTGTGGGAACAGGTTCCCATCACGTCGCTATGATGGCGGGGAACATTCAGCTGGCTGCACCTGTTTCGGTGGACGTGCTTTGCGCAGCGGGGGCGTTATCCGACTCGGTAATGGCCAACACCATTGTATGCTGTACAAAAGAACCAACCTGGCTTTCAAAAGTGGAAACGGAATCTGTTCTGTACGGGGCACAGGAACCGGTTATTGTGATCCGCCCTGAACGGTCTATAGTTATCGAGGAGGTGAAGCCCCTTGCTTTACAGTGAAAAAGAATTGAAAAAACGCCTTCAATCCGGGTGTTCGCTTTATTATTTTTATGCTTCTGATGAGGCTCTGGTACGTTCGGCTGCCAATAAAGCCCTTCATGTCCTGAAGGAACAAGACCCCGAAACCACCGTTTTGGATGGCCCGACCCCCACTGTGGAAGAGATCGTCCTGGCAGCGGGTACAATATCCTTTTTTGGCGGAAAGCGTCTGGTGCTGATGCCCTTGATCAAGCCGTCCACCTACTCGGATAAAGATCTGCAGGAACTCTGTGAAACCCTACAGGACACGGAAAATGCAATCTTTGTAATGACCAGCCTGATCGAAGAAAAATTCGGGAAACTTCGTCCCGGTAAGCGCGAACAAAAGCTCATTGCCGCCTGCGAAAAGATTGGGTATTGCGTTCAGATCAATAAGCCTGGGCGTTCCGAACTCCAAGCACTGGCACGTTCCTGGGCGGAAGAGTCTGGTGCCACTTTCGCACCAGGGACTGAAGCGGCGCTTTTG
>NZ_JACJKP010000824.1 GCF_016901605.1 Gemmiger formicilis
CCTGCCCACCATCATCACGGTGAGCAAGGCCAGCCTGGACGCTGTGCCGGAAAGCTACTATGAAGGCAGCCTGGCTTTGGGCGCCACCCATGAACGCAGCGTGTTTTTTGCCGTTCACGGTGATCTCAGGCATTTTTGCTGCCCCCTTTCACGATGCTGAAGCAGAGGTTGATCAGAAGAATGAAAACGAAGAGCACCACGCCGGTGGCGATCAGAGCCTC
>NZ_JACJKP010000825.1 GCF_016901605.1 Gemmiger formicilis
GGCGGGAAGCTGGCTGTTTTTCAATTTTGGCGTATTGTTTTGCCTGGCCCGGTTGTCTGCGGCCGTTTGCAAGTGCAAAACCGTAAAGAGCCGCTACACCCGTGTGCTGCTTCCGTATAAAATGATGGACTTCATGCAATCACCTTACCCCTTATTACGAGAACAATCGTCCTGTTTTAAAAGTGCGAACAAGAACCGGCCGCAAGACAGAGAGGATAGA
>NZ_JACJKP010000826.1 GCF_016901605.1 Gemmiger formicilis
GCCAATAAGGTTATTGCTACCAAAACAGCTGCCGCACAGAGCCGCGGCAAGTCCAGTGCCAAGAACCAGTTGTTGAACAGATGCTGTATCAGATAGATACTCTGCTGCGGGTATTGCGCTTCTGCTCAGGAAGTTATAACAAAAGACATGAAAAAATGGTTTTTACTGCCCTTTGCGCTTCTGGTGTGGGGACCACTATGGCTTTTACTGACTGGTGCGC
>NZ_JACJKP010000827.1 GCF_016901605.1 Gemmiger formicilis
CGTGAGCCCATTAAAGCAGTTGATCCGCACTTCCCCCTGCAGTAAGCTTCAGCGCTTGCTTTGCGGCCGCCAGGCTCTTATTCAGTTTAATTTCATTTAATTCCTGGGCGACAGAATTTTACGATGCAGACAGTCATATATTATCGAAGCGGATTGGGCGGCAGGCATTGGCCTGAGTACCTATGAGTGGTGCCAAAAGGGGATAGAGTACATGGGCGGC
>NZ_JACJKP010000828.1 GCF_016901605.1 Gemmiger formicilis
AGCTGGCCGCCCAGATGAAGGACGCCCTTTCCGGAAGCGCCGGGGACACCATGGCCACCGAGACCGGCCGCGTCATCGAGATCGGCGACGGCATTGCCAACGTCAGCGGTCTGCATGGGCTGGGTAACAGGTTCACGGCTGACAACGCCGGGAGCCTCGTGTTCGATGGGGCGGGTCTCGGTGCACTCGATGGGGCCCAGGCCGTCAATGGGGCGGCCCA
>NZ_JACJKP010000829.1 GCF_016901605.1 Gemmiger formicilis
CTCGGTTCGGGAACATTTGAAGCAGGAACCGAAACAGACTGCTGCCAAAGCTCTGACCCATAAGAAGAAGGAGCCGGAACGGTGAGCGCCCCGAAGCGCAAACGGGAAGTCCAGCTGCACCACATAACCGTCCAGGGCCATCTTCCGCAGATAGGCTTCTCGGTTTCTCGTCCCAATTTGGGACATTTTCTGCTCGATCAGCGCCAGTTCCTCCGGGGAG
>NZ_JACJKP010000830.1 GCF_016901605.1 Gemmiger formicilis
TGCCCTCGGCACTGATTTTCTTTGCCCGGACGGAATGGGGAATCTCAGTTCCGAACACTTTGATTTTGCTGCCGTAGGTTTCTCGCAGCAGAGCCGCAATCTCCTTGGCAAAGTGGCCGAGGGTTACAAGAATCTGACCCAGGAGGTGATGAAACTTGAAAAGCAGCGCGAAAAAAGTAGAGCTTGCTCCATACGATGACTTGTTTTCCACCGAAGAAAG
>NZ_JACJKP010000831.1 GCF_016901605.1 Gemmiger formicilis
ACTGGCGTTGTGTTTGCTGTGCCTGCTGGTGGTTGTGGGGGTCTGCCTTGTACTGACCCGCTGCTCCTCCGGCCCTACCGGCCCGGAACAGGCCAATTTTGGCACAACGGCCGCGCTGCGGCCGCTGCGATTTGGGCGGCGGCGCAGGTTCGTTTGGCCCCGGCATGGTTTTGGCAGCCCGTTCCGGGCTGCGGTATACTTTGCGTTCTTCAGCCACAGT
>NZ_JACJKP010000832.1 GCF_016901605.1 Gemmiger formicilis
CGGGACGGGACAAAAGCGATCCGCAAGGTATCAATCTTTTTGTTGCTGGTTTCAGAAGTCGCTGTGGTACTTGTGCTGCTGTCTGTGGAACTTGTGCTGCTGGTGCTGCTCTGGAACTGCTTTTTGGCCGGATCAGCCAGCGTCGTTCCCAGGCGGTGACCGTCACGGTGCCTACTCACCTGAAGATTGGAGACACGGCCTAACTTACTGAAGCGGTTAT
>NZ_JACJKP010000833.1 GCF_016901605.1 Gemmiger formicilis
AGGTTCCGGTTGCAGCTTCAATTCAAAATCCTCCTGCGGCGCAGGGGCAGGTTCCGGTGCCACCGGAGTTTTTTGCGCACGGAAACGCTGCGAGTCTGACAAATGGGACAGCGGTTCCATCCCTACGCTGAACGGCAGCTTTGATGTGGGACAGGCAGCCAGTGCTGCATGGCAGGCGGGCCGTCCTTTGTCCGAATTGCTGGACGCACAGCCCGTAACA
>NZ_JACJKP010000085.1 GCF_016901605.1 Gemmiger formicilis
AGCCGCTTCCCGGATATTTTGAGTCACCTGTGTGGCGTAGGGATGTGTGGCGTCAATACATAACGTCTTATCTTGCAGAACCGGAATCATATCTGCCTGTTCCAGCCGTCCGGATTTGACCTGAATTCCCGGACAAAATCCCTGATCGATTTTGCCATATTCAGTGGCAACGCAAACTGTTACCTGTGCCCCCAGCTCTGCCAGCGCATATGAAAGCGCCCTGCCTTCTGTAGTTCCAGAGAAAACCACCACATTCATGGTTTGTGGTACCCCCGCGGCGTGATGAGCCATCCGCCTTGCTGAACGGTTGTGCTGCTGCCGATAAACACCGTCGTGAACATGTCCACCGATGCATCCCGCAATGTTTCTAGCGTATAAAACTCTGCAGCCTGACCCGGACGCCCTATATTGCGCACGACTGCACAAGGGGTATGTTCCGCCTTTCCCGCAGCCAAAAGAATATCCACTGCGCGCTGCAAATGATCCTTGCGCCGATGTGACGCCGGGTTATACAGGCAAAGTGCAAAATCTCCCACTGCTGCACACTGGAGTCTTTTTTCAATTTGAGACCAGGGGGTCAACAGGTCAGAAAGGGATATCACACAAAAATCGTGGCCAAGCGGGGCACCCAATACCGCTGCCCCTGAAAGTGCTGCCGTAACGCCGGGCACTACTTCAACGGCAACCTCCGGGTATTCTTTGGCCAGTTCCAAAACGGGTGAAGCCATGCCGTATACGCCTGCATCACCGCTGCAAACCATCGCTACTGTTTTTCCTTCACAAGCGGCTCGCAGCGCCCAACGGCAACGATCCATTTCACCACGCATAGGAGTGGTATATATTTCTTTTTCCGGATACAGCGGTTTTACCAACTCCACATACACCGTATATCCGCACAGTACATCTGCCGCAGCCAATGCCGCACGGGCCTGCCCGGTCAACATACTTTCGTTTCCAGGACCCAGCCCTACAACGAACACTTTACCACTCATTATGAAATCTCCAATCCAATTGATACGGCCTGACTGCCGCCGCCAATGTCACACCGCCACCTGCCATTTTACGGTGCAGCAGAGTTCCTCCACTGGCAAGAATTGCTGCGCGTTCGCAGACATTATCCACTCCGGTCACCTGTTTGACGAAAGTGGAAGCCGAGAATTTTCCTTCGACCTGTGCCAATTGAACTGCACTGTAGGTTTCGAGTTCCCAGCCATGGCGACGGCAAAATTCCTGCAGCCCCGGTTCTGCCGCTTTCAGATCGATGCTGGCAACCTGACAGACTGCTTGCTCCGGTATGGCAAGACGTTCCCACGCCTGCTCCAGTATCTCGGCAGAAATGCCTTTACGGCACCCAACCCCCAGCACCACTACTTTTGGCACAAGCCACAGAACCGATTCCGGCTGCGGTGCAAATCCTACATATACATCACACGGGTCCTGTTCCGTGGCTTCAATACCCGATGGCGGATTGCCGCAAACAGGGATTTCCGTTCTTATGCGTACCTTTTCACCAGCCAGCAAGGCTCCGGAAATCTTTCGGATACATGCGGTGTGCAGCACAGCACAGTTTTGCCGACGTGCCCATTCATCCACAGCAAAAATGCCATTGGTATCGGTTGCGGTGGTGATGACCGGCATTGCACCACAAATTTTTGCCACCTTGCGTGCCAGATCGTTTGCACCGCCCAGATGCCCGGATAAAATCGGGAGTGCAAAACGGGCGCACTCATCCACTACAACCACCGCAGGGTCTACCGCCTTGCTTTGCAAATAAGGGGCAATTGCGCGTACAGCAATTCCTACAGCACCCACGTAGATCAGGGCTCGCTCTTGCAAAAAGTGTTGTTGAGTCCACTGCTGTAATGTATAAGGGCGACCGCTCCGCTCCGCCGTTCCATCCAGCTCCCGGGCAAGAGTTTGCGCCAGCAAAAAGCCTTTTTCCGTAAAAGCAAGGCATGCCACACTCATTCCGGGCGCCCCTTCCTGAATTCTGTTGTAAAACCAGGATCGTACAATTTGCTCCGGTCATAGGAGTCCGGTCTTAAAAAGTCCCCAACCAGAATTAAAGCTGTTTTTGTAATATGATATTCAGTCCCGCACTTTGCCAAGGTTCCCAATGTGCAGCGCACCACTTTTTCCTCCGGCCAGGTGGCTTTGTACACAAGCGCTGCAGGGGTTTGCTCGGTATAGTTTCCTCGCAGCAATGCATCCTGTACTGCAGGCAGCATACCAGCGGAAAGGAAAATCACCATACTGGCGCCATGACTGGCAAGTTTCTCCAGTGTTTCCGCTTCCGGGACCGGGGTGCGGCCTGCCATTCTGGTAATGATCACGGTCTGGCTGATTCCCGGCAGGGTATATTCTGCATGCAGCGCAGCTGCCGCACCGCAAAAACTGGACACCCCCGGTGTATCATCATAGGCAATGCCCCAACGATCCAGAGAGTCCATTTGTTCCCGTATGGCGCCATAAATGCTGGCATCACCGGTATGCAGCCGCACCGTTTCCAGCCCTGCATTTTCTTTTGCCCGCATCACATCCAGGACCTGTTCCAGTGTCATCTCGGCACTGTTGTATATGGAACAGCCTTCTTTGGCCAGCGCCAGCAGCGCCGGATTAACAAGACTTCCTGCATAGATAATACAATCGGCTTTGCGCAGCAATTCCGCGCCACGCATCGTGATCAGATCCGGTGCTCCGGGCCCCGCTCCCACAAAATGAATCATCTGTTACTCCTTTACCAGGATCGTTGCAAAATAGCCGGCCTGTCTTTCGGCATCATAAAGAGAAAGATCCGGCCACACTTCTTCATTGGGCAATCCGCAATTACACACCATGGCACTCTTTTCAAGTTTTCCATGGGCAGCCAGTACTTCCAACGTCTGTGGTAACTGGCGGCCTGTTTTCATCAAAACCTTACTGCCCGGACCATCCAGCACACTGTCAGCAGCACCACCCGGCGCAATGGTCAAGGGTTGATTCATGCCCCCGGTCAGTGATTGATTCAGCCTTGCCGCCGACGCGCAAAAACTTGGAACACCTGCCAGCATTTTTGTTATATATCCCTGTGCCTGCAGAAGTTCCTGCAGATATCCGAATGTTGCATAAACCGATACATCTCCCAGGTTCAGCATAGCCACATCCTGCCCGGCATCCAGATATTGGCGGAGCGTTTCTGCAGCTTCTTTATGGGCTTTATCCAGAACCGCAGAATCGCGGCTCATGGGGAAATGAAGCGGTACGATCACTTTATGATTCAGGTCAACCGCTCCGCAAGCGATATCCAACGCCAGCATCTGCCCGCTTTTGGTCTGCGGCGCTGCAATAACAGGGCAGCTTTGCAGCCTCCGAACAGCCTGCAGCGTCATCAGCTCCGGGTCCCCCGGTCCTACGCTGACCCCGTACAAAATTCCCCGGTTCATCATTTTTTCTGCCATTGTTGCAATATCTCCTTAGCTGGCCGGGTGATTCCCAACAAACCGAATTGATTGGAGAAAACCACAGCCCCAATGGTGCAGCCATCCCCAACACGGCGCTGCAGATGTGTTTGCATCGCCTGCAAAATAGAATTGATAACCGGCTCCCGCAGGTGTTCCCTTTCCAGAATTTCCAGGCATGCATCGGCGGTTGCCGCCCCCATCAAGGCACAGCAGGTCTGCGTTGTTGCTCCGCAAAGAGCGGCATGCGCGCAAAAAATCTCGGTACGGCAGTCGGCGTAGCGGGAATGGGTATTCATAATCCCGCCTGCCACTTTTACCAGTTTGCCTATATGGCCCACAAACAAAAGCTGCTCTACTTTTTCCACCGCTGCGCAGTCCAGAGCCTCCCCCAGAAAATTGGAACATTTCACAACAGGTACTCCACACGCATCCCATCCCTGTGTATGCAGAAAATCCGATCCATAATTTCCGGGCGTTAGAATCAACCGTTTGGATAGCGTCGCATGCTGGTGGATTTCCAAGGCAATGGTATCAACAATGGCCTGCTCACTCATAGGTTCCACAATGCCGGAAGTTCCCAGAATCGAAAGCCCACCCTCGACGCCAAGCTGTGGGTTAAAGGTCCTGCGCGCGGCTTCTTCTCCACCACGGATACTGATGATTACTTTCAGGCCTCCGGTATACCCGTTTTCCTGGCAAACTTGCTTCACCTGCTGTTCGATCATTTGCCGGGGCACACGGTTAATGGCTGCTGCTCCCACCGGCTGATCAAGCCCCGGCTTTGTAACACGCCCCACACCGTTACCGCCATCTATGGTAATCCCCGATGTTTTACATCTGGTCACTGTAGCGGTAATCGCCAGACCATCCGTCACGTCCGCGTCATCACCGGCATCTTTTTCCACACTGCATACGGCCTGTTCCTCCTGCCAGCGGCACTCTGAGGGAGAAACCGATACCTCCCATCCTTTGGGAGTCAGTACGGTCAGGCAGTCCGGTGCCTTGCCAGTCAGCAGTAAACGCGCTGCGCCTTGTGCCGCCAGTGCAGCACACGTTCCCGTTGTATAGCCGCAGCGCAGCAGACGCTGACCGCTTCGTATGGAATGTTCAAAAGCCATGGCTCACTCCAGCATCTTATTTAGCTTGGCACAGTACAACTGCTGAACAGCGGGCAGACGTCCCAGCCCTTTCAGCGTACAACGCACCGTAAAACCAAGCGATTCCAGTTGATTTTTCCAGCTGTCCGGCGATTCTCCCGCCATATCGTGGCATGCATGATCACCGGCCACCAGCAACAACGGTACTAAATGAACCTTTCGGTAACCACCCGCCTGAATTTGCGGAATTATCTGAGACAGAAGCGGCCAACCTTCCACAGTGGCCACAAACACATCCGGCCGGCCCTGTAAAGCGAAAACACTTTGCAGCGCAGGATACACCACCCCTGCAAAGTGTTCCGTTCCGTGCCCCATCAAAACCAATGCTTCCGCGTCTTGCCGGGGGTAACTTTGAGCCAATGCGACTGCCACATTCTGCAGATCCTGCGTATTGGCCAGAAGAGGCTCTCCCAGCTTCAAGCGGTTGAATCGGTCGTTATATGGGGCAATTTCGGCCTTTATTTTATCGTATTCATACCCGTAAAGCAAGTGCGTTGGCTGCACAGCTACTTCTGTATAACCTGCGTCGCATAGCCTTTGCAGAACTTCGGGCAGGCTTTCCGTCATTTGCCCTCGCATGGCCAGTCTTTTACGAATCACACGGCTGGTTACCGCACAAGCAAATTCGCAATTTCCTGCAGCATCGTGCAGCGCGTTTTCCACCGAGAGCAGATCCAACCGACCATTCTCGACGGTCGTGCCAAAGCTGGCACAAACCAGCGCTTGTTTCATACGTTTTTCTCCTTCCTTGCGGTACGGTATACGATGTAGGGCGTTCCATCTTCCTCTGTTCCCACCCGTGCATGAACGCCGTACACTTTTTCGATAAATTCCGGTGTCAGCAAATCGGTTGGGGTTCCGCTACCTACTAGATGGCCATCCTGCAATGCAAACAAATAGTCACAGTATGCGGCTGCCAAATTCAGATCATGCACAGCCAGCAGAACAGTTTTTCCAATATTTCGGATCAATTCCATCATTTGCAGCTGAAATTGAATGTCCAGGTGATTGGTGGGTTCATCCAAAATCAGGCAGGGTGTCTGCTGCGCCAAAGCCCGTGCCAAAATCACACGCTGTTGTTCCCCACCCGAGAGCGTAGAAAAAATACGTTCCGCTTTTGCTTCGAGTCCAACCATACGCAGTGACTCGCTTACAATTTCATAATCCTGCAAGTTGTCCTGTTCCAGAAAACGTTTATAAGGGCTGCGCCCCATAAGGACCATTTCCCGCACCGTAAAATCAAAACCATATCCGTGGTGTTGGGCTACTACCGCCAGCGTTTTGGCGCTTTGCCGCACTGTGTACTGCCCCAGTTCCCGGCCTTGCAAATAAACGGCACCATCGGTAGGCTGCAACACTCGATAAATGCATTTGAGCAGTGTACTTTTTCCGCTGCCGTTTGGTCCGATAATCCCAACAACCTGCCCTTTGCCTGCAGTCACATGAATATGCTCTAAAATCTGCTGCCCACCCAGTTTCATGGCGAGATTCCGGGTTTCTACCTGCCACATCATTCCGAGCCTCCAAATCCATAACGGTGCCGTACCATCAAGTACAAAAATACCGGTGCACCAGCCATGGACGTCAAAATTCCGATGGGAATTTCATTACCGGGTAATACCGTCCGGCAAGCTACATCGGCCCAAACCAGAAAAATGGCACCAACCAGCGCCGAAACAGGGATCAGCCGTCGATGATCCGTGCCCAAAAGTAGCCTTACACCATGGGGGACCACCAGTCCTACAAAACCAATGGTTCCTGCATTATAGACTGCCAAACCGATCAGTAAAGAAGTAACCAAAAGATACGCTATACGGTGCCAATGCAAATCGGTCCCCAGGGTTACAGCGTTATCATCCCCCAGCAGCATTAAATTCAGTGTACGACACTGTGTTATAAAAAACAGCGTCCCCGCCAGCACAGCCAATACAAAAATCTGATTATCCTGCCAGTTGGCAGCCCCCAAACCCCCCATTGTCCAGCGAATAATCTGCGACGGTGCGTGATCATCATTGCGCAGATAGATCGCAAAATTAGAAAAGGCATTGCATACAGCCGAAAGTGCCGAACCGGCTAACAGTAATTTTACCGCCGTTGCTCTGCCCCCGAGGTTTGCAAGAAACAATACGGCACAGGAAATCATCAAAGCTCCGACGAAAGCCATCACTCCAACAGATTTTGTTCCCCATACGGCACAGATACTGAACAAGGTGGCCAGTGTCGCCCCCAGAGATGCGCCCGAAGAAATTCCCAGGATATACGGGTCCGCCAGAGGATTTTTTACAATTGCCTGCATAACCACACCGCACAGTGCAAGCGCAGCCCCGACTGCGGCTCCGAGTACAAGTCGAGGCAGTCGGATCAGCCATACTACATCATGCAGAGCCGAACCTTCTGCCCATTGTGTCGGTACTTCTGCCCCCAGAAAAAAATGTACTGCTTTGTAATACAGGACGCCGTATACGTCGCGAATCGGAAGCGACATGGTTCCGAAAGTAACCGCTGCGGTCAAAGAAACCGCCAGCAGTAAGACAAGAAACCAGACCACTCCCGCACCAGCCCAATCCATCCGCAGCTTTTGATTTTCCTTCAATGTCCTCATGCTGCGTACTCCGGATGCATTCCTGCCGCCAAGGTGCTGATTCCGTCCATTGCGCGCGGCCCGGCTGCATAAATATCTCCCAGCATGACCAGACATACACGCCGGTTTTTCACCGCAGACAAACTGCTCAGCGCAGGGTCCGACTCAATTACAGCCAATTGGTCAGCCTTTACACGCTCCGGATCATCGCCTGAATACGCCATATACACCACAAAAATCACATCCGGGTCACACGCAAGCAGATCTTCTTTGCTTATCTCATTGCCGTCCGGATGAACCAGCGTTCCACCGAGTTGCGTCACCATATCCCCTGCCAGTGTATTGGCGCCATAATTGCTGATCGTACTTCCCATCGGTTCAACGACTGCGACCCGTACAGGGGCATTTCCCTGAACCGCCGCCAATGTCTGATTGATTTTGGATTGCATTTCTTCCACAATGGCGGCAGCTCGTTCTTCCACGCCAAAAATACGCCCGAGATTCAAAATGTCCGTATATTCGTTTTCCAACGTACGGGCATGCGTTCCAGGCCTGGTATTGGAATTCATATAGGTCGCCACCCCTTTTTCGTTCCAATAAGAAACATCCCCCAGCATTTTGTCACTGAACAGGGAACCCCAGGAAAGGATCATATCCGGCTGCAAAAGAGTAACGGTTTCTTTGTCCGGCGCAAACACGGATTCCTGGTAATTCATATCAGCAAAACCAGCCTGCCACTCTTCCTTGACCTCGTTATCAAGACCGTAACTGGCAATCACATGATCCTCAAGCCCCAATGCAATCATCGTTTCAATAGAACCTTGATATACCGCTACTACGCGTTCCGGTGCCTGTGTATATGTGTAAGACACCTCTTCCCCTGCATAGTTATAGTTGGTGACGGTCACCGGATATGCTTCTGCGCTTTCACTCGTCCCCGAAACGGTAGACCCGGCGGATTGCGTTTCGGCAGTGGGGACTGCTCCGCCGCAGGCACAAAGCAGAGCAGCACAAAGAGTCAGACATATAGCCGCCGCGTTCTTTCTTTGCATAATTTTCTCCTTTTTCTCTTTCCTTTTTGCCCATTGACCAAAAAGAAAAGGCCTGTTCCGGCTGCAAGAACCGAACAGACCCATACCAAAACAAAGCACACCTCTATTGTAATGTACTTTTGTTTCCGCCCAAACGTTTGGTCCGTCCGCAGCACGGGTTCTGTCCACTGGCATAGCCGCTCAAAAAGCTGCCATGCCCGACAGTATGAATCCCAAGGCAGGTCTTCCGGCTCTGGCGTCATAACCCAAACCCAGGTCTTCCCACACAAATATGCAGTGACTTGCAGTCAGGTTCAGGCTCAGCCATTACGGCGGCGGTCCCGCACAGGTTTTGCACCTGTTTCCCTATTCTCCCGGCCAGCCCAACAGGCTCCGGGCACCTTTGGATGCTTTATTGTATCAGAATACCATAAAAAACGCCGCCCCGCAAGTGGGGCGGCGTTTGGTTTTATCCGTTTTTATCAGCCCAGAATTTGTTTGGCAAGATCGGCACTGGCTTTTGCATCTTTGCAGAAGAAATCCGCTCCGATTTCTTTTGCATAGCTGGGAGTAAGCACGGCGCCTCCGACCCATACCTTACAATCCAATTTTGCTGTATGCAATGCGTCGATCGTCGCTTTCATATTCGGGACAGTCGTGGTCATCAAAGCCGACAAGCCTACCAGCTTAGCCCCTGTTGTACGCACAGCTTCCACCACACGTTCCGGCGGCACATCCCGGCCCAGATCCAATACATCATAGCCGTAATTTTCCAGAATGACACGCACAATATTTTTTCCGATATCGTGTACGTCGCCCTTGACAGTTGCCACAACGATTTTTCCTTTGTTAGAGGATGTTGGTTTTCCTTGCGCGGCAATCTTTGCTTTGACAGCTTCAAAAGCCGCCTGTGCTGCCGTAGCGGCCTGCAGCAACTGCGGCAAAAAGATTGTTCCTTTTTCAAAGCCGTCGCCTACCACATCCAGCGCCGGAATCAACGAGGTATTTACCATATCCAGCGGCTCCCGGGAGGCCAGCGCTGCTTCTGCCGCAGTTCGTGCCTCCTCTTTCAGGCCACGCCGCACAGCCTCAAACAGTGCATCCTCCGTAGCAGACAATGTCTTCCTGTTTTCCGGTGTACTCTTACTGATCTGCTGGCTCTGAATCTGCACATCCGCATAGGCAGCCACATAGTCAGCGCTCTGCTTGTCCTGCGCGGTCAAAACACGGTAAGAACGCACAGCTGCCATCATTTCCGGCGTATTGGGATTCATAATGGCCAAATCCAGCCCTGCTGCCATTGCCATTGTCAGGAATGTGGTATTCAGATAGCTGCGGCAAGGCAGGCCAAAACTGATATTGGAAACACCCAGAACCGTGCGGACTCCCAGTTCCCGTTTACAACGGGTCAGAGCTTCCAATGTCTGTACCGCACCTTCCTGCTGTGCACTGGCCGTCAGCGTCAGGCAGTCAATGTAGATATCTTCTCTGGGGATTCCCGCCGCCGTTGCAGCCTGTACGATCCGTTCGGCAATGGCAAATCGTGCTTCTGCACTTGTGGGAATTCCCTTTTCATCTAATGTCAAACCTACAACAGCGGCGCCGTACTTTTTGCATAGCGGCAAAATCGCATCCAACGTTTTTTGCTCACCGTTAACGGAATTTACAATCGGCTTGCCATTGTAAATACGCAAAGCACGCGACAGCGCTTCCGGATTGGAGGAATCCAACTGAAGCGGCAAATCTGTCACAGCCTGCAGATCCTTTACAAGGCGTTCCAATGTGGCGGCTTCATCAATTCCCGGCAAACCGGCGTTTACGTCCAGTATTTCGGCACCGGCCTCAGACTGTGCCACTGCCTGTGAACAGGGGTACGCACTGTCTCCTTCCCGCAAAGCCTGCTGCAGGCGTTTTTTGCCGGTTGGATTGATGCGTTCTCCCACGACCGTGATACCGTTTACTTCCACAAAACGAACCGGCGTGCATAAACAGCTCCGCTGCAGTGGAATCTTCTGCGCAGGGACCTGCGATGCAAAAACCTCACGCAATTTGGCGATATACTCCGGCGTAGTTCCACAGCAACCACCCACCATGGATACACCAATCGATGCATAAGCCTTCATTTCCCGGGCAAACTCGTCCGCATCCAGATTGTAAGAACCGTCCGGGTTCGGCAATCCGGCGTTGGGTTTTACAAAAACGGGGATATGCGCGGGGACTGTACGGCAAAGGCGCTGCGCAAAGGGCAGGATTTCAGCCGGTCCCAAAGAACAGTTGATGCCAATGGCATCTGCTCCCAATCCGGCCGCCGTCACGCCGTAGCTTTCTACGGTGCAGCCCGTAAACGTACGTCCCCGCCCTTCAAAGCTCATGGAAACAAACACCGGCAGGCTGCTCTGCTCCTTTGCTGCCAAAATAGCAGCCTTGAGTTCATAGAGATCGGTCATGGTCTCCAGAAAAACAAAATCTGCCCCCGCCTGCACCCCAGCCCGGACAATTTCGGCAAATGAAGCATACGCATCCTCAAATGACAATGTACCGGCCGGAGCAAGCAGTTCCCCTAGCGGCCCGATATCCAGGCCTACCAGCACGTCTTTGTTTTTTGCCGCACACTGCGCACATGCCAGGGATGCCTCGACCACCTGTGCTACGGTATAACCGGTTCCGGTCAGTTTGCGGGCGTTGGCACCAAAAGTATTGGCCAACAAAAGGTCCGCTCCTGCTGCAACGTACTCCGCATGGATTTCCGTCAGAATTTCCGGCATTTCCAGTGCGGCCAGTTCCGGTTTCTGGCCGGGTTTTAACCCGCGCTTTTGCAGCTGTGTTCCCATGCCGCCATCCAGAAAGACAAAACGGCGGCGGTCCAAGATCGATTCGATTCGCACAAACAATTCCTCTCATCCACAATTTATTTCGAGGTAAAGCAAGTTGTTCCATTCTTGCGGAAAACGCAGGTTTCCCGCAGGTGGCAGGTACTGCAGCCTGCCAATGTGCCGGTAACGGGGTGATCTGCCACGCCCAAAATCGCCGTGGTACTTTTACGCGGTGCCAGCAAGTGTTCCGCTGTTACGGCCACACCGCATCCGCGAACACTGTCTGCGGCCAGGCATACTTCATCATTGAGTGTCAAAGGACAATCCCCGTACCCGGGGGCAAAACGCCCTGTCAGGTATAGGTTCTGCGCTTTCAGTTCTGCCCGCAGTTCCTGTTCCAGATCGTCACATACCTGTTCCAGCATCACAGAAGCCATTGCATCCGCAGTGGCCGCCATGGCGATGTCTGTCAATTCAAACCGCCGCAACATCGTATCCACTTCACTGCCCAAAGTGGCTACCAAAACCAAAACTTCTTCACACCCTTGCAGGTGACGTATAAGATCACTGCCGCAATCCTTCAGCGGCAACGAGGTACGGGGCAGTTTTTTCCAGGCGGCACGTGGCACCGCGGTTTGCAGCAGTCTGCTTTCGGCGCGGTCCAATAGGGCCGAGGACGCATCATCCGGCTGCCAGCCGGATGCCCCCATATAGCGGAGCGCCACGGCACGATCGATGGCTTGCGGTTTCGCCCGTACCATTACAGAAGATCCCGAATGCCTTCGTAGACCTTTTCGGCTACTGCAGCATCATTCATAGCATACAGGTGCACACCATCCGCACCGCCCTCAATCAAATCACGAAGCTGACGAATGGAATAGTCAATACCTGCGTCATACAAGGCAGCCGGGTCATCCTGCCAACGGGAAATCATCCGTGTAAACTCCGAAGG
>NZ_JACJKP010000834.1 GCF_016901605.1 Gemmiger formicilis
TTCGGCGTCAACCTGAAGATGAAATACCCCTTCTACGCGGCGATGCTGGGCTCTGCCATCGGCTGCGGTTACGTGACCCTGACCAACGTGCTCAACGTGGCCCCCGGTTCCGCATTCAGCCGCTTGCTCTTGGAGAACACCCAGGTGATCACAAAAGCAGATACCATCGAGAGCAGCGTACCGATCAGGAAGTTGAGCATATCACCGGACTGCACGCAGA
>NZ_JACJKP010000835.1 GCF_016901605.1 Gemmiger formicilis
GCCCCCACCCAGCTGGTGCCGGGCCTGGAAGGGGCCGGCGGCCATGTGGCGGTAAACGCTAAAATGCAGACCAATCTGCCCGGCTGTTTTGCCTGCGGCGATGCCGTGGGCCTGGGTCAGATCATTGTGGTGTACTTCGTGTACCATTGTGCATTACTCCTTTTCGTTGCGCTTGCGGGCGGCCAGGTATTCCACGGCAGAAAGCGCCGCCACGTTGCCT
>NZ_JACJKP010000836.1 GCF_016901605.1 Gemmiger formicilis
CCGGCCATACCGCCCACGAAATGGTCGCCGTACACACTGCCGTTCACCGTGCAGCCGGTGATGATGCCGGTGACCGTGTTGGTGCCTGCAATACCGCCGATCTGCCGGGTGCCGTGGGGTATGACCATATCGGTTACAACGTGGGCGGCATTGCCGGCAGTCAGACCGGTTACATCGAAGGCTGCGTCAACAATGGTACCGTTCACGCCCGCAAGGAGGG
>NZ_JACJKP010000837.1 GCF_016901605.1 Gemmiger formicilis
CTCCAGGCTGACCATGTCTTTGTTGACACGCTGGTAGAAGTCCCAGTCCTCGTCCAGCACATAAGCGATGCCGCCGCTCATACCGGCTGCAAAGTTTTTGCCGGTTTTGCCCAGATGGAAGAAAAGGGCGAGGACAGCGAGCAGGCCCAGATTGAAGCATTCTATGCCATGAAAAACGCCAAGTAAGGGAGGCAGCAACAATGGGTAAACCGACAGGATT
>NZ_JACJKP010000838.1 GCF_016901605.1 Gemmiger formicilis
CGCTGCCGGTCTCGGCCGTGGAAGCCGCCTCGGAAGAAGCGGTGGATTCAGAAACAGAAGCGGTAGAGCCGCAGGCGGCCAGGCTCAGCGCCAGCACACCGGCCAGCGCAGCAGCCGCTTTGGTATGATGATGTGCATGTGCAGTTTGCTTCGGCGGCCTGTGCCTGCTTTCTCATGCGTGAATTTCGGCGCGTAAAGAAAGAAACACAGCGGGGTGTCG
>NZ_JACJKP010000839.1 GCF_016901605.1 Gemmiger formicilis
GCGGGGGGCGGGCACAGCCCCGGGGACGATGCGCCGGTCCGGCAGGCGCTGGCATACATCCACCGCCATTACCGGGAAAACGTTACCCTGGAACAGCTGGCCGCGGCGGCGGGGGACGGTTCCGCCGCCCGGCCTTTTTCCACCATCGGGGCCGCCGCGGCCGCCGCACAGCCGGGGGACACCGTCCTCATCCACAGCGGCATCTACCGGGAATGGGTAT
>NZ_JACJKP010000840.1 GCF_016901605.1 Gemmiger formicilis
AATGTTTCCGATGTCATGCATCCAACCGGCAATTGCGGCCAACTCCGCGGTGCGGGCATCATACCCAAGGGTGAGAAGAATTTCACTGGCCAGCGCGGAAACCCGTCCGGCGTGTGGCACGCTTTCTGGACGACGGAGGTAATTGCCGCCGCAATTTCTATGGTAGTGTATCGGAAAAGCGTCAAGTTGAAATAATCCGTCACAACCTCTTGTGAACCAA
>NZ_JACJKP010000841.1 GCF_016901605.1 Gemmiger formicilis
CTATGTGGATATTGCCGAAACTGCCCGGGATGTGATCCGCTCCATCGGCTATGACCGCGCCAAGTACGGTTTCGACTGCGACACCTGTGGTGTGATCGTCAATATCGACGGCCATGCAGAATGGGCGACAAAGGCTTATAGATCAGGAAGCAGATAGCCGCGTTGAGCAACCCTTTTACCAGTGTGAACGGCATGTTGAACACCAGCAGGCATTCCATCA
>NZ_JACJKP010000842.1 GCF_016901605.1 Gemmiger formicilis
TGGGCATTATGGAGACCCTGCTGCTGGCCGTGCTGGGTTCCGGATATTCCACCATCGCAGTCTTTGCCATCATGCTGGTCTTCCTGCTGATCCGTCCGCAGGGCATCGCCGGCAATACCGGCCAGGATGCCCGATACCACAAAGGCGCACTGGATGATACGGGTGGAGTCGATGCCCATGAGCTGGGCGGTGTCGCGGTCAAAAGAGACGGCGCGCAGGG
>NZ_JACJKP010000843.1 GCF_016901605.1 Gemmiger formicilis
GGCGTGGGCATGGGGCAGTGGGTCAGGTACCAGACAAACAGGATGGAACTGACGGTCCAGGTCAGGGGATAGGCCCAGAAAATTACGCTGATCTGCGGAATAAAGTGCACCGTTTCGTTGTTCTACTGTCTGCTGGCTTTCAGCCATTGCTGTGCAGGTATCCTGCGCGGTCTGGGCCGCCCCGTGGTGCCTATGGTCATCATGCTGGCTGTATGGTGTG
>NZ_JACJKP010000086.1 GCF_016901605.1 Gemmiger formicilis
CCCGCCATAGTTCCCGGCACTGATTGGCCAGATGGGTCATGGCATAAGCCACCGCCTGAAAGATCTTGCCTTCCATCAGCAGCGAAAAAGCTGCAAAATCAATGGTATTGCTGGAAAAAAAGGCTGCGGAAAACAGTTTTGACACCGCCAAGTATCCACCTGTGGAAACCACTGCCCCCGCAACACTGCCGATGGCCAGGCGGCGGTGATGCTTCCAGAGCAAAACCACCGGGAAAATCCAGAACAGTACCGTATAGGCACGGGTCACAGTGGTCAGGGCACAAGCAAGGAACAGCACCACAACCCAGCCCCAGTGAAATTTACGATGCAAAGCTGCGCAGGCCCCTACAATAGCCAAAATCAGGAAAAACTGCAGCGGCTCTGCCGCGCCGGTAAAAACCTGCTGCAGCGGAAACCACGCGCAGACCACCATTCCCGCAAAAAGAAGCTGTTTTTTCCAGGACAGGCCGGTTCCCATGGCAAACAGCACCCATCCTGCCACCGCAAAGAAGATGTTACACCAGAACATGGTGTTGACACCGGCCCCCACAAAGGCACCCGGTATTGCGTACAGCAAAATCAGCACCGGCCCCCAGGCACCGAAATGCCCGGCCTGGGCCCGGCCCTCATTGTAACCGAATACGCCCTGTGGCTGACCGTTCTGCAGCACCCCCACCAGCTGGCGGTTATAAATCACTTCATCGTTATTGCCGCTGGCAGGCAGCCACAGATGCCAGAGATCTTTATTGTGATAAATCACAACATAGGCAAGGCCCAGAAACGCCACCGCTCCTGCAATGCAAAGCAGCCACCGGACCCATGGTTTCCGGCCTCCTTTTTGAATTGCGGTCATCAGGTTCATTCCCCTTATTCTCCTTCCGGGCATTCATAGACAACGATTTCCTCTGACACCACCAGTTCCTGCCAGTCATCCTCGATCAGGCGCTGTTCCGCCTTACCCCCGCGCTTGACCATTGCATAGCGGGAATGGATAGGATTGTCTTCGTTGGCGATATAACTGCTGTAATCAAACTGTATACCCATACCTGCGGGCACCGCATACAAGTATCCGTGGAAAGCATCACTGGGCCAGGCATAGGCCACGGTGTAATCCCAGGGATCTTCGCTGTGGCAGGCATCCATCTCCTGCTGTAAAGCTGTATGGATGGTCTGGATCTGCTGATCCATAGCAGCATCGTAGGTGGGCAATGTTTCCCGCCACAAAGCAGCCGGCAGACAAACCTGCACCGCCAAAGCAGGCACACAAATCAAAAATGCTGCCCAGTATTCACAAACCAGTGCCCCCAGCAGCAGAATCATCAGCATGGTATAATGACGCACCATGGGGTCAATGGCATACAGGGCCAGCATGGCCAGCTGACTGCATACCACGCACAGCAGCGCGCAAACGCGCAGGCGAATCTGCCGGTGATGCCGCATATCATCCGCCAAGCTGCACACCGTTGCCACCACCAACAACATAAGCAACAGGAACGCGACGCCCTGCCGGGTGGGGTGACCAGAAAAAGTAGGCAGGAGATGGTCGTTCCAGAGTGTGCTCAGTTCCTCTGACACCACATTCCACTCATACCGGATTGCTGAAAACAACCGGCCCTTCGCCAGCAGATGAAAGACCGTAAGATCCACATCGCCGCCGGAAAAATATGGAGCGTTGCACAGTTTGGTAATTACGCAGTAGGCTCCCAGGGAAAGAGGGGCCATCATCAGCGCTGCCACGGCATGCCGGCGATGGGTTTTCCACAACAGCCCGATGGGGAACAACCATAACAGCATGGTGTACGCCCGCACAACAGTAAGCAACCCACAGGCAGCTGCCAGCACCAGATACCAGCCCAACCGGAACTGGCGCAGCAACGCAGCCGAAGCCCCCAGCACACAAAAGATCAGGAAATACTGGAGCGATTCCGCCGTACCTGCCAGAATCTGCTGCATGGGCATCAGAGCGCAGAGCAGCGCCAAACCAAAGACCAGCTGCTTTTTCCAGGACAGCCGTGCCCCCCGGGCAAAAATCACCCATCCTGCTATGGCAAAAAGGACGTTGCACCAGAACATGGTATTAACGCCTACTCCCACCAGCAGCCCGGGAATTCCGTACAGAAGCGGGAGAACCGGTCCCCAGGCACCAAAATGCCCCAGCGCCGCACGGCTTTCGTTATAACCGAAAACGCCCCGTGGCTGGCCGCCGGTAAGCACCCCCACCACCTGGCGATTGTAGATTACTTCGTCATTGTTGGCACTTTTAGGCAACCACAGGTGCCAAAGGTCACAGTCATGATACAGCCAGACGTAGGCCACCAGCAAAAACAGGGCTGCCCCCGCCGCGCAAAGTGCCACAGCCAACCAACTGCACCGCTTTAAGCTTTGTGGACAGCGCACCATTTTCATTCAGTTTTCACTCCCCCTGGCGTTCATAGACGACCAGATCGTTTGTGGAAATCACTTCCTGCCAACCATCCGCCAGCAGCCGAGCTTCGGCCGCCGTACCGTGGTTGACCATTGCATACCGGGAATAAATGGTTTTGGACGAATCTGCCAGATAGGTATTCCAGTCAAATTCAATTCCCATACCCGCGGGCACCGCGTACAGGTAACCATGGAAAACATCGTCATCATAGGCGTAGGCCAGTGTGTTGTCCCACGGATCGTCGCTGTTCCGCGCCTCTACCCGTTCGGTCAGAGCCGCTTCCACAGCGGTGATCTGATCCGCCATCTCCGGGAAAGAGGTGGAAAGGCTGCTGCGCTGGGCATTCATGGGCAGCAGCAGAATTGCCAGCACCGGCACATAAACCAGCGCCGGCCGGGCGTCTTCAATCACCAGCGCGGCCAGCAGCAGCATGCAGGGCAGCATGAGGTGGCGCGCCATAACATTGTAAAGCACCACCAGCACCACGGCAATTGCTACCGAACAGATCAGCGCACCGATCTTGAAGCGCACCGGGCGCTTGCCACGCCAGTCATATACCAGGCAGGCCACAGTTACCAGAAGAATAGCCAGAAAGACCAGGCATCCGGCGCCTGTCTGGGTCGTGTTCCCGCGCAGGGTAGGAAGAACCTCTGCCCAGATGGTGCGCAGCTGGATGGAAATATGTTCCATCTGGTAGGCCACAGCCCCGGCGGCATCCCCCTGCTTCAACATCTCCAGTGCTGTAAAATCCAGACCACTGCCGCTGAAGTAGGGTGCTGTAAGCATCGTCATATTGAACAGTGCCACCACAAAGCTGACTGCGGCTGTCACGCCGCAGACCACCCGGCGGCGCACGCCGTCATTCCACAGTGCCACCAGCGGGAAAAGCCAGAACAACAGCGCATACGGACGGGAAATGGTAAGGAACCCGCAGGCAAAGGCCGCCAGCACAAACCACCCGTGTGAATACCGGCGGCTCAAAGCGGCCGAAGCGCCCACCGTGATCAAAACCAAAGCGTTGTGCAGTGATTCCGAAGAACCGCAGAAAATCAGGGTCAGGGGAATCCACAGGCAGACCAGGGTCGCCGCGCAGACCAGCTGCTGCCATACATTGAGCCGGGCTGCCCGTGCAAAAATCGCCAGACCCAGAATTCCGAACAAAATATTGCACCAGAACACCGTGTTGATGCTGCTGCCGAACAAAAAGCCCGGCAGCGCATAGGCCCAGATCAGGATGGGGCCCCAGCCGCCGTAACGGCCAATGGCCGCATGGGTTTCGTCATAGCCAAAATACCCCTGGGGACCGCCGTGTGTAATTACACTGACGATCTGGCGGTTGTAAATGACTTCATCATTGTCCATATTGGGAGCAAGCCAGACATCCCACAGCGGTGTGCGGTAGGCCAGCGAATAAAAGACAAACAGAAACACGATTGCCCCCAAAACGCAGAGAAGTGCGTTGGGGGTTGTACGCATCAATTTTTTTACTTTTTCCACAGGTTTTCTCCCCACTTATGTGTTTTTACGGGGCCAGTTTTGCCATAAAGACAATGTCCCGGTATTTTCCGTCCAGCAGCACCATATCCCGGAAGGTCCCTTCCAGCACAAAACCGGCTTTCTCATAGCTGCGGCGTGCAGGTTCGTTTTCCGCCAGAAGGCGCAAACTGATGCGGTGCAGCCCCAGTATCTGATAGCCAAAGTCCGTGAACAGCCGGGCGGTTTCGGTACCGAATCCCTTGCCGCGGGCGTCCGCTTCCCCGATAAAGATGCCGTATTCCGCACTGTGGTTGTTGTGGTCCACATCCCGGAAATAGACAGACCCCACAGGGCGGCCGGTGGCCTTTTCCTCAATGATGTACTGCACCACCTTCCCGCTGGCCACCTTGGTGGCCAGCCAGTTGCGGTGCATTTCTACCGTGAATTTCTCGCGGAAAATAAAATTCTGCATGATGGCAGGGGTATTGCGCCAGGCCACGATGTGATCGGTATCCGCATCGGTGATGGGGCGCAGCACCACCCGTCCCCCTTCAATGCGCGGAAGTTGCTGCATCATATCCTCAGATCCTCTCTTACGAACGTTCATATACGGTGCAGTAGGTTCCCTGATACAGAAGGGCCCATCCTTCCGCCAGCAGGCGCTGCTCCACCGCACTGCCGGCACCGGTCATCATATACCGGGCATGGATCGTATGCCCGGTATCCAGCAGGTAAGTTGCCTCATCAAACTGCAGTCCCATGCCATCGGGCGCCGCATACAGCATACCCACATGAGCGTTATCCCCAAAGGAATAGGCAATGGTATGATCCCAGGGGTCCGTACTGTCCACCGCCTGCTGGCTTTGGATCAGCGCGGTCTGCAGGGCCTCCACTTCGACGGCAATATCCTCCCGGTAGGAAGGCATGCCAAAGCCGCCGTTGGCCGTCAGGGCAATGATCCCCACTGCCGAAAGTGCCGCTATGGCCGCAGCCGTTCCCGCGGCGGGGCGCGGACTTTCCATCACCAGGGAAGCCAGCAGAAGTACATCCAGCACAAGGGTATGGCGGGAGGCTTCCGCCGTGCGGTACATAAGCATCAGTGCCGCAAAGATCACCACTGCCACTGCAACCGCACAGCCCTTCCAGAAAAAGACGCGCTTATGCCGGGCATCCCGGATCAGGCAGCCCAGCGTAACAGCCAGCAACAGCAAAAACACCAGGTAGTATCCACCGCCCTGCCCCGAAACAGCCCCGGCAATCTCCTGCCAGACCTGCCCCAAAGCACCGGACAGTTTGTAAAACACATATTTTGCCGCCGACAAAACCTGCAGATGTGCCAGCAGCCGCAGCGGTTCAGTATCCACATTGGTAAAGAAGTACGGGGCATAGAACCGGGACATCAGTACCAGCGTACCGACGGTTGAAACCGCAGCCCCCACCAGGCATGCCGCCAACGAACGGCGGCGCGGCCAGGCCAACGCCAACGGATACAGCCACAGCACCGCATTATAAGGGCGTACCAGGGTAGCTGCCGCACACAGGATGCACAGCGCCGCCCAGGCCGGGCGGCGACCACTTTTGCGTACCAGAAACGCCATACCGGTGACTGCAAGCACCACAGCATAGTGAAACGGCTCCTGCATGGCGGAAAAGATATACCGCAGCGGAGCGTTCAAGCAGGCCAGCACCACGGCAAAGAGCACCTGCCGTGGCACACTAAGGCGGACTGCCCGGGCAAATACCAGCCAGCCCGCCACCACAAAGAACAAGCTGCACCAAATGAACGCATTTTCACCGCGCAGAAAGAAGCCCGGCAGTGCGTAGATCCAGAAAAGCGCCGGGCCCCAGGCCGCAAAAGTGCCGATCTCTGCATGGGATTCATTGAATCCGAAATAACCCTGGGGCGCCCCATACTGCACCACGGCAGAAAGCTGCTTGCTGTAGACCACTTCATCGCTCCAGGAACTGGCCGGCAGATAGATATCGGTAACCGGTACCTTGTACACGATCCACTCATACAGCAGCAGAAAGGCCAGCGCCGCTGCACCGCAGCCCAGCGTCCCCAGCCAGAAGGACTTACTGTGCGTAGAACGCCAGAACATGTTCAATAACCTTGTTGCGGTCTTCTTCGGTCAGACCGTAGTACAGGGGCAGACGCACCAGGCGCTCACTCTCCCTGGTGGTGTAGAGGTCTTCCCCGTCGAAACGGCCGAATTTGAGGCCGGCCGGTGCCGAGTGCAGCGGAATGTAGTGGAACACCGCCAGAATCCCGTTCTGCTTCAGGTAATCAATCAGGGCCGTCCGTTCCGCCAGGTCCTTGCACTTGATGTAGAACATGTGGGCATTGTGTTCACAGCCTTCAGGCAGGGTCTGCAATTCCACCTTACCCGCCTGCGCCAGCGGAGCAAATGCCTGCCGGTAGGCATTCCAGGTAGCCATGCGGTTCTCATTGATCTCATCCGCATGGAGCAGCTGGGCCCACAGGTACGCAGCATTCAGTTCGCTGGGCAGATAGCTGTCGCCAAAGTCCACCCAGGTATACTTGTCCACCTGACCGCGGAAGAACTTGGCCCGGTTGGTACCTTTTTCCCGCAGGATCTCGGCTCGCTCGTTGTAGGCAGGGTTATTGATGACCAGAGCCCCGCCCTCGCCCATGGAGTAGTTCTTGGTTTCATGGAAGGAGTAGCAGCCGAAATCGCCAATGGTGCCCAGCGCCTTGCCCTTATAGGTGCTCATAACGCCCTGAGCCGCATCCTCCACCACCATCAGGTTGTGGCGGTGGGCAATCTCCATGATGGTATCCATCTCGCAGGCAACACCGGCATAGTGCATCACCATAATGACCTTGGTCTTGTCGGTAATGGCTGCTTCGATCTTGGTTTCGTCAATGTTCATGGTATCGGGACGAACATCCACAAACACCAGTTTCGCCCCCGCCAGCACACACGCCGTAGCCGTACTGGAGAAAGTGTAGCTGGGCAGGATCACTTCATCCCCCGGCTGCAGATCACACAGCAGCATGGCCATATCCAGGGCGGTGGTGCCGCTGGTGGTCAGCAGCACTTTCTGGGCTTGGAAGCGCTCTTCCAACCAGGCGTTGCACTTTTTTGTGAAGGCGCCGTCGCCGCAGATTTTATGGGAATCAATGGCTTGTTTGACGTATTCAATCTCATCCCCTACGCAAGGGGGCACATTGAAAGGAATCATAGATAAAAGCCTTCTTTCTTGGGCCGATTTTGAAAAATACAATAATTATTTGTAGTATAGCATATTCGGGGCGGTTCTACAACCTCCGTGAAACACAAAATGCGGGGCGGCAACTGGTTGCCGCTCCGCTTGGGTTCAGCTATGGGAGGTATTGGTTTCATCCGGCTCATCGAAGTTCAGGCGTTCTTCCTCCACCACCAGAGGCCGGTTCATAATGCGGGTGTTCATGGCCATGATGTATTCGCCCAGGAACCCCATAAACGCCAGCTGTACACCGCCCATAAAGAAAATGGCGATCATGGTGGGGGCATATCCGGCGCGGAAACTGTTCCAGGCTACCAGCTTTGCCACCAGATAGAACAGCCCGATCAGGAAGCTGAGGAATGCAATACCAAAGCCGAAAAATTCCGCAATGCGCATGCCCACTTTGGTATAGCTGGTAAAGCTGAGCATGGCTGCATCAAACAGGCTGTACCAGTTGTTATGGGTCTTGCCGGCGCGGCGGCGGGGCTGATCGTACTCGATCTCCTTACGTTCGGGCCCCAGTTCCGCCACGATACCGCGGATAAAGGGGGTGGGGTCATGCAGATCGCGCAGGGTCTGGATAAAGCTCTTGTCATACAGGCCAAAACCGGTAAACTGCTCGATCATTTCCACATTGCTCATCTTGCGGATGGTCTTGTAATAGCACCCCCGCAGGAAATAAACCAGCGGATTTTCCTCGCTTTTGGTTTTGCGGCCAATCACGATTTTATATCCCTTTTCCCATTCAGCCACAAACTTGGGGATCATCTCCACCGGGTCCTGGAAGTCGGCACAGATGGTGATGGTGCAGTCTCCGCTGGTATGGATCATCCCATAATACGGACTGTTGAACTGGCCGAAGTTCTTTGTGTTGAAGATGGCCCGCACGTGCTTATCCTCGGCACAAATCTGCCGTATGATGGAACGGGTACGATCCTTGGACTTATTGTCGATAAAGAGGATCTCGTAGTCATACTGCGGCAGACTTTTGCAGATTTCATCCCGCACCGCCTCATAAATGGGACGGGCGTTTTCCTCCTCGTTGTAGGTAGGGATCATTACCGAAATGACATTTTTGGCTTCACTCATGGTTGTTCTTTCCTAATCCATTCAATGGTTTTGCGGATTCCGTCGGCAAACGCCGTCCGCGGTTCAAAGCCGGTGTCCTGCCGCAGCGCGGAAAGATTCGCCTGCAGATGCATGACCTGGCGCGGGCCATAGGGGATCTGCCCCAGGCCCAACGGCAATGCGGGGTCAATAGCATCCCGCAGCTGTTCCATATACCGGCGCAGCGGCAATGCCTGGCCGCTTCCCAGCGGGTAAACTGCCCCGCTGCACCCATGCACAGCCATCCGCCAGAATGCCTCGGCTGCATCGTCCGCGTAAAGGTAATCCCACTGCTGGATGCCTTCGGTCAATGCCGGGCACCCACCGGCCAACAGGGTGCGGATGGCCGAGGAGATCATGGTACTGGGACCATCATAGGGACCATATACCGAGAGCACCCGCGGCCAGACATGATCCAGACCCAGGCGCTCACATTCCAGGCGGCTCATCTGCCCGGCACACAGCTTGGCCATACCGTAACCGTTTTCCGGTCGGGTCGGGGTGTCGGGCCGCAAAAGGCCTTCCACCCGGCCATATTCGGCCTGACTGCCCGCTCCCACAAAAACACAGCATCCCATCTGCGCTGCGGCGCGTACCGCCGCCACTGTACAGGCAATGTTGGCGATCTGGGCGGGCATATCATTGCGGCCGGCCCCGATGGTGTGGGCCCATGCCAGATGAAAAAACGCATCCACCGGTTCAGCCAGCTGTTCCGGCAGTGTCGCGTAGTCGGCCGCATCACAAAAAATGACGTGCAGGTGTTCATCCTTGGGCAGTGTATCCGCCCGCTTGCTGCCGGGATGGGTAACCGCGTACACCGTGCACCCCTCCGCCAGCAGCCTGCGGCACAGTGCATGGCCGATGGTTCCGGTAGGACCGGTCACCACCGCAGTGCAAATCTTGCGTTGTACCATTGTTTATTCCTCCGGCACCAGCGGGATGAACATCTGGCGTTCCAGTTCCTCCCGCGGCAAAAACGGTGCCAGGTCTTCCAGCGGCGGACTTACCAGGGTACCGTCGGGCAGGCGTTTGGTGGAACTTTTGGGTTCCCACACCTGCCGGGTATCGGTGAAAATCTCACAAAAAACAGGTCCTTCAACTGCCAGCGCCGCATCCACTGCCGTTTTCATCCCGGCGTTGGAGTGCGCACAGAAATACGGATAGCCGAATGCCGCCGCCAGTTTGGCGTAGTCCGGGAAGGAGAGGTCCCCGCTCTCGGGGCCGATGCCCACCTTGCCATGATCCCGGAACAGGTTGTTCTGGGTCAGGCGAATGGAGTGATACCCCTGATTGTTGATCAGGAAAATCTTGACGGGCAGCCGGTTGGTCAGGATGGTCTGCAGTTCCTGCAGGTTCATCATGATGCTGCCGTCCCCTTCCAGGCAGATGGTGGTCCGGCGCCCGCCGCCCAGGCAGGTGCCGATGGCTGCCGGCAGGCCATAGCCCATACTGGCCACCGCACTGTTGTTGGCCATTCGGCTTCCCTTTTGAATCACATAAGCCTGGTTTCCCACCACACAGCAGGCACCATTGGATACAGCGGTAAGGCTGTTTTCCGGCAGGCAGCTGCTGAGATAGCGGATAAAGGCATATACATTGGCCGTTTCGCCGTTTTCCTCCCACTGGCGCGGCAGTACGGTGGGGTACTCCCGCTTCCACCGCTGGCAGGTCTGCCGCCAGTCCTCCGCCGGGCTGACCGGGGCGGCGGCCGCTGCATCCAGTTTGGTCAGGAAGTCTTTGGCATCCGCCCAGACGGGCATCTCCACATGAAGGGTAGGCTTTTTCATTTCGGCAGGATCAATGTCCACCATAATGACTTCGGCTGCACGGGCCCAGGTTTTCCAGTTATAGCCCACCTGCCGGATGGAAATGCGTGTTCCCACGGCCAGGATCAGGTCGGCGTTCTGAATGGCCCAGTTCCCGGGGCGGTCCCCCATATTGCCGGCACGTCCGCAGTAAAGAGGGTGTTCATCCTCGATAAGATCCACCGCGTTCCAGTAGGTCACCACCGGAATCTGCAGTTTTTCCAATACCGAACGGAAAGCCTCATACCCGCCGGACAAGCGGATACCATACCCGGCGTGGAACACCGGCCGCTTGGCTTTCCGAATCTTGTCCAGCACGGTTTGAATGACATCCTCGCCTACCGGCGGCGGCAATCGGGCGTCATCTTCGCTAGGGTCATATCCCCCCAGCGTGTCGGTCTCGATGTAACCGCCCTGGAAATTCACCGGAATGTCCAGCCAGACGGGACCGGGACGGCCGGTGGTAGCCAGATGCCAGGCCCGTTCCAAATGGTAGCGGATAGTGGCGGGGTCCTCGATCATGACGGCGTATTTTGTCATGGGAGCAACCGACTTCACAATGTCGTATTCCTGATCCCCCACCGCGCGCAAGGGCAAACCGTCGGTATACTGCATGGCATAACGGGCGGTGGTATCATAGCGCACCTGCCCCGAGATCACAAACATGGGGATGGAATCCAACCAGCCCCCCAGTACACCGGTCAGGGCATTGGTTCCGCCGGGCCCGGTGGTGACGCAGACCGCCGCAATGTGGTTGTCCAGCCGGGCATAAGCCTCGGCTGCCATGGCGCATGCCTGTTCGTGGTGGTTGTAGGTCACATGGAGTGCCGGATGATGGCCCAGTGCATCGTTGAGATGCATGGCACCCCCGCCCACCACCGAAAACACATCGGTGACGCCGTGGGCGGCCAGGAAATCCGCCACATAGTCCGCCAATCGTTGCTTCACTGCTTTTGCCCTCTCTCAGCGGCCCACGGCCTCACGGATGACCTGGGCCATATAGTCGATCATAGCGTCGCTCATACCGGGGTACACCCCCACCCAGAAAGTATTTCGCATGACAAATTCGGTAACATCCAGCGAACCAGCCACCCGGTACGCATCAGTGCCGCGGATCTGGTCAAAGCAGGGGTGCTTGATCAGATTGCCGCTGAACAGCAGCCGGGTCTGGACGTTATGTTCTTCAATATAGCGGGTAACGGCGTTGCGGTCGATACCGCTTTCCGGCCGCACCGAAATCAGGAAGCCGAACCAGGACGGGCGGCTGTTGGGCGCCGGTTCCGGCAAAATCAGCACATCGGCAGCCGGCTCCAGCGCAGCGCGCAGCCGATCCCAGTTGTGGCGGCGGCGCTCGATGAAGGAGGGGAACTTTTTCAGCTGTTCGCAGCCGATGGCCGCCTGCATATCGGTCACTTTCAGGTTATAGCCAAAGTGGCTGTATACGTATTTGTGGTCATATCCTTTGGGCAGTTCGCCGAACTGGCCGTCAAACCGGTGGCCGCAGAAGTTATCCCGACCCGAGGGGCAGACACAGTCCCGGCCCCAATCCCGGAAAGAGAGCAGGATGCGGTGAAGCTGCGGATTATCGGTATAAACACAGCCGCCTTCGCCCATCGTCATGTGGTGCGGCGGGTAGAAGCTGGACGTACCGATATCACCCCAGGTGCCGGTGAATTTGGTGACGCCGTCGATGGTATATTGGGTCCCCAGCGCGTCGCAGTTGTCCTCCACCAGCCAGAGATTATGGCGGTCACAGAAAGCACGCACCGCGGCCAGGTCAAAGGGATTGCCCAGCGTGTGGGCGATCATGACGGCCTTGGTTTTGGGGGAAAGCGCTGCTTCCAGTTTGGTCACATCAATGTTGTACTGGGGTACCGTCACG
>NZ_JACJKP010000844.1 GCF_016901605.1 Gemmiger formicilis
GCAGCGGCCACGGCGCGCTGGCCGGGCTGCTGGCAGCGCTGCAGGTGGATGCGCTGATCTGCGGCGGCATTGGCGGCGGTGCCCGGATGGCGCTGGCGCAGGCCAACATCCGGCCAAAGACGTTTTCCTCCAGGGGAATGGACCACAGCAGGGTGTATTCCGCCTTGTGCCTGTGAAGGAATTTGAGGGTGTTCTCGAAATTTTTCTGGTAAAGCAGGTT
>NZ_JACJKP010000845.1 GCF_016901605.1 Gemmiger formicilis
ATTCCTGCCAGCTATCATCAAACGAACATACACACAGTTGCCCATCTATTATATCCGCGACGCGCGTCCATTGACGCCACCAGTCCGTACTATCATTCTTCACACACAAGGAAAAGATATCGCTGGCAGCATTTCCTTCGAGCGGCCACATCAGGAGAAAAATACGCCCTTTGTTACAGTTTTGCTGCAACTGCTGCGACAACCAACAACAAAGTACGTA
>NZ_JACJKP010000846.1 GCF_016901605.1 Gemmiger formicilis
ATCAGGATATTCAGACCTTGGAGAGCAAGTGGCCCACCGGCACCTGCCTGGAGATGTTCCCGGACTATGTGTGGGAAAATGCTCTGGAACTGCTTTTTGGCCGGATCAGCCAGCCAACAGGCCAACACACATCACACCAGCCAGCAGGAGAGAAAATGCTTTTTTCATTCTGTGATCCTCCTTGTTGTTTCTGTAAACGTTTCTGGGGTTACTATTAAAT
>NZ_JACJKP010000847.1 GCF_016901605.1 Gemmiger formicilis
GGTAGGTCCGCAGCAGTTGGCCGCGGTGATGGACCAGTATCCCCACCGCGTGTTGTACAACGCTCTGGGTCGCCCCTATTTCAGCCTGCGCGTACAAAAGGGCGAAAATCCGCTTGTAGGCTTCAATGCGTCCGGCCGGATCGGGAATGTAATCTTCCGGCAGGTAAGCGTCAATGGAAATATCCACCAGACAGTCGCTTTTGTCGGGCGGCGGTGTTTC
>NZ_JACJKP010000848.1 GCF_016901605.1 Gemmiger formicilis
CGGGGTGCCGGTAGGCGATCATGGGGGCGGGTTTGTTGTCCGGGTTGGAATACCGGCCGCTGTGGTTGGCCTGCAGGATCAGGTACGGTTCGTAGCCGTTGGCCTTCCGGCCGGGCCCCTACGGCGGCAGCTACGAAAACCGCACCCGCCTGCTGAAAAACGGCATTGCCGCCGCCAAAGTGTGGGAGGACGACCACTTCATGGTCACGGCGCGCCTCGG
>NZ_JACJKP010000849.1 GCF_016901605.1 Gemmiger formicilis
CATCGAAGCCACCAAGTGGGAATCCGCCACCGTCACCCTGCTGGATGACCGCATCGCACCCTATGTGCAGCAGGTCTGCGGCCGGGACCCCTACGCGGGCAAGGTGGTCACCGGGGCGTTCGGGGTAAAGGCCGTAGATCCAGCCTACCAGCTGGCCTTCGGGCTGGGCTTTGAAGTGGGGCTGGCGGTTGAAGGTCCAGCTCATGAGCCAGGCGGAGTC
>NZ_JACJKP010000850.1 GCF_016901605.1 Gemmiger formicilis
TGCGCCTCCCTTGAAATGGACCGGAAAGCACTTTGGTGTCTGGGTCTTGGATTTGTTCTGGAGCGTGCACTTTCCGGTTGGGCTGTTGCAACTTTCCCCATTGCCAAAAATACGTACATACGCGAATCAAGGCAAATGCACCGCAGTGGGGATCTTTGAGGATTTCCTGTTTTTTGGCCGCATCGGCATAGCTCGCCAATGCATCGCAGGTATCCGCATA
>NZ_JACJKP010000851.1 GCF_016901605.1 Gemmiger formicilis
GTTCCTCTGGTGTCGGCAGAGATCCCGGCGGGGCCCAAACCCGTCACCAACCCCATGAAAGGGCTGGTGGCCTGGGGCGAAAACTACCGTCAGGACCCCTATGTGGCCTTTGCCATAGTCCCCGTCGTACCAGGTACCGGCCCCGTCCATGGCATCGTAAAGCCAGCCGGGAATATCCATGTGACTTTCCCCGGTGGGGGTGTCCGGTACCAGCCGCAGG
>NZ_JACJKP010000852.1 GCF_016901605.1 Gemmiger formicilis
CGGCGATGGCGTTCTTGTAGCACAGGGTCAGGCTGCGGTAGACGCACTGCATCAGCTGGCCCACCGTCTGGGGCACAGGCTGGCCGCTCCCGGCGCAGGCGTCCTGCACGGCGGCGAATTTGCCGGCCTGGTCACCGCAAGACAAAGTATCCGTGAAAGTTTTGATATCAAGGAGGTTCTTCCCCAATGAGCATGTTAGTGGAAACCAAAGCCCGGGTAG
>NZ_JACJKP010000853.1 GCF_016901605.1 Gemmiger formicilis
GTCAGTCCGCCGTTCACAAAGACACTGTCCTTGCGCACGGCCCGGTCCAGGCCAAAGCGGATCACCGCATAAGACACACCCAGGCTGACCACCGGGATCAGCAGGTTGGTGGCCATGCCGCTGGTGCGGCTGATCCCCAACGCCGGGGATTATCTGCCCTGGCTGTACCTCTGCGTGCTGGCCAGCTGTCTGCGTACCCTGTGTACCCAGTTCATCCGGG
>NZ_JACJKP010000087.1 GCF_016901605.1 Gemmiger formicilis
CTTTCGCGCTGCATTTCTATACGCTCTTCACCGGTACCGTACAACAGCGCATGCAAGGCCTCTTTGCTGAAGTCTTTGATGGGCGTGTCCAGTGTAAAGCCGTACCGCTTGCCAAGCGCCAGATAGGTCATCTCCGAAATAGAACCTTCTGCATAATACCAACCGCTGGCTTTGATGGCACTTTCCCGAATTGACTTGCGCTTATCCGGAATGATCCGGGCCGGGTCCACTTTCATAAAGGTGCCAAGGCCGGTACACTTTTCGCAGGCGCCGAAAGGATTATTGAAACTGAACATCCGAGGCGTCAGTTCTTCCACCGAGATGCCGTGTTCCGGGCAGGCATAGTTCTGGCTGAATGTCATGGGCTCGCCGCCAATCACATCAATCACAACCAGACCGCCTGCCTGCGCCAGCGCCGTCTCGATTGAGTCGGCCAAACGCGCACGGACCGTGTCGTTGATAACCAAACGGTCCACCACAATTTCAACGGTATGTTTGATGTTCTTTTCGAGGTTGATTTCCTCGCTGAGATCATACATATTGCCGTCGATGCGCACACGGGCAAAACCGGAACGGCGGGCCGCATCCAGTTCTTTCGCCTGCGTACCTTTCCGTGCCCGTACCACCGGTGCCAACACCTGGAACCGTGTACGTTCCGGCAGTTTCATCACTTCATCCACCATCTCGTCAATGGACTGCTGCGTGATTTCCCGGCCGCACACAGGGCAATGCGGTACACCGATCCGCGCGTACATCAGGCGCAAATAATCGTAAATTTCCGTTACCGTACCCACCGTAGACCGCGGGTTATGGCTTGTGGTTTTCTGGTCAATGGAAATGGCCGGGGACAGACCCGTAATCTCATCCACATCCGGTTTTTCCATCTGGCCAAGAAACTGCCTTGCATAGCTGGACAAACTCTCCATATACCGCCGCTGGCCGTCGGCAAAGATCGTGTCAAAAGCCAGACTGGATTTGCCAGAACCGGACAGTCCCGTCATTACGATCAGCTTATTGCGCGGCAATTCCAGATCCACATTTTTCAGGTTATGTTCGCGGGCACCGCGAATAACGATCCGATTGTTCGGATCAATCTGTATCTTGGATTTTCGCTTTGTTTCTTTCGGTGCAGTACTCAATTTTTATATTTCCTCCTGCCCTTTCTCGTTTTGGCTGCGGCTTTTCGCTCGCTGGCATCTGCCGCCGTAGGGTCTTCTCCCCGCTCCAACCGCGCAATTTCATCGCGCAGCTGTGCAGCCAACTCAAACTGCAGCAATCTGGCAGCCTCTTTCATTTCCTTGGTCAGCCGTTCTATGGTTTGCTGACGTTCTGCTCTGCTCATACGGCGCTGGCGCATGCGCTTGTTCTCTTCGCTCATGCTGATCTCCAGCCCATCCCCGATTGCTTTGACAATGGTTTTGGGGGTGATTCCATGCTCCTGGTTATAAGCATCCTGAATGGCTCTGCGGCGCTCAGTTTCCATGATTGCCCGTTCCATACTGGGTGTAATTTCATCGGCATACATCAAAACCACACCGTTGGCATTACGGGCCGCACGACCAATGGTCTGAATCAGACTGGTTTCACTGCGCAGGAAGCCTTCTTTATCCGCATCCAGAATGGCAATCAAAGAGACTTCCGGCAAATCCAGACCTTCACGCAGCAAGTTAATACCAACGATCACATCAATCGCACCCACACGCAGGTCTTTGATGATTTCCATACGCTCGAAGGTATCCACTTCATGATGCATGTATTTGGTCTTTACACCGTGCTCTTCCAGATAATCTGTCAGGTCTTCCGCCATTTTCACAGTCAGCGTTGTGACCAATGCCCGCTCCCCGCGCTCAATTCTCTGGCGGATTTCTCCCAGCAGATCTTCAATCTGTCCTTCCACCGGCCGAACCATAATCAGCGGGTCAAGCAACCCCGTGGGGCGAATGACCTGCTCCGCCACCCTACTGGAATGCTGACGTTCATAGTCACCCGGTGTTGCAGATACAAAAATTTTCTGGTGGACCTTCTTTTCAAACTCTTCAAAACGCAAGGGACGGTTATCAAAAGCCGACGGCAGCCGGAAACCATACTCCACCAGTGTTTTTTTGCGGCTGTAGTCACCGCCATACATGCCGCGCACCTGCGGCAACATTACGTGGCTCTCATCCACCATCAAAAGGAAGTCATCCGGAAAATAATCCAGAAGTGTGGTTGGTGTAGACCCTGGTGCCCGTCCGGACAAAACCGCGGAATAGTTTTCAATGCCCTTGCACATTCCCACTTCCTGCAGCATTTCCATATCATAATTGGTACGCTGCTGAATGCGTTGCGCTTCCAGAAGTTTGCCTTCTTCCGTAAACTTCTTGACCTGTTCTTCCATTTCCCGGGCAATTTTAGCCAGGCCTTCCTTCATTTTTTCCGGACCGACAATATAATGGCTGGCCGGGAAAATTGCCACATGCCGCACTATATTTTTGTGCTCGCCTGTCAGCGGATCAAACTCTATGATCCTGTCCACTTCATCCCCAAAAAACTCAACGCGGATAGCATATTCATCATTATAGGCCAGATGAATATCCACCGTATCGCCTTTGACACGGAACTTATTGCGGATAAAATTCATATCGTTCCGCTCGTACTGAAGTTTGACCAGGCGCGCGCAGAGTTCATCCCGCTCCATCTGCATACCGGGGCGGAGACTGATCACCATGCTGCGGTAATCGATAGGATCACCCAAAGAATAAATGCAGGAAACACTGGCCACAATGATCACGTTGCGCTGCTCCGACAAAGCTGCCGTGGCAGAATGACGCAAACGGTCAATTTCATCATTGATGGCACTGTCTTTCTCTATATAGGTATCTGTGGAAGGAATATAGGCTTCCGGCTGGTAGTAGTCATAGTAAGAAACGAAGTATTCCACCGCATCATCCGGGAAAAAACTTCTCATTTCCGTACAGATCTGACTGGCCAGCGTCTTGTTCGGTTCCAGAATCAACGTCGGGCGATTGCATCTGGCAATGATGTTGGCCATGGTGAACGTCTTACCGGAGCCGGTCACGCCCAACAGTGTTTGCGCATCATCGCCTTCTTCAATTCCCTTCACCAAGGCGTCGATCGCCTGCGGCTGATCCCCGGTGGGCTGGAACGGCGCCTTCAGGTGAAAAATTTCGTCCATAGCAAACCCCTTTCGTGGCAACAACGTATCGTTGTATTCCGATTATATCATAGCCTATTTTATAAGTAAAGTCCCGCCATTACATTTTGTGCAATGCCCCGTAAAAAATGCACCCTGCCGCGCCTGCACGCAACAGAGTGCCGTCATTTGATTTTACCGCTTGCCGCATTCAAAATGGCATCACCGCCGCGATAAGCAGGAAGACAACCGCGTTGTTTCATGGAACAGGCATCATCCTCTGCCACAACAATATGGTCGATGACGGAAACGCCCAACGGGTCCAAGGCCCGCATGATTCCCAATGTCGCAATCAAATCTGCCTCACTGGGTAACGCCAGTCCGGTCGGATGATTGTGGGCCAGAATACCGCAGGTTGCATCTGTGCGCGCCACGTCCCGCAACAGTTTGCGGGTATCTATATGTACACGATTGGGCACACCTTCCGCAATACGCATATCGCGCACCGGGTAGCATTTATCATCCAAAAGAATCAAGTACAACAGTTCGTTCTGCTGACCGAAAAACAATGGTTTTACATATTCAATTGCTTTCTCCGCCTGATTGAGCGCTGTCCGTTTCTTTCGTTTCTTCAGGCCGTAATAACGTCCGAATGCCATCACCGAATGGATCAAGCGTGCACTTTTGGGCCCGACACCTTCCACCTTCATCAATTCCTGCGGTTCCGCTTCCATCACTTTACAAAAATCGCCAAAGTGCTGAATAAGGCGGTGCGCCAATTCATTGGTATCCTTGCGAGGAATTGCCAAAAACAACAAGTACTCCAACGCTTCATGTTCAGCCAAACTTTCCAGACCGTCCCGCTCCACACGCGCCTGCATTCTGGCACGGTGGTTTTCGTGCAAAGGACGTTCCTTTTCCTGGCTCATGATCTCACAACCTTTTGCTTTTGGCTTTACGTTTCTTATATTTTATTATATACTGTAAAAAACATTTTGCAAACAGATTATCATGGACAAGTGAGGGAATCATGAAAAGTTTTACCGCAGGCCCCAATGAAAACGGTGTCCGCCTGAACCGCTTTGTGGAAAGTGTAACCCAGCAATTTCCACAAAGTATGATGTACAAAGCCTTTCGGAACAAACGTATCAAAGTCAACGGAAAGCGCGGCACACCGGATACCCGCCTTGCCACCGGTGATGTGATTGAGCTGTATATCAACGATGAGTTTTTCCCCGCCAATCCCCAGCGTCCCCGTCCCAAACCGCCCCGCAAGCAACCGCCTGTAACTGTAATTTATGAAGACAGCAACATGGCTGTTCTTTATAAACCGGCCCATTTACTTTGCCACAGTGACCGGACCGGAGACCCCAATTTGGTAGACGCCTTTCGCGCCTATCTGGAATCCAAAGGTGAATATGACTCCCACGCCGAGCAACGTTTTGCACCATCTATATGCAATCGTCTGGATCGCGGGACCGAAGGTTTGGTTCTGGCCGCCAAAAGCTACCCGGCTTTACGGGATTTGAATGCCATCATCAGCCATGATTGGATGAAGAAAGAATATTTGACTATTACTGTTGGCGCACCGCCGGCAGGACGTCATATTGCCTGGCTGCAGCACAGCGAAAAAAACAACAAGGTACGCATTCACGCCCGTGAATCCGCCGGATACAAACAAATCATTACAGAGGTTACCGTGATTCGCCAGAGCGGTCCGTTTGCACTTTGCCGCATTGGATTAATCACCGGAAGAACGCACCAGATTCGTGCCCACCTTTCCTACCTCGGTCACCCGGTTCTGGGTGATATTAAGTATGGAAACCGAAAAATGAATGAACGCACCGGATTCAAAACCCAGGCACTCTGCGCCCAACGCCTGACGTTTTCTCAAATCCCCGAAGACAATACGCTTCACTATCTGTCCGGTCGGGTAATCAAACTGACAGATCCGGAAATTGTAAAGCAATTTGACCGTTTATCAGCCGAATAAAAACAAGCCCCTCGCCTTTCACAGAAATGCGAGGGGCTTGTTGTATTTAAGACTGATGTAGCGGTTTCATGTATCTGTTACGCAATCACAAAGTGATAGACCAGCGAAACCGCGATGATCAGCGCGCATACGATTGCAGTAATCGGCGGCGCCCAATGAATGATGCGTTCAGCCATGATGTCATCTTCGCTGGCCTCATCATCATCGGCATAACGGCCACGCCGTTTGCCGCTCTGGCGATCATCATAATCATCGTCATCATCATAATCGAGTTCGTCGGTATCATACATCTGCGTACCTTCGTCCTCGTCATCTTCGTCCTCGAAAAGACGCCCCTTCGGAGCATAACGACGAACCCGTTCCATTTCCGCATCTTCCTGCGGGGCGTACCCTTTCGGATCATAGGTTGCAGTGGCATCGCCTTCGTCGTAGTCGTCTACTTCCTCGGCCTGATGATTGATGGCGGCCTGCGCTGCAGCGGCTGTCGCTGCCGGATTGCTGGCCGGAGCGCGCTGCGGAGCCACATTATCGGCCACAGCGTTGATTTCCTGCTGCTGGCGTTCTGCCGCGCGGCGAGCTTCTTCCAGAATAGAAGTCAGCGTCGCTTTGATTCCGGCACGATCCCCGCCGCATTCCGAGCAGGAGGTGCAGTTCTCCTCGTTGGGATGGAATGCACCGCAGGCACAGAACCAGCCATACTCCGTATCCTGCGGGACACAAGTCAACTGGCCGTTTCCGGTACGCTGCTGCAACGTTTTGGCAATGGAAGCAGGCAAAACACGGGGCATCTGCAGGCGGACACGCTTGTAAGCACGCAGGTCCACACCGCGGCCATTCAGGAAAGCACGGTCCTGCTCTACCTCGACGCTGGAAACCGGTGTGTCGCTCACATAAACAGCATCATCACTGCCGAACACATCGCCGGGCTGCGCATCAAGCTGCTCGTAGTAAAAATCGTCCTCACAAAGGACCTGTCCCGCAGCGTCTTTGCATTTGAAATGAATGACAAGCCCCGTCAAAGGCTCGGTTCCCACATTTTTGAAAGTCAGGCAAACCGCAACTTCGCCAGTGACATCACCTTTCAGCAGTTCCACCCGGACAAACTGAACCGGGCTTCCTGCCGTGTAATAGTTGGCGCGGGACTGCGCCATGAGAGAGAAATTCTGATCCATGATCCAACACCTACTTTTTACTCTTGGGCGTCCGGTCGGTCGGTATCCGGCTCGGCAGCAGTCTCTGCTTTCGTATCATTCTCCTGCGCAACGGTCTGGCCCGGTGCAGCCTGAGGTTCCTCGGCTTCCTTGGACGTCTCGCCTTTTGCCAGATCGTAGGGCGGCAAGTTTCCACCCTCCATCAGGGTTCTGAACTCATCACCGCTGATTTTCTCACGTTCCATCAGAACAGTGGCCACTTTGTGCAGTTCATTCATATGCTCCGTCAACAAACGACGTGCCGTTTCGTAAGCTTCATCCACAATGTCGCGGATCTCGTTGTCGATTTCCGAAGCAATCGCTTCCGAATACCCTTTTCCCTGCCCAAAATCGCGGCCAAGGAAAGTCTGACCCGGATCACTGCCGTACACAACCGGGCCCATCCGCTCAGAGAAGCCATACCGCGTTACCATGGCACGAGCTGTATCCGTTGCACGCTGCAAGTCATTGGATGCACCTGTGGAGATATCGTCCAAAACCAACTGTTCAGCCACACGTCCGCCCAGAAGGGAAACAATGTTCTCAAACATCGCCGTTTTGGTCACGTAGCTGGGGTCTTTTTCCGGCAAATACATCGTATAACCGCCGGCGCCGCCGCGAGAAATAATGCTGATCTGATGAACAGGGTCGTGATGCTTGGCAAAGTAGCCGGTAATGGCATGGCCGGTCTCATGATAAGCCACCAGACGACGTTCATCATCGGTAACAACATGGCTCTTCTTCTCCGGTCCCATCATAACCTTGACCGAAGCTTCTTCGATTTCCGGCTCGGTAATCGCTTTTTTGCCGCGGCGCGCTGCCAGCAGCGCAGCCTCGTTCACAAGGTTTTCCAAGTCTGCGCCTGAGAACCCTGCCGTAGAGCGGGCAATAGTCTTAAGGCTCACATCCGGTCCCAAAGGTTTGTTCTTGGTGTGAACTTTCAGGATTTCTTCGCGGCCTTTAACGTCCGGCAAACCGACATATACCTGCCGGTCAAAACGACCGGGGCGCAGCAAAGCCTTATCCAGAATATCTGCACGGTTGGTTGCGGCCATAACGATAACACCATCGTTGGCGTCAAAACCATCCATCTCGACCAGCAACTGGTTCAGGGTCTGCTCGCGTTCATCGTGCCCGCCGCCCAAACCGGCGCCGCGCTGACGGCCTACCGCATCGATCTCATCGATAAACACAATGGACGGCATGGTCTTTTTGGCCTTTTCAAACAGGTCGCGTACGCGGGAAGCGCCCACGCCTACATACATCTCCACGAAATCAGAACCGGAGATTGCGTAGAACGGAACACCGGCTTCACCTGCGCAAGCACGGGCCAGCAAAGTCTTACCAGTACCCGGAGGGCCAACCAGCAACACACCGTGCGGGATTCGTGCGCCCAGGGAATTGAACTTGCCTGGGGCTTTCAGGAATTCGACCACTTCCTGCAGTTCGGCCTTTTCCTCATCCGCGCCAGCTACATCGGCAAAAGTCGCCTTGCGCTGATTTTCCTGCTGGTCTTTCACTTTGGCACGTCCGACGTTCATAATGCCGCCGCCGGCGCCGCCGCGATACATCGACATGAACAGCATGCCCAGGCTGCCCAGCATAACAACATAGAAAATAATTTCAAGCCACGGTATGCTGGTTTTGGCCGCCACATAGTCGAAGATCATCGGTGCATCCGGATTTGCTTCATTATATTCATCCACAAATTCGGAGATCTTACCGGTGTTAAAATCGACGCCGTACGGCAGCTTGTACGAAACATAGACGGTACCGCCGTTAGCGGGAAGCATATCTTCTTCCGAAGTGTTAAATCCGCTCAACAAGCCGCCGGTCTCCTGTTCGTCGATTTGTACCGTAGCTTCGGGCAGCGGGATATTCCCCTCTTTCAGCCACATTTCCAGCTTGTTGGTCCCCAGATCCAGGCGGTAGGACGTTACCTGGTGGTTTTCAAAATAATAATAGATTTCAGAATAGTTGATATGGCTGGATGCGGAGACTGCCAGCAACGGAGACAGGCTGACAAAAAACAACACCAGGACCATAAGCACGGCTACCAAAAGAATGCCGTTGAAGCGCGGTTTATGCTGCAAGAAATCAACTCCTAGCCGGTATAGTTTACCGGATAATTTTAGCCGCCCGAACCGGCTTTACTTTGTGTATACTTCGGGTTTCAAAACGCCCACATAGGGCAAGTTGCGATACTTTTCGTCATAGTCCAGGCCATAGCCGACAACGAACTCGTCCGGCACCTCAAAGCCAAGGTAATCCGGCTCGATGTTGGCCTTGCGACGGCTGGGTTTGCTGAGGATCGTGCACAAACGCACACTGCGGGGATTGCGCATTTTCAGCATCGGCAGAAGATGGGACAAAGTAATTCCCGTGTCCAAAATATCCTCTACAATCAAAACATCCTTGCCGGTAAGATCGGCATCCAGATCCTTGATAATTTTTACAAGTCCGGTAGATTCCGTGTTGGCTCCGCCATAGCTGGAAACCACCATAAAATCAATACCGCACGGAATTTTTACAGCCCGCATCAGGTCTGCCATAAACACGACAGAACCTTTCAGAATGGACACCAGCAGCAAATCATGGCCTTCGTAGTCCCGGCTGATCTGCACGCCCAATTCCGCCACCTTATTTTTGAGTTGTTCTTCCGATACCAGTATATGATCGATGTCCTGATCCATGCTGCGCATGAATTATGCCTCCTCTGCTTTTTCTGTCCGTACTGTCAGTACCTCGTTGGTATACGAGTCTGGCGCTACACCCTCGGCAAAGCCGCAGCCCCATATCCAAAGGACTTCGCTTCCATCCGCCAGCAAAGGCAAAAGTGCACGTTCCTGCTGCGGAATTTCCAATTCATTGTAGTATTTTTTCAGTGTTTTCCGAACATGACGACCGGCCGGGCGGAAAAAATCCCCCGGCAAACGAGTACGCAAAATTAGATTCCTTTGTATTTTAGCACAATCGGCACAACAGTTTAAGTCTTTTTTGAAAATTGGTTGATTTTTTAGAAATTCTTCATACTTTATGCGCCGAAATTCAACAAAATAACCACCGGGCAAGTAAAATTGCCCCTCGGTAAAAGGCTGCGGCGGCGCCGGAAGCGGCTGTACGCCCTGCGGCGTCTGCCGGATCAGCAGGCCATCCTTCACTTTATAGGTCACATCCTGCGTCAGCTGCAAGGCGCCATCTCCGCGCTGCAGCAGAAAACGCAAAAGCGTGATATACTTCTCTTCCGCATCTCTGACAGGACTTACCAGTGCATGCAATGCCGCATCCAAAACCGGACCTTCTGCACGGCGCAAAGTGGAAACTTCGTAGCCTCCTTTTACCGTTGCTGCCTGCAGCAACGCAGCCGCTTCTCCGGTAAGCCACTGGTCCAGATCCCGCATCTGCCTGCATAACCGGGCAATTGCATTCTCGGCTGCCGGGTTCGCATATTGCAGTGCCGGAATCGCATCATGACGGATTCTATTCCGTGCGTAAACATCCTGTTCGTTGGTTTCGTCCTGCACATAGTTTTGCCCAAGTGCTGCACAGTATGCTTCTGTGTCAGCACGGGTCAGGCACAGGCAGGGTCGCACATAATACCCACGGCGCGGCGGAATGCCCGCCAGCCCATGCAGACCGGTTCCCCGTGCCATCCGGAACAGCACGGTTTCCACCTGGTCAGACATCGTATGTGCCGTTGCGATAAACGCTTCTTCCTGTACTGCCAGTTGGTCAAACCAACCGTAGCGTAATCCGCGCGCCCATTCTTCACTGGGTGCTTCCGGAATTTGGACGCCTTCACGCACGGCGTCATACAAGAACAGTTCTACCCCGTTCTTACGGCAAAAGGCCGTTACAAAATTTGCATCTGCCACGGCCTGAACGCCACGAATTCCGTGGTTGACGTGGGTAGCCAGCACCTCAATCTCCAGATCACGGCGCCTGCGAAGTAAAAAAAGCAACAAAGCCATAGAGTCTGCCCCTCCGGAGCAGGCTGCAATGACTCTGTCGCCCGACTTAAACAACCCCTGCTGGCGGCAATAGGCCAGCAAGGTATCCTCGATACGTTGGATTACTTTTTCAGCATCAGAATTCATGGGTCACATCCAAATTGCTGAAGCGTGTATGTGCACCGTCCCATCCCAAACGAACCACACTGGTTTCGCCGTGACGGTTTTTGGCTACGATGCACTCCGCTTCGTTTTCATTCGCCTGGTTTTCTTCCCCGTTCTGAGAATTATAATATGCTGCTCGATACAAAAACAAAACAATGTCTGCGTCCTGTTCGATAGAACCGGAGTCACGCAAGTCAGAAAGCTGCGGACGATGGTCGGACCGACCGGCCGTTTTTTCTGCCGCACGGGAAAGCTGCGACAAAGCAATGACCGGCACATTCAGTTCCTTTGCCATAATCTTGAGGTTTCTGGTAATATCACTGATTTCCTGTACGCGGCTTTCCGTCCGCTTTGCACTCTGCATCAACTGCAGATAGTCAATAATCACCAAGCCGATTTTATCTTTTTTGGGGTCCTGGTTGATCGTCCGGATCTTCGCCTTGATTTCCGGCACCGAGATACCGGACGTATCGTCCATATAGATCGGTGCATTATACAAAAGCGAGGTAGCCTGCGCGAAATCGTTCCAGTCCGAATTATTCAACCGGCCGGTACGAAACGCCTGGCTGTCAATGTTGGCCGTGCTGGAAAGGATTCGGTCTGTCAGCTGTTCGCAGGTCATTTCCAAACTGAAAATGATGGTGGGAACCTTTTGCTGCCGTGCCACATTGGTGGCAATGTTCAGGGCAAAACTCGTTTTTCCCATACCCGGTCGAGCTGCCAGGATGATCAGGTCGGAACGGCCCAATCCCGTCAATACGGTATCCAGATAATTGAATCCTGTGGGAATCCCGGCAAACTTGTCGCGGTCGGCACCGCTCAGTTTCTGCATGGTGTCGATAACCTCCAGGATCGATTCCCGTATGGTTTTGACACCGGATTTATCCCGTCCGCTGCGGATGTCGTAAATTTTTTGTTCTGCGGATTCCAGCAGCAAATCGGCATCTTCACCGCTGGCAGTCTCGCTTAAAATACTGCGGGCGGCTTCGATCAAACGTCTTGCCTGGTATTTTTCCTTGACGATTTTGAAATAGGAATCCACATTGGAAATCGCCGGAACGGTTTCCGCAATATGGGTAATGTAGACCTTCGCATCGTCTGCACTGGCAAAGGTTCCGCCATTGGCCAGGGCATTCACCAGCGTGATAACGTCAACCGCTTCGCTCTCTGTGTAGAGAGCCCGCATGGTTTCGTATACCGCACGGTTTTGATCCGAATAGAACATTTCCGGTTCCATATCGGTAATAAGACGGTTCAGGATCGCCTCATCCATCAAAGCCGCACCCAAGATGCTCTGCTCGGCCTGCATGTTATAAGGCATCTGGATTCCCAAGCTGGAAAGACTCAATTCTTCATTTCGCGGCACGACCTTCTCTTCTCCCTTCCAGCCACTCTGCAAAGCAGTTTTGCTTTACAGTTCTTCAACCTTGACTTTGAATGCTGCAGACACACCTGCGTACAGGCGCACCGTTGCATCATAGCTGCCAAA
>NZ_JACJKP010000854.1 GCF_016901605.1 Gemmiger formicilis
GAAGGCATCCCGGTCCAGGGGCAACAGCTTGATCATGCGGGGTTCCATCGTCATGGGGGTGACCATCTCGGTATAGACCACATACACTTCATCGATATGCCCTTTGCGGAACAGGTGCTCAGCCATATTGTGCCGGGTTACCTCAAGAGCGTGCTGTTCGGTGCACTGGTGGAGTCCTTCTGCTCCGAGCAGAACGCCCGCATGAGCGCCATGGACACCG
>NZ_JACJKP010000855.1 GCF_016901605.1 Gemmiger formicilis
CAGTACCGGCCAAAAAGAGCTGGTCAGGGCTGCCGACGGTACCCTCGTCGCAGTTGGTCACGTCCACCAGGTAATTCTGGCCATCCAGTGGCACAATGTTCCACATGTGGCCGCAGCACCATTACCTATACTTATTACGATGACTGCAAGGACCTTTACGGCGAAGGACCGCTGACCCTGGCGGCAACCGACTACGGTCCCAGCCAGCCCTCCCATGACC
>NZ_JACJKP010000856.1 GCF_016901605.1 Gemmiger formicilis
CATACTGCCCCAGACGCAGGCGGGCGGCGGCTTTCCAGTTTCCGAACAACAGATGCTCCTGCTTCCACAGGCTGCGCAGCGCCGCAGCGGGGGCGCCGTTATGACGCCAGGCAATCACAGCACGGTAACGTTGTTCATTCATGAGCGGCCCTCCTGCATTTTCTGGTATAAGGATAGCATCCCGCAAAAGGCTTGTCAAACGCAGTCGCTTACGTTTATA
>NZ_JACJKP010000857.1 GCF_016901605.1 Gemmiger formicilis
CCGCCATCATCCTGCTGTGCATGCTGGCATCCTGCTGGTATTTCTGCCGCCAGGCCGGCATCGGGACGCTGTTCCCCGCTGTTGCGGCGGTTCTGGTTTCCCCCATGTCCGATGAGCAGGGAAAACAGGAATTGCAGAACCAGCAAAATAGTACGTGTACGGCGTCGTTCGCTGCGTACATACTGCAAAAGCATTCCCAGGCAGAGGAAGCTGGCCGTCA
>NZ_JACJKP010000858.1 GCF_016901605.1 Gemmiger formicilis
GGATGGCCTGCTCTACCCGGAGGACATCCCAACCTTGCAGGAATATATCGGCTACTGCCTGATCCCCAGCAATAAGGGACAGCGGATGATGGTCATTAAGGGCAGCGGCGGCGATAAAATCCGTCGCTCCGGTCAAACAGCGCCTGCAAATCTCCGTTGGAGAAGGCCAGCAGCCGGGCGCACATCCATCCCTGATAGCTCTGCTTGCCCTTGCGCTCCA
>NZ_JACJKP010000859.1 GCF_016901605.1 Gemmiger formicilis
GATCAGCGCAGATTCCAACCGCAGGCTGTTTTCTCCGGGATTCAAGACCAAACCGGAGGCTTCCTGATTTTTCTGAAGCATATTGGCAAAATCGTCAAAGCGCAGCATCATGATTGTGAACGATACGAGGAAAAGTTATTTGTTGATTCTGGATGGACCCAAAGATGAGAAGCTGTTTGCTGCCGTGGCTCAGGCGGCTCGTCCTTATCTGGCCGGGCGC
>NZ_JACJKP010000860.1 GCF_016901605.1 Gemmiger formicilis
TCGCACAGATCAACCCCAATGCCACCATCGTCTGCGAAGCTGAACGCCTGCGCCCTGAAAAGAGCGAGGTCAACCGCCTGCTGGGCGATGCCACCAAACTGCGCAACCTGACCGATGGCGGCATCGCAGTCTGCAATGGTCATAAAGCCGTTGGCGGTGTCCTTCACGTAGTTGAAGTCACGGGTGGGGGTCAGGCTGCCCAGCTTGATCTCGGTCTGAC
>NZ_JACJKP010000861.1 GCF_016901605.1 Gemmiger formicilis
TGAAACAGCACAGCGTGATCGACGTGGTGTTCGGCATCCTGTTGGCTCTGGCGTTGGATTACGCCGCCACCGTGTTCCAGCACGAGGCTTCGCCCCTGGGCCGCCAGCAGCGGCCGGACGCATCCAGCGGCGGCGCGGGGCGTCAAAGCAGCTGCAGCGATAGTACGCCAGCATCAAGGTTGCCGAGTTGAACACATGGATGGAAGGGCATACGTTGGTA
>NZ_JACJKP010000862.1 GCF_016901605.1 Gemmiger formicilis
GCCAGCAATCAGGACAGCACGGTCAGTCACGCCGCCATTATGGCCCGCAGCCTGGGGATTCCCGCCATTGTCCAATTGGGCGACGGCGTGGCCGCCCTGGCCGCCGGGCACCGGCAGCTATGTAATCACCAATTTCATTGGTGAAGGACTCGTCTTCCAACAGTGCAATCTGGAACAGCAGAATGTCGGCATCGGGGCCTTTGGCGCGCTGGCTTAAACG
>NZ_JACJKP010000863.1 GCF_016901605.1 Gemmiger formicilis
AGGCTGTTAGAACGATTCGACGCTATGAGGAATTACATCCGCACAACCTTCAGCAGAAAGCAGCTATTATTGTAGAGACTTTCCGTGAGGTCACAAAAAAGAAAATCGGTGGCCTGCAACTGTTGATCGAGAATACGGCGGTCTGTAATAATGATTACGCTGTTAAAAATTGGATCGTTATTTTCGTTGTGGAGGCTGGCCATACGGTAAGCCGTCCAAG
>NZ_JACJKP010000088.1 GCF_016901605.1 Gemmiger formicilis
GCCTGCCGTGTGCGGCAGCTGCCGGACGTGATGCTCTGCGTCACCCTGCTGCCCCAATAACAAAGGAGCAAAACGATGCCGGAAGAACTGAATTATCATTCCCTGGCGGGGCTGGTAGCCGCCGCCGAAACCGCCGGACAGCCCCTTTCCGCGCTGGTACTGCGCCAGCAGGCTGCCCAGCTGGAACAGACCGAAGAGGAAGTCTATGCCCGCATGAAGGAGAATTTCCAGGTCATGGCCGCCTGCATTGAGCCGGGCTGCCAGCCGGACCTGCGGTCCGCCAGCGGGCTGACCGGCGGCGACGCCTGCAAAATGCGCCGCCGGGTGGAGGAAGGAAAAAACCTGACCGGCCCGGTGCTGGGCGGGGCGTTGTACCGCGCTTTGGCGGTCAGTGAGCTGAACGCCGCCATGGGCCGCATTGTAGCTGCCCCCACCGCAGGCAGCTGCGGTATTCTGCCTGCGGTGCTGCTGACCATGCAGGAGCAGGGCGCCGACGAACACGCCTGCGTCATGAGCCTGTTCACCGCCAGCGCCGTGGGCATGGTCATTGCCGAGAATGCCTGCCTGGCCGGCGCCCAGGGCGGGTGCCAGGCGGAATGCGGCAGCGCGGCCGCCATGGCCGCCGCCGCTTTGGTGGAACTGGCCGGCGGCACCCCGCAGATGCTGGATGACGCGGTGGCCATTGCCCTGAAATGCCAGCTGGGCCTGGTGTGCGACCCGGTGGCCGGTCTGGTGGAGATTCCCTGCATCAAGCGCAACGCCGCCGGGGCTTCCATCGCCTTTATGGCCGCCGAACTGGCTTTGGCGGGTATTGGCAGCCAGATTCCCGCCGACGAGGTCATTGCGGCCATGCGCCGGGTGGGCAATTCCATGAGTCCCGCCCTGAAAGAAACCGCCGAGGGCGGCCTGGCCGCCACCCCCACCGCCTGCCGCCTGTGCGGCCAGGTGTTCGGTTGATCGTCCTTGTAAAACCCATACGCAACAGCCCGGAACCGTTGGTTCCGGGCTGTTGTTTTTCCTATGGAAAGGCAGCACAAAGGGGGGCCGCTCTGCACAGCGGCCCCCTTTCGGCATTTTTATGCAGGCACAATCACCGGGGCTGGGGGTGATTGCGGCGGTACTGGGTCGGGGTCTGGCCCAGTGCCTTTTTGAACAGTTTGGCGAAATAGTTCACATCCAGGATGCCCACCCGTTCGGCCACCGAAGCCACGCTGAGCTTGGTGGTTGCCAGCAGGTGCGCCGCGCGCTGGACCCGCTGGGTGTTGATATAGTCAATGAGGGTGGTGCCGGTTTCCCGCTTGAACAGGTTGGACAGATAGCTGGGGCTGATAAGCACATGGCCGCCAGCGATTTGAGGGAAAGCTCCGAGCTGAGATTGAGGTTGATGTGGTTGATGATCTTCTGCACCAGCGGGGAGTATTCTTTCAGGGAGTATTTGCGCACATAGGCGCAGTATTCCCGCACCATAGACCCGATAATGGCCGGTTGTTCCTCCATGGAGGCGTTCTCGATACGGCGGGCATACCGGGTGGAGATCTCATCAATATAGTAGGGGTGGACCATGCTGCGCTCGATGGCTTTGCGAAACAGGGTGTTCATGACGGTGAGCAGCGTCTTGACCTGATAGGGTGTATCGGAAAAACGGCCCTGAATCCGGAAGCGTCCCATCACGTTCATGGCCTGCAGGGCTGCTTCGGTATCGCCGCGGCTGACCGCCTCCAGCAGGCGGCCTTCGGCGGCATAGCGCTGTTCCAGCATGCTGGCCGGCAGTTCCTGCTCAAAGGCCGGCTCGTTGAAATAGCGGGTATCGGGACTGAAATTCATGGGCAGGAACTCACGCATTTAAGGGGGCGTCACCAGCGTCAGCTGGAGGTCGTGTGTGCCCATCAGTTTTCGGATCGTTTGCAGCAGATCGACCTGCATAAGGAAAAACCTCCTTTGTACCACAATACCGGCAACCGTTAAAAAACGTTTGCCGGTGCAGAGTTTTTGACGACCAGACGTACACTTGCCCAAAAAGCCGGGCCGCAAAAGCCCGGCCGGTTTGTGCCGCGATGCACGCCGTCACTTGGTCTTTTTGTCGTTTTTGCGTTTGGGGTCCCCGGCACGTTTGCGCCCCACCGAATTGATCAGCGGCGGCAGCACCAATGCCAGCACGATCAGCACGACCAAAACCGTAAGGTTCGGTGTTTCGTGACCGGTATTAAACAGAACATGAAAGAATTGCTCCACAAAAGCCTGCCTTTCTGCACGGCCAGGGCCGGCACAGTTCTTTTACAGGTAGATCACGCCGTTCTCGTCCGCCTTCATCGGCACCACGATCATGAAGTCGATGATGGTCATGGCAAAAGAGAACCCGGTCCAGCAGGTAAGCAGATAAATCACCGCGGTGATCCACTGCTTGGCATAAAAGCGGTGCGCGCCGAACGCCCCCAGCAGGCACAACCACAGGTAGGTCTTTTTGCGTACCGGCTGTTTGATGCGTTCTTCCCGGTAGCGCAGCGCCCGGTCGATCAGGCGCCACAGCGGATTGTGGTGCTTTTCGTCGGTTTCGCCCTGGGCTTCCCGCAGGTGGGCCAGCTGGTCCTCCGCCACGGCAAAGTCCGTGATGGAAGGCTGCTGTTCCGCCTGCTTTTTCTCTTTGGACATTTCGGGGTCACGGGTCTTTCTGCTCAATGCTCAATACCTCATAGGCCGGCCCCGCAAGGCACAGCCGGTTCTGTCAAAAAAGCGGCCCTGCACCGCAGCGCAGGGCCACACGGAATTTACGATATGCAGTGTTGGAAGGAAAATCAGGCCTGGTTTTCAGCCATGGTTCTTTCCTTGATGGCAACGATCTCGTTCTGCAGTTCAGCCATCTTTTCCTTGGTCAGGGGGTAGAACTTCATGGCGATCAGGTTGCAGATCAGGCCCAGGATGATGATGCCGTAAGCCAGGAAGACAACGCCCGGACGCAGCTGCGGGGTAGCGACGTCACCCATAACAGGGTTGTGATCGGTGAAACCGCAGGCGGCAAAGACCAGACCGGCGATCATGGGAGCCAGAGAAGAGATGATCTTATCCACGAAGCTGAACAGGGTGCCCATCAGGCCGGGAACGTAACGGCCGGTACGATATACTTCGTAGTCGGCGCAGTCGGCGGTCATGGGGATAACGATGTTGCCGGAAATGCCCTGGAAACCGCCCTGGATGATGGTGAGCACCAGGTGCAGGATCAGGAAGTAGCCCCAGTTAAAAGCACCGGTGGCGGGGTTGGAGGTCATGGTGGTGGGGTCACCGAACAGCCACAGGGCGCCCAGCGCCAGGTTGGTGATGATGCCGCCCACGGAACCGATGACCGCCGAGAAGCTGGACGCCACGACCATGCCGACGCCCACGAAACCCATCAGGTAGTAGCTGAGGTACATCAGCATGAACATGTAGAGGTTGGTGGCCGTGTTGTTCAGCGCAAAGCAGCCGATGCGCCACAACGGAACGCGATGGATACCGTTGTTCTCGTAGTCTTTGTCATAGAACTTGTCCGGTAATGTTCGAATTTTTGCCATTTCGTTTTCTCCTTACCTTTACGTTGTGCCGTGGACGGTGGTTGCCTCTCCTGCCGCGCGGCCCGTGCAATTTGTGTCTATATTATGAATGAATTCACAATTTTGCGGTGAGGAATATTTTATGGACATTCCGGATTTTTTACGGGTTTTACAAATTTTGCTGCCAATGGAGACAAAAACTGTTACTATGGCTCACATTCGGGCCGGTTCCGGCTTTTGCCGGTGCAAAATGCGTCAAAACCGCTGTTCTATATAAATAGGTAAACACCCCTTTTGCTGCCTGTGGAAAAACACCGAAAGAAAGAAAGGATATTCCGGTTTTAGCCAAAAATTGTACTAACCGTTCAGTGTAATTTTGTGGGATAATAATAGCATCAAAACAGTCCGGGCGTATGCAGTCCCGGCCACATATCCGCTTTTTATACAGGAGGTAACGTACTATGGAAAATTCTTTGCTGTACCCCGTAGCGTCCACTTCCCGCCGTGTCGTCAGCCTGGACGGCATGTGGAAGTTCCAGTTTGACCCCGAGAGCACCGGTGTGGATTCCGGCTGGGCCAACGGCCTGCCCGCCCCCGTGCTGATGCCGGTCCCTTCCGCTTTCTGCGATCTGTTCACCGACAAGGAGAGCCGTGAGTACTGCGGCGACTTCTGGTACGAGACCGACTTCTTCGTGCCCGGCGAGTGGAACGGCTGCGACGTGGCCATCCGCTTCGGCTCCGCCACCCACCGCGCCCGCGTCTTTGTGAACGGCGTGGAAGTCACCAGTCACGAAGGCGGTTTCCTGCCCTTCAACGCCGACATTGCCGAGATCGTGCGCTATAACCAGTATAACAAACTGGCCGTCCTCGTCAACAACGAATTGAACGAGTACATGCTGCCCGCCGGCAAGACCGCGGCCTGGACCTGGTCACCGTCAAGCGCGACTATGAGTGCATGAAGTGGATCGGCGCCAACTGCTTCCGTACCAGCCACTACCCCTACGCCGAGGAACTGTACCAGATGGCCGATGAGGAAGGCTTCCTGATCATTGACGAAGTGCCCGCCGTCGGCTTTATGGAAAGCACCATGAACTTCCTGGCCGCCAACCAGGGCACCGGCAAGCCGGTGGGCTACTTTGAGAAGGAAACCACCCCGAAGCTGCTGGAAAACCACAAGCAGGCCCTGACCGAGATGATCACCCGCGACAAGAACCATGCTTCGGTCATTGCCTGGAGCATCCTGAACGAGCCCCAGTGCACCAGCGAAGGCACCGAGGCCTACTTCAAGCCGCTGTTTGACCTGGCCCATGAGCTGGACGTCCAGAAGCGCCCGCGCACCTACGCCATCGTTATGATGAGCCTGCCCCACAACAGCAAGGGCCAGCAGTTTGCCGACTTCATCAGCCTGAACCGCTACTACGGCTGGTACGTGATGGGCGGTTACGGCATGGTGGACGCCGAGGCCGCCTTCCGCAAGGAGATGGACGGCTGGGCCAAGGTGCTCAACGGCCGCCCCATGATCTTTACCGAGTACGGCGCCGACACGCTGCCTTCCGAGCACAAGCTGCCCAGCGTGATGTGGAGCCAGGAATACCAGAACGAATACCTTGATATGAACCATCGCGTATTCGACAGCTACGACTTCGTACAGGGCGAGCTGGTTTGGAACTTTGCCGACTTCCAGACGACCGAGGGCATCATGCGTGCCAACGGCAACAAAAAGGGCATCTTCACCCGCCAGCGCCAGCCCAAGGACGCGGCCTTCCATTTCCGCGCCCGCTGGACCTCGCTGCCCATCGACTACAAGGGTTAATCCGCCGCCGGCGGGGGAACTTCGGCTCCCTCGCCGGGGCTTTGGTTTGCCCGCTATTTTTACAAAGAAAGGAAGATTAGAAGAGCCATGGCAGAAAAAGCCTCCCGCCGTTTCCACCGCGTCCAGAACCAGGACGGCGCCGCCGTCAGCACCGTCAGCCGCGCGCTGCTCAACCAGGACGGTCTGACCTTCAAGGATATTGACGGCAGCGGTACCGTCAGCACCGTCAACGACTGGCGCCGCCCCGCCGCCGAGCGTGCGGCCGCCTACGTCAAACAGCTTTCGGTGCATGAGAAGATCGCCCAGCTGTTTGTGGCCGACTGGCGCATGGCCAAGTACCCGGCCACCGGCCCCATGGCCGTCAAGGTGGAAAACCCCGTCTACGACGAAACCGGCATCCTGGACGAGACCGAGTGCGATACCGAGACCATCTTCGGCAAACAGCACATCATCGGCACCACCCAGATGCTGAAAGATGCTTTCTACCGCCATGTGATCCTGCGTGCCAACGCCACCCCCACCGACCTGGCCGACTGGATCAACCAGGTCAACGCCGTCTGTGAGGAATGTGACCACTACATTCCCATGTCGGCCACCTCCAACTCCCGCAACGAGAACGGCGAGATCGTCTTCGGCATGAACGACGCCTTCGGCGTGCTGGCCACCTGGCCCGGCACCCTGGGCATTGCCGCCACCGTCAAGGGCACCGGCCGCATCGACATCATCGACAAATTTGCCGATACCGTCCGCCGGGAATGGAACGCCTGCGGCATGCGCAAAGGCTACATGTATATGGCCGATACCGTCACCGATCCCCGCTGGCAGCGCACCTACGGCACCTTTGGCGAGGACCCCAAGCTGATCTGTGAGATCATGCGGCACCTGATCCCCGGCATCCAGGGCAAGCCCAAGGGCGTGGCCAAGGACGGCGTGGCTGTGACCACCAAGCACTTTCCCGGCGGCGGCGCCCGTGAAAACGGCTTTGACCCCCACTATGCCGCCGGCCAGTGGAACGTCTACGCCACCGAGGGCAGCCTGGAGAACTACCACCTGCCGCCCTTCCAGGTCGCGGTGGACTGCGGTACCTCCTCCATCATGCCCTACTACTCCAAGCCTGCGGCCGCCAAGAGCGCGCCCACAACGGCTACTACGAGACCCACCCCGTGCCGGAAGGCTTTACCGCCGACCAGCTGGTGCTGACCGACGAAGCCTTGGACCGCGCCGTGAGCCGCACCCTGACCGAAATGTTTGAGATCGGCATGGTGGACGACCCCTACCGTGACCCCGAGGAAGCCGAGGCCATGGTGGCCCGCCAGGCCGACTGGGATGAAGCCGCCAAGGTCCACCGGGAGAGCGTGGTGCTGCTGAAAAACGACGGCACCCTGCCCCTGACCGCCGACAAACTGGCCGGCAAGAAAGTCTACGCCGAGGCCTTCCACAAGGACACCCGTCTTTCGGAGCAGTCCACCGCCAAGCTGCGCGGCCTGCTGGAGGGCGTGACCCTGACCGAAGACCCGGCCGAAGCCGACTACGCCCTGCTCTTCCTCACCCCGCAGTCCGGTGCCTACTTCAACGCCACCCCCGGTTATCTGGAGCTGGACCTGTGCGAAGGCAAGACCGTGCACAATGTGGATGAGGACGGCCGCCCCGTTGCCGAAACTCACGAGGAAACCACCGTCACCGGCATGGGCCGCATTGCGGAGATCGCCGCGGCCGTTCATGCCCACGGCGGCAAGGTCATCTCCAACCTGAACGTGACACTGGCCTGGCAGCCCGGCAACCTGGAAAGCCTGAGCGATGCCATGACCGCCGGTTTCGACACCTACCCCGAAGCCACCCTGGACGTGATGCTGGGCCGTTTTGCCCCGGTGGGCAAGCTGCCCCTGACCATGCCCCGCGGCGACGAAGTGCTGGCTGTGAACGCCGAAGGCGTCTGCATCAGCCCCAACGACGTGCCCGGCTTCGACAAAGACCAGTATATGCCGGATTCCCTCAAGGACGAGAACGGCAAGGCCTACGCCTACCGCGACGCCGCCGGCAACTACTATGAATACGGCTTCGGCCTGCAGTATTGATCCCCTGTGTAAAAATCACAAACATAAAGGAGATTCCATCATGGCAGAGTTTATCAAACTGTCACCCGACACCCTGCGCCAGCTGCGCACCGTGGATGAGCTCCTGGTTTCCTACAACGTGGAAATGACCGAGGTCACCGGCGGCACCTTCTGGAAGGCCTACTCCCCCGAGGAGATCGCCGGCACCAAGCCCTTCGAAGGCCCCGTCGGCTCCCTGGCCAACCACACCGCCATGGCCGCGCTGATGCAGTTCTACCCGCCCATCGACCTGAAAAGCGAGAAGCTGCGCAAGCTGGCCAAGGACATCGGCCCCGCCTGGGTGCGCGTTTCCGGCACCTGGTCCACCAAGACCTACTACGACTTTGACGGCAAGATGGGCGGCAAGTCCCCCGAAGGCTACACCGCCGCCAACTTTGTGCGTGACCAGGACCTGTTCAACCGCTGGCTGCACGAGAACTACCCCGGCTGCCTGGCCGTTGGCCCCTGCAGCACGGTGGGCATCATTGGCGAGGACGGCGACAACGCCCTGGGCGGCGGCATTGCCGATGTGATGCCTTCCGTTTCCACCGACGAGTTGATGGACGGCGCCACCGAGCCCATGGAAGTGTACAGCTACCACTACTACAACGGCGTGTCGGAACGTCTGCAGTCCATCATGCCCATGGCTCACTGGTCCCCCGAAAAAGCCCACACCGAGGAATACCTGGCGGTTGCCCCCGGCATGGCCCGCTCCAACGCACCGCTGCGTGACCGTTACGTGCCCGGCGGCCAGATGTGGGTCACCGAGTCCGGCGATGCGGGCGGCGGCGGCGACACCTGGGCTTCCACCTACCTGGATGTGCTGCGCACCCTGAACGAGCTGGGCGGCTTCTCCGCCGTGACCGACGGCATCATCTTCCACAACACGCTGGCTTCCAGCGACTACGGCTACCTGAAGCCGGAAGTCTTTGACCCGCGGCCCAACTTCTTCGCCGTGGTGCTGTGGAACCGCCTGATGGGCACCACCGTCTACGATGCGGCCGAGCCCATCCGCGAAGGCGCCCACGTGTACGCTCACTCCCGCCACGACGGCAAGCCCGGCAAGGCCTACCTGGTCATCAACAACTCGATGACCGAGACCACCACCGTGGAACTGCCCGGCAAGGCGGAGATTTACCAGCTGACCGCCGAAACGCCCCGTGCCTCGGTGATGCAGTGCAACGGCAAAGCGCTGACCCTGGGCGAAGGCTACGCCCTGCCCGCCATGGACCCCGTGGCGGCAGAAGGCACCCTGACCCTGCCGGCCCTGAGCTGCACCTTTATTGTGACCGAAGGCTGATCTGACCGCATAACCGTGTGGGTGCTGCGTTTCCTCACCGGCAAACGCAGCATCCTCAAACTGCGGCTTGCCAACCTGCGGGTACAGCCCCGGATCATTCTGCCCTGCCTGGCGCTGGGTGTTTCCTCCTTTGTCATGCTGGCCACCGAGAGCGTGCTGAACATCAGTTTCAACGCCAGCCTCTCCCGCTACGGCGGCGACATTGCCGTGGGCGCCATGACCATCATCACCAGCGTCAGCCAGCTGATCTCCATGCCCATTTCCGGCGTATGCCAGGGCGGGCAGCCCCTCATCACCTTCAACTTCGGCGCCGGGCACCGGGACCGGGTACGCCAGGCGTTCCGCTGCCAGTTCTTTACCTGCGTGGGCTACGCCGTGGCCTTCTGGGCGCTGGTCATGCTGCTGCCGGAGGCGTTTGTACGGATTTTCAACAACGACCCCGCCCTGGTGGATTACACCGTCTGGGCCATGCGCATCTACATGCTGGGTATCTTCTCCACCGGGTTCCAGGTGTCCTGCCAGCAAAGTTTCGTGGCCCTGGGCCAGGCCAAGATCAGCCTGCTGCTGGCCTGCCTGCGCAAACTGATCCTGCTGATCCCGTTGATCTTCCTGCTGCCCACCTGCTGCCCGACCCGGTGTTCGCCGTTTTTCTGGCGGAACCGGTCAGCGACATTCTGCCCGCGGTGGTCACCGTGATCACCTTCCTGACGCGGTTTGACAAGATCCTGGACAAAGGCGCAGGCCGCTGAACCTTTCCCGCACCGGGCCCGACGGCCCGGTGCTTTTTTGTTTGCACAACCGGCCGATGCCCGCTATAATGAAGAAAAACACCGCCCTGCGGGAAAGGAGAACCTTTTATGGCCTTGATCCAAGTGAATTTTGTATCCCAGACGCTGATGCGCACCGTGCCGCTGCAGGTGGTGCTGCCGGTGGACAAGTTTACCGTTCCCGGTCAGCCCCTCCCGGAACGCCAGTACCCCACCCTCTACCTGCTGCACGGCATCTTTGGCAACTATACCGACTGGGTCAGCGGCACCCGCATCCAGCGCTGGGCCGAAGAACACGATCTGGCGGTGGTGATGCCCTCCGGCGACAACCGTTTTTATGTGGACCAGCCCGCTTCCCGGGATTTGTACGGTGAATTCATCGGCCGGGAACTGGTGGAGATCACCCGCCGGATGTTCCCGCTCTCCCGCAAACGGGAGGATACCTTCATCGGCGGGCTTTCCATGGGCGGCTACGGTGCGCTGCGCAACGGCCTGAAATACCACGAAACCTTCGGGGCCATTGCGGCGCTTTCCACCGCCAACGTGGTGGCCACCCTGGACCAGTATACCGACGATGCGCCGGTGTTCTTTCAGGGCAAACCCTACATCGAAGCCCTCTTTGGCCCGGTGGCGCAGATCCCCGGCAGCGACAAGGACCTTTTGTACCTGGCTGACCGGCTGGCCGACAATCCGGACAAACCGCGGGTCTACCTGGCCTGCGGCCAGAGCGACCACCTGCTGCCGGTAAACCGTGCCCTGGCCCATGACCTGGAAGCGCGGCATTTTGCCGTGACCTACCGGGAAGCCCCCGGCGACCACGAGTGGGATTTCTGGGACAGCCAGATCCGCCAGGTGGTGGAGTGGCTGCCCCTGGGTGGCGCAGCTGCCGGTGTGAACAGCGGCAACGTGGGTGTGTGAAAACCCGTTTCTATGCAAAAAACCCCCGGCCATGATGGCCGGGGGCTTTTGTTATAACAGGCCGAAACACCAAGCGAAGGCATTCCCGGATGCGGAGCAAATCTCACTGCCGCCTTACAGTGTGCACAGTCCCTGCATGGCCAGCACCGAGGTATCGGCCGCTACGTACACCACAACGCCCAGTTCCTCGCAAAGCTGCCGCAGCGGGTCCCCGAACAGCCCAAAGCTGCGGGTGATCTGCCCGCCCAGGCAAAGGCAATCCGGCCGGTACCCCCGCAGAAAGGGTTCCAGGGCCTCTTTCAGCCGGGTGCCGAACTCCGCAAAGCAGGCGGCTGCCGCCCGGTCGCCTTCCTGCACCCGACGGGCCAGTTCCGCCCCTTCCATAGGCGTACCCAGCCGTTCTTCGGTCAGGGCCATCAGCCCCCGCTTGGAGATCATATCATCAATGCACTTGCCCAGAAACGGAGTGGGGTAAATCTCTCCCCGCGGGGGCACGGCGGGGGTGCCTTCCGGCGCCAGACCGTCCCCCAGACCAAAGGCACTGCCGCAGCCGGTACCGATGCATACCGACAGGGAACGGGCGCTGCCCCGGGCATCGCCGTAATGGATCTCGCCCAGGCCGAAGGCCGCCACGTCGTTGGTAAAGCGGATCTGTTCCGGGTCCTCCAGCCGGTCCCGCAGGCGGGCAAACAGTTCCGCCCGCAGGCTTACACCGTACAGCGCATCGTATTTATCCAGCCCCCGCAGCAGGCAGATGCCCGCCGGGTAGTCAAAGGGGCCGGGGAAGGCCAGCCGCAGCCCGCCCAACCGGGGCGGATGGCCCGCTTCCTCATCCAGCTGGCGGAAAACCGCCGCAAAATGGGCCAGCAATGTTTCCCGGTCTTCTCCCGAGCGGGCCGGGAAATGGCGCAGCGGCGTGAGCACACGGCCCTGGCTGACAGCCGCGCCCTTGATTTCGGTGCCGCCCACATCAAGGCAAAGGTAAGGAGCATCCATCATGGGTACCTTCTTTCCGCAGATTTGTTGCTTCCAGTATAGCGGTGCCCGTCGTATTTGTAAATACATTTTGACAATTTATTTTAATTTTTATCGAAAATGTATTGACAAATCCCGTTTTATCTCCTATGCTGTAGCTACAACAACGGCAAGGAGGCGCCATTGGTATGTGTGAAGAAAAGATCGGCCGCTATGTAATGTTCCCCCGGGTGGACGTATGCTGCCCCGACGCCCGGGTGTATGAAGGGGCCGGTGCCATTGCCCGGGCCCTGGGCGATGCCTGCGGCACCGGGAAATGCGTGCTCAGCATCGAGTGCTACCCCGGCGTGGACCAGCAGGAA
>NZ_JACJKP010000864.1 GCF_016901605.1 Gemmiger formicilis
GCCCTGCCATCACGGCTTTACATTATGTCACCACAAAAATGGCGGGTGAAAAAGACGGCACTCCGGTGGTCGGCAATTTTTTCAAGTCATTCCGGGCAAATTTCCGCCAGGGCGCGCATCAGGGGGCTGTCCGGATTAAAAACGCCTCTCAATGAGTTCTCCTCCTTTTTTTCAGGATGTAAATATTCACCAAAAACAGCGATTCAGATTGTACACTATT
>NZ_JACJKP010000865.1 GCF_016901605.1 Gemmiger formicilis
GACCCGCACCATCTGTCTGTGCTGCGTTTGATCCAGATGGTTACCGAAAATGCCCATAAGAACGGCATTTGGGTGGGTATCTGCGGTGAGTTGGGCGCCGACCTGACCCTGACCACCTGGTTTGACCGGAAACAGGCTGAGAATGCCGCCACCAACGGCAACGGACGCATGGCCCGCAACACCCTGGAAAAGGCCATTCTGAACCAGTCCAAACGCCTGA
>NZ_JACJKP010000866.1 GCF_016901605.1 Gemmiger formicilis
CAGGCGACGCAGCGGTTCTATTTCACCGCTGGTACCGTCCTTCAAAAACTGTACAATAACTACCTTACGCCTATGCCCTAAAGCGCGCAGCGCCAGGCCCATGGCGGCGGTTGTCTATGCCTGCCCCAACGCTAAATTCACCTGGCTGATGAACGAAGCGGAAAAGGCGGAGGCTCGCCGCAACTCTACCGTCGCGCTGCGCCAGGCATTGGAACAGTCC
>NZ_JACJKP010000867.1 GCF_016901605.1 Gemmiger formicilis
AGCTTTTGGCAAATTTTACGGGTCCCGGGCAAAAGAAAACACGCAGCGGCCGCACAACCGCTGCGTGTTTTGGATTCAACGCGTTATTTCAGCACCGCGCCCTGGTTGGCGCTGATCACCGACGGACGCTTCTCCGGCGCAAGCCGCGGTGCCGCCATCGGTCACGTTTCCCCGGAGGCTGCCTCGGGCGGCCCCATCGGTTTGGTCGAAGAGGGAGATA
>NZ_JACJKP010000868.1 GCF_016901605.1 Gemmiger formicilis
CGGCATGCGTTTATGGAATTGTCAGTGGGCTGTGTGATGCCACAGATTTGAGTTCCCGGTATTGGCGGGGCGACATTCCCATGTGAATCTGAAAAACACGGTTGAAGGTACGCTACCTTTCCTGTAACTTCCAAAAACCCCTTTCGCTGGATACGGTGGCCCGGGAACTAGGGGTCAGCAAGTACCACCTTTCCCATATATTTTCCAGCCGGCTGCACAC
>NZ_JACJKP010000869.1 GCF_016901605.1 Gemmiger formicilis
AGGGTGCCGTGAACATCTACAACGCCATGCTGGCTTCCCCCGATGCCATGTTCGACATCAACATCAGCCGCTTTGTCATGAACGGCAAGGTCATTTTTGCCATGTTCGGCATGCACCACAAAAAGCAGCGGTGCCACAAACAGGAAGGCGTACTCGATGGGCTCGGTAATGCCGGTAAACACAGCGGGAATGACCGCCGCGATCAGCAGCGCTTTGACCT
>NZ_JACJKP010000870.1 GCF_016901605.1 Gemmiger formicilis
CTGCTGGGCACGCCGGGGTATGCGGCGCCGGAACAGTTCGGGTTCCGCCAGACCGATGCCCGGGCCGATCTGTACAGCCTGGGGGTACTGCTGAACCAGCTGGTCACCGGCAGCGTTCACACCCACGAACATCACCAGCGTCCAGGCCGCCAGCCAAAGGGCCACGATACACACGCAGTAGGGTTTGTACCAGCGGGTGCCCCGGTACCGTTCCAGCGGT
>NZ_JACJKP010000871.1 GCF_016901605.1 Gemmiger formicilis
TTCGGCGTCCACATACATGCTGCGCAGTTTGTGGATATAGAAATACCGGCCGTTCAACCCTACCCGCTTCTGTTTGAAAATCAACGGGCCGGGGCTTTCCAGTTTTAAAGGAATTGATGGCGCAAAATGAGATGAACGGTCTGATGTTCAAGATGGAGGATGACCCTCGCATTACCAAAGTGGGGAAGTTCATCCGCCGCACCAGCATCGACGAATTGCC
>NZ_JACJKP010000872.1 GCF_016901605.1 Gemmiger formicilis
TGGATGCCCCGGGAACGCTCGGTACAGGTGATTTTTTTGTAACGGCGATCCCTGCTGCTTGGCACACAGCAGATAAAACCTTTGCTTTCCAACCGCTGCAGCAGCTTGGTCATGAACATCAGGCGGGGATGACCCCCTTGACAGGACTGGGCAATCGGTTATAATAGGTAATAGGTTACTTAATGAAGAGGGGAGAACGCCATGCCGGGTAAAATGCCTT
>NZ_JACJKP010000873.1 GCF_016901605.1 Gemmiger formicilis
ATGATTTCCGATGCCATCCACTCCTTCTCGGATGTACTCACAACACTGATTGCCTGGATCGGTGTGAAGGTGTCCAAAAAGGCATCCGATGAGGAACATCCCTATGGCCATGAAGGCCGAGGAATGGATCAGCAAGGCATAATGGCGGGTATACCAGTACATGGCCTCCTTGCCGGCGATGGAGACAATGGCGGCTGCCAGTGCAATGGCGCCGGGCACA
>NZ_JACJKP010000089.1 GCF_016901605.1 Gemmiger formicilis
TTACGCACAAACCTCTACCGGAAAAGTCTCAGCCTCAGAAAGACCAAAACCGACCGTGTGGATGCACGAACAATTGCGGCTATGCTGTTATCCGATGCAGGCCTCAAACCCTACACGAATACAGCATACCACAACGAAGAACTAAAGTCACTCACCAGATATCGTTTTGACAAAGTAAAAGAGCGCGCCAAGCTGAAAAGCCCGGTTTCCAGACTGGTCTGCATCCTGTTTTCTGAGTTGGAGAAACTGGTTCCAACGCTCCACATGGCCTCTGTCTATGCCCTGCTGGAGGAGTTTCCGGGAGCCAAACAGGTTGCCCGAGCACACCTGACAAGCCTCAAATCTCTTTTGGAGAAGGCCTCTAAGGGCCGTTACAAGCGAGATATGGCATTGTCAATTCGGGATGCTGCACGAATGTCCATTGGTTCCAGAATGCCTGCCAAATCTCTGGAATTGCAGCATACCATCCGGCTTATTCGGGAACTGGATGCTGAAATCCATGAAATTGAAGCTGAGATTGAGACCATGATGGACGAGATCCGGTCTCCCATCATGACCATCCCCGGCATTGGCTACCGCATGGGCGCCATGATCCTGGCTGAAGCGGGGGATCTGTCACGCTTTGACTCTCCGGACAAGCTACTGGCTTAAAGTATGGAAAAAACAGGAAAGCCAGGTAGAAACGAACGATTATTTCTTGGATTTTCCCGGCAGTAACTTTGGCTGCCACACTGGAACTTTGTGGATATGTGGCTATGACTGGCCTTGTGACGGCGACGTATCTGGCGGTTGCCGTAATCGTATTCGTTCTTCTGTCTGGTGTGGTCTTCAGACTGATGGGAATCAAGGCCAAAATCAGCAGGGATGTTGGTACTGCCTTGGCAGTTTTTTGGTTGTTGATAGGAGCATACATCTGGCGAACCATCCACACGGTCAAAATAATCTCGGACACTTCGAATAGAGAACAGGTACTTGCCTTTGTATGCAATCGGCATGCGTTTGCGGAAGGCGACCGCCAGCTTGGCAAAAACCAGATGTCCGTTGTGGGGACAGTATTGCAAAAAGCTGTCAGCCCGGCGGTACTGTCTAACTGCCTTTCGACCCCGGACAGCATCCAGTCCTGCGTGGATACCAATGATTTCTACTTCGGTGCGCCAGCAACTGCATGATGGAGGTTCCTGGAATATTGAGAGCTTTAGTGTTGATGGCAGTGATTCTTATTCGAGTACGTAATCCATGAATCAGAACCTCTATGTAATGATCCCCGATGAGGCTACTGTTCAGGAAACGAAAGAAAAACTGACTGTCATCAGCAAGGAGGTAGAGATGGGCGATATACAGGAGAATGCAAACCATGCTGCATAAACAGGTATTTCCAATAGAGAAACCAGGTATTAAATCATAATGCGCTGGATCAAAAGGTTTGCTGGGGATGCGATTAACCCCAATTACTCTGGACCGGTAGTCAGGCTGACGGGTTGGAACTTGGTTTTTGGCTATGCACAACTGACCGTTCTATTGGCTTTCTTTCAGCCGGAAATTTCATTTATGCAATCTGAGAAGATTGCAACAGGCCAATCCAGTTGTAAGTAGGGGGCTGGTGAAGCGTGCCGATGCAGTATTGCAGGATTTTCCTTGACGATGTACAGTGGAAAAGGTTATACTAAGCTAACGTCAAAAGAAAGGGACGATGGATATGCTGGAAGTAGGTATTAAGGCGCCGGATTTTACCCTGCTGGATAAAGAGGGAAAGGCGGTTAGTCTTTCCGATTTTGCAGGCAAACGTGTGGTTTTGTATTTTTATCCGCGGGATAATACACCGGGCTGTACTCGCCAAGCCTGCGCTTTTGCACAGAACTATGAAGGATTCCGCAGCCGGGATGTTGTGGTCATCGGCATCAGCAAAGATTCGGTAGCTTCTCACCTGAAGTTTGCGCAGAAATACGATTTACCGTTTGTTTTGCTCTCTGACCCGGAGCTGCAAGCCATTCAGGCCTATGGTGTCTGGCAAGAAAAAAAGCTGTACGGCAAAGTCAGTATGGGCGTTGTTCGTTCCACTTATATTATTGATCCGGAAGGCAACATCGAAAAAGTGATGCCCAAAGTGAAGCCGGATACCAATGCGGCGGAAATCCTGGCCTATCTGGCAGGGGAACAGTAAGACAAAGGTAACAATTGCCGAAGCGGAGAATCTTTTATGCGAATCATCATTTCCCCGGCCAAAAAGATGAATGTGGACACCGACAGCTTGCCATGGCAGGATTTGCCCCTGTTCCTTGAAAAGACAGAACAATTGTATCAGGCTATGCGGGCGTTATCATACGATACGCTCAAGAAAATCTGGAAGTGCAACGATCAGTTGGCACAGCTCAATGTGGAACGGCTGCAGCAAATGGATTTGCACAACAACCTTACGCCGGCAATTCTGAGTTACGAGGGAATTCAATACCGGTGTATGTCGCCTGGCGTTTTTACAGAGCATCAATTGGCCTATGTACAAGAACACCTTCGGATTCTTTCAGGTTTTTATGGTTTGTTGCGCCCTTTTGACGGAGTGACACCTTACCGCCTGGAAATGCAGGCAAAATTGCCGGCAGCAGGGAAAAAGGACATTTATACGTTTTGGGGCGACCAACTTGCCAAAGCGCTTTTTGCCGAAACGGACTGCATCGTAAATCTTGCGTCCAAAGAGTATAGCACTTGTATTTCCCGTTATCTTCCGGAGTCTATCCGCTTTGTTACCTGCGTATTTGGCGAGGAGAAGAATGGGAAGGTGGTGGAGAAGGCCACCATGTGCAAGATGGCCCGTGGCGAAATGGTTCGGTATATGGCGGAGCATGAGGTGCGAAAACCGGAAGAAATCCAAACCTTCGCCCGATTGCAGTTTACTTTTTCACCGGAACGATCTGATGCATCCACCTATGTGTTTTTGAAAAATGATTCCGTATAAAGCAGAAAGGGATAGCTTTACAAGGCTATCCCTTTTCATTATGGTGGGGCGGCTGTATATTGCAGCAACAGCATTGTGATGCTTGTCTCTGTCAGGAAAAAGTCCCGCGAAGACGTTGCAGAAAGACCTCTGCGGCGGGGGAAAAGACCTGATACTTTTTCCAGACGATATCCAGGCCGGACTCCAACCGCGGGGTAAGCGGACGGAAGCAAAGCTCACTGGCGGCAGATGTATTGGACAGATTGTCCAGCGTTACAGCATACCCAACACCGGCTTCTACCATGATGGCAGCGTTATAGATCAGGTTATAGGTGGCAACAATATTCAATTTGTCAAAATCTGAACCAAACCATTCCGCGAAAGCGTTTCCGTGGCGCTGGGAAAGAATCGCTTGACGGGAGCAAAGCAATGGCAGAGTTCGCAGATCTTCCTTCTGCAGAGCGTCCTTAGCTGCCAAAGGACTGTCTTTGCGCATGATCACGCCCCATACATCTTTCCCGGGAAGATGGAGCGAATCATATTTTGCAATGTCTGCCGGTTGAATCAAAACGCCAAAATCCAGTAATCCCTTGTCCAGGCGGTCGGTAATGTCCTGCGCATTTCCGCTGTGTATATGATAATGAATGGCTGGGTATTCCTCTTTCAACTGCCAGATGATTTCTGCGATATGACGGATGGTTTGGGTTTCACCGCTTCCTATGTAGACATCCCCGCTAATGGTGTTTTCCAAGGAGTTGAATTCGGCTTCGGTTTTGTCTACCATCGCCATAATTTCTTCGGCCCGTTTACGAAGCAACATGCCCTCCGGTGTCAGAAGCACGCGATGACTTTTTCGAATCAGAAGCTGCTGCCCCAACTCCTCTTCCAGGTCATGAATCTGACGTGAAAGTGTCGGCTGTGTCAGATGCAGAAAATTGGCTGCTGCTGTAATACTCTCCTCACGTGCAACGGCCAGAAAATAACGTAACACTCGAATTTCCATTCCCGGCACCTCCCCTTGAATAGATTTAGTATAGCACACTCTACTATGCCTGAAAAGCATATCATGATACAAAAACAAGGTATTTGCTCTTTTGGAAACATCGCGTTAGAATAAAAACACAGGGGAGGCGAGACGTGTGGAGGATGTTTCCGAAAAGCGTACATTTCAGATTTGCCGGAATTTACAGGATGCCGGCTGCAAGAGAACGTTCGTAACGGAATTTTTGGAATTGGAACAATCGCACAGTCGCCAGGAACAATACCGCCTGCTTGCCAAACAAAAGGCGGCACTATTGAAGCAACTGCACTGCGTGCAATACAAAATTGATTGTCTGGACCACATGATCTATATCATGCGTTTGGAAGATGCAGGTAATATCAAACCAGAAGATGTAAAATAAGAAGCCTTTACCACTCTCAGGAGGGAGAAGTTATGACCGTTTTGGAAAATCAATCTTTTGAAGAAGAGCGCGCCCTTTACGGAAGCAAGGGACTGGAAATTCGGAACTGCCGATTTGATGGACCTGCCGATGGCGAAAGCGCATTGAAAGAAAGCGCCGATATTACCGTAAGACATTGCTTTATGAATCTGCGTTATCCTTTCTGGCACGACGAAAATTTGTGCATTGAGGACAGCGAATTGACGCCGCTCTGCCGGGCCGCTCTATGGTATTCTCATCATCTGCAGATCTCCCGCACCAAACTGCACGGAATCAAGGCCGTTCGGGAATGTAAAGACATTACGATCAATTCCTGCGATATTGACTCGCCCGAATTCGGCTGGTCTGCGGATGGAATCAAAATGGAAGACAGTACCGCACAAAGCGAGTATTTTCTGCTTCGTGCCCGCAATGTTGTGTTTGATAACGTAGATTTTCACGGTAAGTATTCTTTCCAGTACGTGGAACATGCACTTTTTACAAGCTGCCGTTTTGATACCAAAGACGCATTTTGGCACGCTAAGGACATTACCGTACGCAACAGCGTCATCAAAGGGGAGTATCTGGCCTGGTATTCGGATGGGCTGACGCTGGAGCACTGCACTATCATCGGGACGCAGCCTTTCTGCTATTGCAAGAACCTCAAATTGATTGACTGCAAGATGATCGATACGGATCTCTGCTTTGAAAAATCCGACGTAGATGCCGTGATTACAACGCCTGTCCTCAGTATCAAAAACCCGCATACCGGCCGCATTCAGGTGCCGGAGGTAGGCGAGATTATCCGGGATGATCCCGAAGCGCGCGGGCAGATTGTGATTGGAGCGCCACAGGAATTTTGCCATAACCATACGGATAACAAGGAGGAAACCCAACATGCCTAAAAATGTATTGATTGTTACAGCCAGTTTGCGGGCAAACAGCAACTCCGATGCGCTGGCACAGGCTTTTGCACGTGGCGCCCGTGAAAGCGGGAATGATGTAGAAGTTGTAAGCCTTAAAAACCAGAAGATATCTTTCTGTGTGGGGTGCCTGTCCTGCCAGACAACGCAAAAATGCATTCTGCAGGATGATGCCGTTACGATTTCACAGAAAATAAAAGATGCTGATGTGGTTGTGTTTGCGGCACCGGTTTATTACTACGGCATTCCCGGTCAGCTGAAAACGCTGTTGGACCGCTGCAATCCGCTGTACTCCAGCGATTACCGTTTCAGGGATGTATATTTGCTGGCAGCAGCTGCGGAGTCGGACGCGTCCACTGTGGATGGGAGCGTTCAGGGCATTCAGGGCTGGGTGGATTGCTTTGAAAAGGCGACATTAGCCGGTACCGTATTTGCGGGTGGTGTCACAACACCCGGCGAAATTGCGGAACATTCTGCATTGCGGCAGGCTTATGAAACAGGGAAAAACATTCATTAAATGGTCGGCTGCAGTGCTGGGAATCGTTTTTCTGGGCATGATGTACGCGTATCGTGCTGCATGGTCGCCGTCTGCTTTGCAGGCATCGGAACGTGAACAGAAAACCTTGGCAGTCACTGCTGCACCTCATGAGGAGGAACAAAGTATGCCGGAACTGGAAATCCGTGTCGCAGACAAAACGTTTTCTGTAGAACTGTATGACAACGAAGCGGCAGCAGCATTACTGGATATGCTGCCTATGCAGATCAGGATGCAGGAACTCAACGGCAATGAAAAGTATTATTATTTGTCCCAATCTTTGCCTACGCAGGCTGTACAACCATCTGCCATTCATACCGGAGATTTGATGTTGTTTGGCTCAGACTGTCTGGTTTTGTTTTACGAGGATTTCTCAACGTCATATCGTTATACATCTTTGGGGAAAATTACAAATCCGGAAGGTCTTGCACAAGCTTTGGGAACAGGGTCTGTGACCGTTTCTTTTGAGAAAAAGGACACCTGACTAGCGGGGATTGTATAGTCCTGTTTTGTGCCGGTAATGAGAGAAACGAAACGGACGATGGAAGACGTTTGGTACCGAAATGGAGAACCGGAGTCCTTTCGGCACTGCAAGAAAAAAGCGGACGCCCAATAAGACGGGCGTCCGCTTTTTTATGTTCCGGGAAATTGTATGGTGAAGGATGCGCCGCCTCCCGGTGTGTCTTGTATGGACAAAGTGGCTCTGTGCAGTCTGGCCAATTCGTGGGCGACGGAAAGCCCCAGACCAAAATTCTTTTTGCAGGAACGGCTTGCATCGCCACGGTAGAATCGTTCGAAGATCTGTGTTTTGGCGGAATCGGAAATGCCCGGACCGTGATCGATCACCGAGATTTTTATAGCCGTCTTTTCGACCGAAAGAACCAGTTCTATGGGCGTGCCGTCAGGTGTATGTTCCATGGCGTTATGCAAAAGAATTGCCAGCAATTGCTGCATGCGTTCTGCATCGGCGTGAATTTTGGGGACTGTTTCGTCCGGCAGGCGCAAGGTAAGCGGGTGCAGGCTCTTTTTTGCCAGCAGATAAAACTGGTCATATACTTCAATGCAAAGATTGTCCGGGGCAAGCTCTTCCAGATGGGTGGGTAAGTTGCCCAGATCACCGTTTGCCAGCAGCAGCAGATCATCGGTCAAACGTGTCATGCGGTCTGTTTCCCGCAAGGCGTTGTGTAAAAGAGTATCTTGCCGTTCCGGTGTAAGATTCTCATCCAGTGCTTGCAAGCTTGTCTTGATAACAGCCAATGGGCTGCGCAGTTCGTGGCTGGCCGCTGCAATAAACTCTTTTTGCTGGCGCAGCGCCTGCGCGGTAGGGGCCAGAGCTTTTCCGGTCAGCCAGTGAGAAATCAGCATCAGCAATCCGCATCCCGCCAGCCAGAGCCCGGTATATTGCAGTGCGGACCACAGCCGATGTTGTTGCCAAAATGCTGTATTCTGTAACGAGATCACCTGCAAATAGGCACCGTTTCCGCCGCGCGGCAACAAGGCGGCCGCCGTAGAATAGGTATCGCCTGCATGACCCTGTAAAGTGAAATGACTTTCCTGCCGGACAATTGCTCCTTCGCTGTCTTTGGCATCGAAATCCAGATAGAGTGCGGACGCCTCCAGGGCGAGTACTTCCAGCGTGGAACGGGGCGTTGGTGTATTTAGCACTCCGGCATAGTGCAGAGCGGCACCGTTATCCTGTAAAAACACAACGCAGTCTGTGCCTTGTTCCTGTTCTGCCAGCCATACATCCGTTACGGAAGCAGCATCGGCAAGACGGTCGCAGAGCGAGGAAAAATTGCTACTGAAAAGCTCTTCTGCACTTTTTTGATACTGTTCTTCCGAAAGTTTCCAGGTCACCAGCAAGGCACAACCCAAAACCAACGCCGTTAATGCTGTAAGCAGCAAGGTCAGGCGGCGATGAAGCTTGCGGATCATGACTGCACCTCAAATTTATACCCATTGCCGCGCACAGTTATCACACGGGCCTGGCTGCCCACAGACTGTAGTCTGCGGCGAACGAAGTGTATATAACAGTCCAGGTTGGCATCTTCAACTTCCGCCATAGGCCCCCAGACCTGTGCCAATAAAAACGCCCGGTTCTGCAACCGTCCGGGGTTGCGCAATAATACTTCCAACAGGTCACATTCGCGTTTGGTAAGGCTTACTTCACCCCGCGGCCCGGTAAGGGTCATCTCTGTGGGGGAGAGTGCAACGTCTCCACAACGCAGCGTTACTTCGGCAGCAGTGCCGGGGCGGCGGGTAAGTGCCCGAAGCCTTGCCAGCAACTCCCGGGTATCAAATGGTTTGGAGAGATAGTCATCTGCGCCTGCATCCAGCCCGTCAACCCGTTCCCCGATTCCAGAAAGAGCAGTCAGCATTAGAATAGGGGTCATGATACCGGCGGTACGTGCTGCCCGCAAAAGGCTCAAGCCGTCCAAACCGGGCAGCATCCGGTCAAGAATGCATACATCATAGGCGCCGCTGGTAAGCAGGGCCAATCCGTCTGTCCCGTTGTGACAAAAGTCTACACGGAAGGTGGCTTCTTCCAAAGCGGGGCGCAGTGCTTCACACAGAGCCAGATCGTCTTCCACCATCAAAATTCTCATTCCGTACTCCTGATTTTCCAAAAGGGTTTTCTATATTATACACCTTTTTTCTTGAAGAAGCCTTGAAAAGTGGATGCGATTTTTTAAGGACTTTTCAAGAGTGGCTTGCTATACTGGAAGCATGAACTCAAAGGAGGCACAGACAATGAAAGGATACAGAGGGGCAGCGTTATGCATGGCAATGTTGCTGAGCCTGACGGCGTGCGGAAATGCCCCGGCCGGACCAACCGATAATACTACAACAGCTTCCGAAACCGGAGAAAAACAGATGGGACGCTGGGTAGAAAGCGAAGTGGGGCTCAACGGCAGAGAAATTGCCGGCGGCCCCACTTTGCTGGACGATGGCTCTCTGGTGATGTTTGCTTATGAACAGGACCCATCGACACTGGAAACCGGGCCTGTAAGTCGATTGACATCCACGGACAATGGAGAAACCTGGACGGAGGACAACCCCGGTTGGAGTGACCAAACAGATGGTTTTATCAATCAAATCTGGGTTGGCGGCGATGGCACGGCCTGTATGAGCAGTGTGGTACTGGATTCAGAAAGCCGCGCTGACAACAGCTACCATTTCTATCTGCAAAAAGATGGCGGGACGTTGGAAGAACTTCAGGTGGAAGGTTTTGAAAATATCCGGCATGTTGTTTTCTATCAGGGGGAAGCGCTGCTCTTTCAGCAATCCTATGGAGAGTACGGTGTTTCCTGCGAAATGACCGCATATTCTCTCGCCACCGGTGAAACCCGAAAAGTTACTCTGGATGGTGATGCCATGTATGGCGCCGGTATTGAACCGACCATTGCCGGAAACAAACTGTTGTATCTGTATTATGCCGAAACTTCTATACCCCTGATGGAACTGAACCCGCAGGACGGTATCAGCACACAGGTTATGGATACATTGAGCGAAGCGGTTTCTTCGGCAGCACTGGTCGGGGATTCGGAAGGCGCCGTATATTATCCTACGCCAAAAGGAATTTACCGGCTGGCACCCGGCGGGACACTTCCCGAACAGGTGGTTCCTGCGGACGGTACCGCAATGAGCGTAAACAGCAATTACCCCACATCTATCTGCCGGGCGGCCAATGGGGATTTCCTTGTGACGCTGGCAGGCGACGATTCGACGCGGAAAGTGTATCGGTACCATTACGACGAAACGCTGCCTGCACATGCCGAAACTACATTGAGCGTGTGGTCGTTAGAAGATTCCGCTACGGCACGGGCGGCTATCAACCTGTATAAGCAGAAGCACCCCGAGGTAGATGTCACGTTTACTGTGGCAATCTCCGATGATGCCCAGGACCCGGCGGCTGCCCGCAACGATGCACTTACGCAACTCAACACCGAATTGCTGGCTGGGAATGGACCGGATTTACTGATCCTGGATGGTGTGAACTACGAAACCTACGCAGAAAAAGGATTGCTGGCGGACATTTCCGACACATTGCCGTTGGCGGAATTGCAGCAAAACCTTACAGAACCTTTTGTAAAAGACGGCAAGGTTTATGCGATGCCAGCGCGCTTTACAGTACCGGTGTTGATCGGCGATGATGGTACGCTGGATGCGCTTGGCGATTTGGATGCCATGCAGCAGGCTGTTATGGATGCTGCGCCCCGCGGCGATTTCGGTGCCGATAGCAGCGACTACTATGAACCCTTACCCGATGCCGAAAAGTATGCGCTGCGACTGACCAGCGCGGAGGATTTTGCGGAGTTTTTGCTGCCGGTAACGGCCAGCGCCATTCTGAACGATAATACCATCAACGAAGACGCATTGGGCCAGGTAATGGAGTTTGTAGAAACAGTTTCGGACTATTATGGTATCAAGGATTATACGAAGAAAGAGGGAATGGGTTCTGCCCAAGGTTGGAGCGGGACCGACACGATCGCTATTAACCCTGAACAGAGCGAATACACCGATTCCGGCCATGCAAAATATGGCTGGTTCAACATGGATACTCCGTATTCTGTTCTGGCAATGGCGCGCAAGAAGGACCGGATGGACTACAGTTCGCCGGATATCCCATGCGATATTATGCTGCGTCCCGGTCTGGTTTCGGGGGCGTACACTCCTAAAACGCTGGTCGGTGTAAACGCCGGAAGTGAATACCTGGACCTGGCCAAAGAATTGGCGGCGGCGTTCTTCGATCCTTCGGTGCAGGATACTTTTTACAGCGACGGCATGACGGTACGTGCCGATTGTCTGGCGGCTAAGCTGGATGCGGTTGTGAATAACGAGTATTATCCTTCCGATCCCTTTACCGGGGATATAAAAGAACTGCTGAACAGCTGTACAACTCCAGTCCTTGTTCCGGAGCTGCTCCGCAGCAGCTTTTTGGAACATGCCGATGCGGTGATTAAGGGTGAGGAAAACGCTGCAGATGCCGCAAACGGTATAAAAGCGGATCTGGATTTGTATCTGGCGGAACAACAATGAAAAGAAAAATCCCCTTGGCCACCGCACGGGTGGATGGTAGGCGCGTGAAACAAAATAAGCAATGGGGAACGGCACTTATATTTTTGGCCCCTAGTCTTACCGGAGTGAGTCTGTTTCTGCTGATTCCGCTTATCGAAACCGTGCGCCGAAGTTTTTGTGATACATTGGGTACGCGGTTTGTGGGGCTTTCCAATTACCAATCGGTACTGCAAAACGAAGCGTTCCGTCTTGCCGTGCGCAACACGGTGCGTTTTACAGGCGTGTGTGTGCCACTTCTGCTGGTATTCAGCCTGATGCTTGCCCTGGCTTTGCGAAGCAAGCCGCTGCGCAATACGCCCTGGTCTGAATGGTACCGTACCACCTTTTTACTGCCCATGGCCATTCCGGTGGCAAGCATCGCTATTTTATGGAAGGTTTTGTTTGCCCGCACAGGGCTGATCAATGCGCTGTTTGGAACGGACTGCGACTTCATGAATACGGAGGCGGCTTTCTGGGTGCTGATTGCTACCTATCTTTGGAAGAATATCGGCTACGACAGCATTCTGTGGTCGGGTGGGCTGGATGCTATCTCTACAGAACTGTACGAAGCGGCTTCTGTGGATGGAGCCGGGATCTGGCGTCAATTTACCGCTATTACATTGCCGAATCTGGTTCCCGCGCTGATCATCACAACGGTTCTGAGCCTACTTAATACGTATAAGGTGTTTCGTGAAGCGTATCTGGTGGCAGGCGCATACCCGCAGCAGAGTATCTATCTGATACAGCATCTGTTCAACAACTGGTTCTTGGCACTGGACTTGCCGCGGCTCTGTGCGGCAGCTGTTTTGGTAGCAATAACCTTATTGGC
>NZ_JACJKP010000874.1 GCF_016901605.1 Gemmiger formicilis
GCCGGTGTTGGTGACAGCTGCCTGTACCGTGACGCCGCCATCTGCCGCCGTGCAAATATCCGTGGTTTCCACCCGGAACGTGGTGTAACTTAAGCCAAAACCAAAACCATACCGAAACGTTACCGGTAAAAATTGTATCAGTCTTTTCCCGTTATGTTGTATCCATGAAGGAGGTACAAAACAATGGCAATCAAGAAAAGGGAACTGAGCGGTACCCCAC
>NZ_JACJKP010000875.1 GCF_016901605.1 Gemmiger formicilis
CGGAACTGGCCCATGCAGGCCAGCCCGAGCGCTTTGCGCAGCTGCTGGAGGGACTGTGGCAGCAGATTCTGAAATCTTCGCCAACCGTACCTTCCGAAGCTTGCGCTTTGCCGCACAAATTCCTGGTCATAGAAAAGATAATTTTCCTCGGTATAGAAACAATTGAAGGGAATCATATCGATACAGGCACGGGCCAGTATGGGCCCCGCCTGCTGCAACA
>NZ_JACJKP010000876.1 GCF_016901605.1 Gemmiger formicilis
GGTACAGCGGGGAGAAAATCCCGCTAAAAAATAGGAGGATAAACTATGTGGTACAATGAAGCTGTGGTCTATCAGATCTATCCGCTGGGGCTTTGCGGCGCACCGCTGCAAAACAGCCGGCCCAAACAAAGCAAACAACAGCCCATAAACCAGTGCCGTGGCGGCATTAAACACCAAAAACTTGATAAGCCGGCGCAACGCCGTCGGCTTTACTTTGCG
>NZ_JACJKP010000877.1 GCF_016901605.1 Gemmiger formicilis
AGAAAAACCGCAAACCGCTACCTTGAACGGGTCTACCCGCAGGCGGGCCGCATTGCGGCGCAGGTGCAGGATGGCTCCGGCAGCATCGATCATAGGCTGCCAACGCAGCGGCGCCGTTCTTACCGGATATCTGCGGGATGAAACAGCCGAAATGTCTGACTATAACATCCGTCCTGCGGTGTTGCTTCTGCCCGGCGGTGGATACGAGCGTTGCAGCGC
>NZ_JACJKP010000878.1 GCF_016901605.1 Gemmiger formicilis
GGGCAATTTTTTGCTGATCCATCCTTGCACCGTCTCCTTTCGCGTTCCATCCTACCACAGCGGCCCCCGCAATGCCACGACACAAAGTGAGAGCCGCCCTTTTGTGCCTGCTGCCAAGACCACCAAGAAAGCCGGCAAGTAAGCGGCTTTCCCCTTACCCCTTTGCGATTTTTGTGTTGGAACGAGTGATCCCCGTGCCTTTTGCGGCACGGGGATTTT
>NZ_JACJKP010000879.1 GCF_016901605.1 Gemmiger formicilis
CTGCGCCATCACGCTGGTCGTGGCCGCAGTGGGCACCCTGCTGGTCTGCCTGGGCGTATCCTCGTACGACAAGCCCGAAACTTTTCTGGGAACCAAGAAGTCTGAGCCGCTGAACAGGGTGTTGATGACGGCCTGACTGGCTACTTGCTGGGCCAATTTGTCCGAGGCGTTGGAGGCAATGTAGCATTGCAGAGGTTTGTTGTGCATCAGCACTTCGAT
>NZ_JACJKP010000880.1 GCF_016901605.1 Gemmiger formicilis
ATATACATGACATTTCCCCGGCGGGCCTGCCGTTCCGCATAGTCAAGGTACATGGTGACAATTTCGTTCAGGTTCCGCATTTCTGTTTCGTTCAGATAGTTTTTGGCAACGGTGCAGAATAAGCTCCACTATGCGGTCACCCACCATACAGCTGCCGAGATCGTATATGGCCGTGCCGACAGCACCAAGCCCAATATGGGCCTGACCACATGGAAAAAC
>NZ_JACJKP010000881.1 GCF_016901605.1 Gemmiger formicilis
GTTTTTCCATGTGGTCAGGCCCATATTGGGCTTGGTGCTGTCGGCACGGCCATATACGATCTCGGCAGCTGTATGGTGGGTGACCGCATAGTGGAGCTTATTCTGCACCGTTGCGAAAAACTCCTTTGTGATGGGGCTTTCCACATCGTAGTCGGCGCTGCACTGGGAATAGATGTCCGTGATTTTCTGGTAAAATCTTCTCTCGCTGGCCCGGATGTC
>NZ_JACJKP010000882.1 GCF_016901605.1 Gemmiger formicilis
GCAAAAATGCCATATACAACGGTAAAGTAAGAATCATACCCGCACGTCCCACATTATAATCTCCCAGCTTGATGGCACTGCTGACGTGGTACTTTTCCGGGTGATTGAGAATCGCTTTTTGGCACGTCTGTTCTTGCAATTGATCAACGAAGAATTTCAATATATACAAGTGGAAGCTGTTGAGAGAAACTCTGATTTTGCAGAATTTATTGCAGTTGA
>NZ_JACJKP010000883.1 GCF_016901605.1 Gemmiger formicilis
GTACCGAATGTGAGGTAGACGCCATCTGCGACGGAACGGATTTCCTGGTGCCCGGCATCATGGAACAGATCGAGCGTACCGGTGTGCATTCCGGCGACTCCATCTGCGTCTACCTCACATTCGGTACCGTAGATATACTTATCCATCAGCACCGGGTGGCTCATATCCACGTGGGCGGTAATGACGCCCATATACTCAATAACGTCCGCCGAGTTGTAG
>NZ_JACJKP010000090.1 GCF_016901605.1 Gemmiger formicilis
ATCGAAGTGCTGATGCACAACAAACCTCTGCAATGCTACATTGCCTCCAACGCCTCGGACAAATTGGCCCAGCAAGTAGCCAGTCAGGCCGTCATCAACACCCTGTTCAGCGGCATCATCATCGGCAACATGGGCCTGGCCACCATCCTGACGGTCATCAGCATGGTGCCCTCCATCTTCTTTGCAGCCTTTGGTGCCAGATATGTGGGCAAACACGGCAGCAAGAAGGGAATTGTGACCTGGACATATGTGAGCATGGCCATCACGGTGGTATTGGTGGTCTTTTTCCTGTCCATTGACCCGACTCGAATTGGCGTCATAGGCAGTTCTGAAATGATCATCAATACAGTACTGAACCTGTTGCTCAACGGTTCCAACATGTGCATTACTACCTCCAATACCTCTTACATGGCCGATGCTATCGACTTTGAGCTGGATCGCTCCGGCCGGTATATTCCGGCGGTGGTTTCCGGCACGTACAGCCTGGTGGACAAGCTCATTACCTCCTTTGCGGCGGTCATTGCTACCGGTGCTGTGGCGCTGCTGGGTTACACCACCACCATGCCTCAGCCCACCGACCCCTGCACCACCCCCATCTTCTGGATGACCATGTTCCTCAAGTTTGGCCTGCCCATCATCGGATGGATCATTACCTTGGTGGCTATGCGCGACTGCCCTCTGACCAAGGAAGAGATGGTCCATGTACAGAAGCGCATCGCTGAAAAGAAAGCCGCTGCCCGGGCCGAGCTTTTTGCCGAACAGTTGAAGTAAACCCACACAAAAACCGAAAGGGTTTGCCCCTTTCGGTTTTTGCCCTAAGACCAGAGAAGGAGTGTTTTCCATGAGTGAAACGATCGTATTGAATACAGGCTGGACCTTCACCAAGGAGGAACACAGCGAACCCGTGACCCTGCCCCACACCTGGAATGCGGTGGATGGGCAAGACGGCGGAAACGATTACTACCGTGGCAGCTGTACTTACGCCCTTCAGCTGCCGGCTATCCGGCTGCCGGAAGGCGGCCGGGCGGTGCTGCAGTTTGACGGCGTGGCTATGACAGCGGTGGTCAATCTGAACGGGCAGAAGGTGGCCGAGCACAAGGGCGGGTATTCCACCTTCCGGGTGGATATCACCGATGTGCTGCAGGACACAAACAACCTCACCGTCGAGGTGGACAACAGCGACAACGATACCGTCTACCCCCAGAAGGCGGACTTCACCTTCTACGGCGGCATCTACCGGGATGTGACGCTGCACATTTTACCCGCCGCCCACTTTGCTATGGAGGAAAACGGGGCGGTGCCGGTGAAGGTGACCCCGGTGGTCACCGACCTGGAAACCCGCCGCTGCGAGGTGACGGTGGAGGCCCTTGTGGTGGACGCCGACAGGGTGCGCTTTTCCCTGGATGGCCAGGAAATGAGCGCTCCGGTGGAGAACGGTACCGCCAAGGCTGTTTTCACGCTGGAAAATGCCCGTCTGTGGAACGGTTTGGACGACCCTTATCTGTACACCGTCACTGCCAGCCTCGATAACGGCGAAACGCAGTCCGCACGGTTCGGCTGCCGCAAATTTGAGATCGACCCGCAAAAAGGCTTCTTCCTTAATGGCCGCTTCTACCCGCTGCGGGGCGTTTCCCGCCATCAGGACCGCAAGGGGGTGGGCGTTGCCATCACCAAAGAGATGATGGAGGAGGACCTGGCCCTGATTCTGGAAATGGGCGCCAACACCATCCGGCTGGCCCACTACCAGCACGCCCAGGCCTTCTATGACCTGTGTGACGAGAAGGGCCTGGTCATCTGGGCCGAGATTCCCTACATCACGATGCACATGCATAATGGCCGGGCCAACACCCTGACCCAGATGGAGGAGCTCATCGTCCAGAATTACAACCATCCCTGCATCGCGGTGTGGGGGCTTTCCAACGAAATCACTGCTGCCAGCCCGGTGAATGAGGAACTGCTGGAAAACCACCGTGCTCTCAACGACCTGGCCCATCGTCTGGATCCCACCCGGCCCACTACCATGGCCAACGTCTTTATGCTGGAGATCACCAGCCCCATTCTGGAAATCCCCGATGTGAACAGCTATAACCTCTATTTCGGTTGGTACCTTGGCGAACTGGACCAGAACGACGACTTCTTTGACGAATACCATGCCAAGTATCCCGACCGGTGTATCGGCTTCAGTGAGTATGGTGCCGACGCCAACCCCGCCTACCAGACTTCCCACCCCGAACGGGGCGATTACACCGAGACCTACCAGTGCGTCTACCATGAGCACATGGCAAAAATGATTGCGGAACGTCCCTGGCTGTGGGCCACTCACGTCTGGAATATGTTTGACTTTGCCGCCGATGGCCGGGACGAAGGCGGCAAGAACGGCGAAAACCAGAAAGGTCTTGTCACCTTTGACCGCAAGATCAAAAAGGATGCCTTCTACCTTTACAAGGCATACTGGAGCAAGGAGGCCTTTGTGCATACCTGCGGCAGCCGGTATGTGGACCGGGCCGAGGATGTCACCGAAGTGAAGGTCTACTCCAACCTGCCGGAAGTGGCTCTCTATGTGGATGGAAGGCTGCAGGAGACAAAGCAGGGGGATAAAGTGTTTACCTTCCGGGTGCCCATTACCGGCAAACATTCCATCGAGGCCCGGGCAGGCGGCTATTCCAGTGTGATTCTGGTGAACCGGGTGGATACCCCCAACCCGAACTACGCCATGGCCAACCGGCGGGAAGTAACCAACTGGTTCGACGGCGAGCTGGACGAAAGCTGCTGGAGCGTCAAGGACAATATGGCTGCCGCTATGGCCGATGCCAAGGTGGGCCCCATCCTCAAGCAAATCGGTGATAAGGCCGCCGCCTCCCGGGGGGATGTAGCGGCCGCCGTCAAGGACAACCCGGCTCTGGTGGCTATGATGCAGCGGGCCATGCAGCGGATGACCATTGAGGGCATGCTCAGGCAGGCCGGCACCGACATTGAGGATATTAAGCAGCTCAACCGTGTGCTGCAGGGCATTTCCAAGGAGTGAACACCATGAAGCAGACCTACTGTAATCCCCTGGATCTGGGTTACCGCTACCAGCATATGAAGGAAGGTTCCCGCGTTGAGGGCTTCCGGGAGGGCGCTGATCCTACGCTGGTGTTTTTCAAGGAGAAATACTACCTGTTTGTCTCTATGTCGGCGGGGTTCTGGTACTCCGACGACCTGCTGCACTGGGAATTCCACCCCGACCCGGGGCTGTTGATCTACGACTATGCCCCCGATGTACGGCAGGTGGGGGAGTACCTGTATTTCTGCGCCAGCCGCAAGGGGAAGAACTGCCCGATCCTGCGTTCCAAGGACCCTTTGCACGAACCCTTTGAGCAGGTCAGTGCGCCTTTCGCCTTCTGGGATCCCGACCTGTTCCTGGATGATGATGGCCGGGTGTATCTCTACTGGGGCTGCTCCAATACCACCCCCATCTGGGGCGTGGAGATGGACCCCAAAACCATGACCCCCATCGGGGAAAAGAAGGAACTGATCTTCGGGCAGGAAGAGTCCCTTGGCTACGAGCGCCCCGGCGACAATGGGGTGGTGGACCGGGAGGCCAGTGTGGTGTACCAGGCGCTGAAACAGCACTACAATCCCGCCACCGGCAAACTGGAATTCCCTCCGGAGATGCAGCACATCCCCGGCATGAGCACCGACGATCTGGCTGCCATGTTCTTTGCGGTGGGCAAGCCCTACATTGAGGGGGCCTACATGACCAAGCACAACGGTACCTACTACCTGCAGTACGCCTGCCCCGGCACCCAGTACAACACCTACGCCGACGGCGTCTATACGTCGGATTCTCCGCTGGGACCCTTCACCCGGCAGGCCTCCAACCCCTTCTCGGCGGTGCCGGGCGGTTTCATGACCGGTGCGGGCCACGGCAGCACCATCGCAGATCGGTACGGCAACTACTGGCATGCCGCCACCATGCGCATCTCGGTCAACCACGACTTCGAGCGCCGGGTGGGGCTGTTCCCGGCGGGGTTCGACCGGGACGGAGTGTTGTATTGCAATCAGAATTTTGCCGATTATCCTCATCGCATCCCGGCGGGCCCCTTTGATGCCGCAAACTGGCAGCCGGAATGGATGATGCTGAGCTACCGCAAGCCGGTCACGGCTTCTTCCACGGCAGCGGGCAGCAACCCGGCCCTGGCGGTGAACGAGACCTGCCGGGACTGGTGGAGTGCGGGCAGCGATGCCCCCGGGCAGTGGCTCTGCGTGGACCTGGAAAAAGAACAGGACATCCGGGCCATTCAGGTGAATCTGGCCGATGAAGGTGTGGTGGTGGACTTTCCCGCCGACAGTTACGGGGATGCCCGCAAGACCCGGCACATTGAACTGCAACCGCAGATTTCTCGTTATACGGTGGAAACCAGCCTGGATGGGGCCACCTGGACCGCCCGGGAAACGGTGGCCCGGGAATGTTCCAACGGATATTATGAATACCCTGAAGGCATCCGTGCCCGGTATGTGCGGGTGACGGGCGGCGAGCTGCCCTACGGTCAAACCCTGCGCATCAGCGGGCTGCGGGTGTTCGGCAACGGGGACGGGGACAAACCCGCCCGGGCCCGGGCCTCCGCTGTGCGGGTCAGTCCGCTGGACGGCAAGGTGCACTGGCAGCATCTGGAAGATGCGCAGGGCTGCAATGTGCGCTACGGCATTGATCCCGACAAACTCTACCACAGCTGGCTGGTCTACGGTGCCGACGAGGTAAATCTGTCTACCCTCATGGCCGGTCAGGAGTGTTATGTCTGTGTGGACAGCTTCAACGAAAACGGCATCACCACCGGCGAAATCATCAAAATGGAGGGGTGAGTCATGCCCAAAAAGGCAGTCCAGCAATTTATGCTGGGAACGGTACTGAACAACGAAACCCAGGCCCGGGAAACCCTGGCTGCCCTCAAGAATGCCGGGTACGACGGTATCGAGCTGTGCGGGTTCATGATCCATCCCATCGGGTTCATGGTCAAGATGCTGACCAAGGCCGCCGGCATGCCGGTGGGCAAGGGCGGCAACCTGGACTGGCACAAGCTGGTGCAGGAGACAGGGCTAGAAGTGGTCAGCCTGCACACCGACCTGGGCAGCCTGGAACGGGACCCGAAAGAGGTTGCCCGGGAGGCCCAGAGCTTCGGGACCAAGTATGTGGTCATCACCGGTATGTATCGGTTTGACTACGGGGACGAAGCCACCGTGCGCAACCTGGCCGCCCGGCTGAACAAAGCCGGGGAGGCCCTTCTGCAGGAGGGCGTGGAGCTGCTCTACCACAACCACAATTGCGAGCTGCGCCGGGTCAATGCCCAAAAACGGGCTTACGACATCCTGATGGAGGAGGCTGATCCCCGGTTTGTGAACTTTGAGTTCGACAGCTACTGGTTTACCGAGGGTGGTGCCAACGCGCTGGCCTGGATGCAGCGGCTGGGCCATCGCATGAAGCTGTGGCACATCAACGACCGGGGCAGTCGAGTGCAGGGCCCTGCCGTGACCCCCATTCTGAAAACCGACAGCATGGAACTGGGCACCGGCAACATGGACTTGGACAGCCTGCTAGAACAGGCCCTGCAGGCCAACGTGGACGCGGTGATTCTGGAGAGCCACCGCAACTGGATTGACGGCAGTCCGGTGAAAAGCGCGCAGGTCAGCGCGCAATTCCTGAACCGGATTCCAGGATAAAATCCAAGAAAAGGCAGAGCGAAAGGAGAAATACCTATGAAAGCCACTTTTGAAAGTGTACAGGGCAAAGTTGCCGTTGTGACCGGCGCAAGCAGAGGCATCGGCGAAGCCATCGCACGGGCTTTTGCAGCCAACGGCATGAAAGTGGTGCTGGCCGCACGCAGTGAGGAACAGGGCCGGAAGGTGGCAAGTGAGATCGTTGCACAAGGCGGTGATGCCGTCTTTGTCCGTACGGATTGCAGTGATCCCGCACAGATCAAGGCTCTGGTAGAGAAAGCGGTGGAAATCTATGGCCGGCTGGACGGTTTCGTATCCAATGCCGGAATCGGCATGGGCGGCAATCCTTTGCATGAATATGAAATGGAAGAGTATGAGCGGATTTTTGCGCTCAACAGTGAAGGCGTATTTGCCGGCATGAAGTACGCGGCGGAGGCAATCTTCCGCAGCAAATCCAAAGGCGGTTTCCTGATCAACGTTGCGTCGGTGGCCGGCCTTGTTCCGCAGCGGGGGCAGGCATTGTATACTGCAACGAAATTCGGAGTGGTCGGTATGACCCGTGCCGCGGCTCTGGATTACGCCGCCTATGGAATCACGGTGAATGCAATCTGCCCCGGATACACAAAGATCAGCATCTTCGGCGATATTCCCGAAGCTGCGATGGCCATGTTTGCAAAAGACTGCCCGGCAGGCAGAATGGGAGATCCTATGGAGTGCGCCTGGTTGGCTTTGTTCCTGGCAAGCGATATGGCCCGGTATATCACCGGTGCGGTCATTCCGGTGGACGGAGCGCTGAGCGCGGGACATCAGAATGTGACCACCTGGAAAAATCCCGGACTTTACGCGGGCACAGCAGAGAATTGACACGGGACTTCTGGCAGAAATGCCTTGCTGAATCTGCTGCATTGTATGCAGACTGATTCAAGTACAGAGTGAAAAATTCTCTTACTGATTGACGGATATTAGCAGGCAAACGTTAAAGGGACAGATGTGCCCGTGATTCACCGCCCGATTTTCGGTAATACCGGGATCGGGTGCTTTTTGTATGTGTTTGGTTATATGTATGGTTTAAAGTATTGGGAGCCGCATAGGCGCAGGCAACCGCTTTGGAAATCAAGAGAGGCAGTATAGAAACAGTGAAATCCGCGCAAGGGTGACGAATAACGGCATAAACTTTCTGCTTTTCATAAACTTATGGAATTATAGTCCTTTAAGCTGAATTTTTGACTCCTCACTGATTGGCAAATATGCTATGCTGTCATTAACCAAAATTACGGCAATACGTAAGAAATATCCTGCGTTGCTTTTGAACGGGAGGAATACCATGGTGAACTTGAATGAATTGATACAGCAACTCACGCTGGAAGAAAAGGCAGAACTTTTGACTGGTGGAGATTTTTGGCACACCCGCGCCATAGAGCGCTTGGAAATTCCGGCCATTATGATGAGTGATGGGCCCAGTGGTTTACGAAAACAGGAAAAAGAAAGTGATCACCTGGGCATATATGGAAGTACGCCTGCTGTGTGCTTCCCCTCGTCGGCTGCGGTGGCCGCAAGCTTTGATACAGCTCTGGCACAAAAGCTGGGATGTGTAGTGGGAAACGAATGCCAGGCTGAAGGGGTCGCATTGCTGTTGGGGCCGGGGCTGAATATCAAGCGAAGCCCTCTGTGCGGACGAAATTTTGAATATTACAGTGAAGATCCCGTCCTGGCCGGACAGATGGGGGCCGCCATGGTGGAAGGCGTCCAGAGCACCGGTACGGGAAGCTGCATCAAACATTTTGCCGCCAACAATCAGGAAACTGACCGCATGGTGGGCGACAGTGTGGTAGACGAACGCACCCTGCACGAAATTTATCTGGCACCCTTTGAAACTGTCGTCAAGGAGGCCAAACCTCAGGCGGTTATGTGTGCCTATAACAAGGTGAACGGAACGTTCTGCAGTGAAAACGGAACGCTGCTTACCGATATTCTGCGCTCGGCCTGGGGATACCAGGGTATGGTGGTAACAGATTGGGGGGCAGTAAAAAATCGCGCAGTGGGCGTAAAAGCCGGTTTGGATCTGGAAATGCCGGGAGGCAGCAGGAGAGGAATTCAGCAGGTATTGGATGCGGTGGTCGCCGGAACTTTGACGGAGGCAGAGGTGGACCGTGCGGCGTACAATGTGCTGAAACTGGTACAGACAGGCATAGAAAACCACCATCCGGATGCTGTTTTTGATCGCGCTGCCGACCATGACTTTGCCCGTCACATCGCTGAAGAATGCGCGGTACTGCTGAAAAACAAGGACTCGGTGCTGCCTCTGACGGAGGAAAGTTCCGTGGCGCTCATCGGAGACTTTGCCGCTGCACCACGGTATCAGGGTGGCGGAAGCAGTCATGTAAACAGTGCATATATCAGCCGTGCGGTGGATTGCATGCCGAAGGGTATGAGCTGGACGCGCGGTTATGATCAGGGATCTGATACGTCGGACCGTACACTGCTGGAGGAAGCGGTGGCTGCGGCCCGCAAGGCTGATGCAGCGGTGATTCTGGCCGGACTGCCGGAACGGTATGAAAGCGAAGGCGTAGACCGTACGACATTGGAAATGCCGGCCAACCAGAATGAACTGATAGAAGCAGTTTCTGATGTGCAGCCCAATACCATTGTCGTGCTGTATAACGGCGCTCCGATCACTATGCCCTGGCTGGACAAGGTGGCCGCTGTGTTGGAAATGTATCTCCCCGGTGACGGTGTGGGTGCAGCCACCATGGATCTTTTGTATGGCAAGGCAAATCCCAGCGGAAAGCTGCCCGAGACCTTCCCGCAGAAACTTGCCCACACCCCGTCCTGGTTCAACTTCCCCGGCGAAAATGGCATTACAGAATATCGTGAAGGCGTTTTTGTGGGATACCGCTATTATGACGCCAAAGAAATGGATGTTTTGTTCCCATTCGGGTATGGCCTGTCCTATACCAGTTTTGCCTACAGCAATATGACGGTGGATCGCTCCCGGATGGGGGAAGGGGAAACGCTGCGGGTACAGCTGACCGTGATCAATACAGGGAAGCTTCCGGGAAAGGAAGTCGTACAGTTGTATGTGGCGCCGCCTGCCGGGATGCGGCGCAGACCTGTACGGGAGTTGAAGTCTTTTGCCAAGGTGGCACTGCAGCCGGGTGAGCGGCGGGAGATTACCTTCGAACTGAATGCCCGTGATTTGGCATATTATGAGCCGCTGCTCCATGATTTTTATACCCCCACCGGTTGTTATGAGATCGAAGTCGGAGCGTCCAGCAGGGATATCCGGCTTCGCAAGGAAGTGTCGTTCACTGCGGAGCGGCCATTACCTCGGATGTTTACCGAATACAGTACGCTGGCCGACGTAGTATCGGATCCCAAAGGAGCCGCCGTGTTTGGCCCGATCCTGCAGCGGCTGGCGGAAGCAGCGGCAGGACAGGCCTCTGCCGGTGATACCGAAGGCGCCTCCCGTATGCTGGAGGGAATGACATTGGGAACACTGGTTTCCTTTGGTGTTTTAACGGAAGAACAACTCAAAGGAATGTTGGAAGGACTGAACGGGTAAAAGAGAACGTACGTCTGAATACGGATAAAAGAGACCAGAAGCAAACTATGGATACAGAAATTCTGAACACATTGTCCCACATTACATCGGAAGAGCAGAAACTGCGGGATGGGGAACCGCTAGACCGGACATTGTATGCCTCCGGCCATGGGTTTGAGATCGATGCGGCCAAGCTGCTGCGCCAGGGCCAGCTCATCACCATACGCCCCCATACCCGGTTCGTAGCCTTTCCCCGTCACAGCCACAACTATGTGGAGATCATGTATATGTGCGCCGGTCAGACAACCCACCTCATCGGCGGCGGTACGCCGGTGCATCTGCAGGCGGGAGAGCTGTTGTTTCTGAATCAGCAGGCCAGCCACGCCATCCAAAGAGCGGAGGCTGGGGATGTAGCGGTGAACTTCATTGTGCTGCCCCAATTTTTTGACTATGCTTTTCAGATTGTGGGAACTTCCAATCTTTTGGGACGTTTTTTGCTGGGAACGCTGAAAAACGGCGGTGCGGAGATTTCCCATCTGGTCTGCCATACCGCAGAACTGCTTCCGGTCCAGAATTTGGTGGAAAGCATGGTCTGGAGCCTTTTGCACAATGAACCTGGGACCCGTGGCGCCAATCAACTGCGCATGGCGATGCTGATGCTGGACTTGCTGAACCACCATGAATGTATCGAAGTGCAGGGCGAACCGGGGCAGGGAAGCCCGCTTGTGCTGGCGGCACTACGCGAAATTGAGGATAACTGCCGCGATGCCAGCCTGTCCCATGTGGCGGAGCGGTTCCATGTTTCGCTTCCCTACCTGAGCGCCCTGATCCGGCAGGCAACTGGTAATACCTTCAAGGAACTGCTGCAGCAGAAACGTTTGGACCGGGCCCAGCAGCTGCTGCGCACCACCAGGCTGCCCGTGCAGGCGATAGCCGAGTCCGTGGGGTATGACACCACCAGTTATTTTTACGGTATTTATAAAAAAGCCTTTGGCATAACGCCGAAAGAATACCGGGATCATTTGTGCAATTCCGATAATTGAGGAAAAATTACTTAAATAAGCGCGTGATTTTATTGTAAATCACGCGCTTATTTTTTTAGACCTCTGCCGGTATACTGATACCAGTGAAAAAACAGGAAGGGGAGCTGCAGGAAGTGCGGTATTATCTTGCAATCGATATCGGCGCATCGTCAGGTCGCCTCATTCTGGGGCATTTGAAAGAGGGGCGGATGGTGCTGGAGGAAGTATACCGGTTCGAAAACCGGCAGATCCGCAAGAACGGCCACGACTGCTGGGACATGGACAATCTGTGGCAGGGCATTCTGGGCGGACTGAAAGCCTGCAAGGCGTTGGGCAAGGTCCCCACCACGGTGGGCATTGATACTTGGGCTGTGGACTTTGTACTGCTGGACAAGGACGGGGCGCCGGTGGGCGACGCGGTGGCCTACCGCGACAGCCGTACCGAGGGTGCCGACAAACTGGTGGAGGCCAAGATCAGCCCCGCCGAGCTCTATGCCCGCACCGGCATCCAGAAGCAGCTGTTCAACACCATCTATCAGCTGGCGGCGCTGCAAAAAGAGCACCCCGAACAGCTGGAAGCGGCCCACAGCCTGCTTATGATTCCGGACTACTTCAATTATCTGCTCACCGGCGTGCAGAAGCAGGAATACACCAACGCCAGCAGCACCAACCTGGTCAACGCGGCTAAAAAGACCTGGGACAGGGAACTGCTGGACACCCTGGGCCTGCCCCGGCGGCTGTTCGGCCCCCTGTCTATGCCCGGCACGGTGGTGGGGCCTCTGAAAGAGGAGATCGCCGCCGAAGTGGGCTTCCAGACCACCGTCATTCTGCCCGCCACCCACGACACCGGCTCGGCCTTCCTGGCGGTGCCGGCCCGGGATGACCGGGCGGTGTATCTGTCCAGCGGCACCTGGAGCCTGCTGGGGGTGGAGAACGAAGCCCCCATCACCACCGAGGAGAGCCGCGTCCAGAACTTCACCAACGAGGGCGGCGCCTGGTACCGGTTCCGGTATCTGAAGAACATCATGGGTCTGTGGATGATCCAGTCCATCCGGCGGGAACTCAACGGGGTGGACTACGTGGCCGGCAAGACCCGGGCCGCATGGACCCTGGATGTGCAGGCAGGGGAGAAGCAGTGGAGCTTCCCCGACCTGATTGCCGCCGCCGAAAGCGCCGCCGATTTCCCGTCGGTGGTTAACGCCAACGACGATGCCTTCCTGGCCCCGGCCAGCATGATCACCGCCGTGCAGGACGCCTGCGCCGGGAGCGGCCAGCCTGTGCCCCAGACGGTGGGCCAGCTGATGCAGTGCGTCTACCGCAGCCTGACCCTGTGCTACAAGAACGCCATCGCCG
>NZ_JACJKP010000884.1 GCF_016901605.1 Gemmiger formicilis
GAACTGAAGGGGGACTCAGCATGACTAACGAGATTGCTATTATCAAAATCAAACGGCTGATCCTCAACATCGCCAAATACGCCCTGCTGATCTTTTCCGCCTTTGTGGCGCTGGATGCCGTAGCGGCGGTGTTGGGATCGGTGTGTACCAGAGCTTTCGGCGTGCGGCTGTCCCGTTTGTCCATCCAGCGTTCCACGGCCTTCTGGGCATAAGTCACGA
>NZ_JACJKP010000885.1 GCF_016901605.1 Gemmiger formicilis
GCTTGTACTATATGGCAGGTTCCGTGGTACAGATGGCCCTGGCCCTTCTGTTCGCCACCATCCTCAGCTTCAAGGTCAAGGGCGGCAAGTTCTTCCGCGGCGCGTTGTACTTCCAGATGGAGCAGGCCACCAGCACAATGTTGTTGATGGATTCGTCCCGCAGCCAGTAAGGCAGGGACTCGATGTCGAAGCCTACCCAGCTGAGCAGGGTATCCAGCA
>NZ_JACJKP010000886.1 GCF_016901605.1 Gemmiger formicilis
GGCATTCTGGGCCATGGTGTTGAGCACTTCGTTGGAATCGTAGCCGCCGGACAGGGCCGAGATACCGCTGATGATCTTGAAGTCGGTCTGTTCGGTGTTGGTGTTGACGGTGCCTCCAAGCTGCGGGTTTTCTGGGACATTATCATTCCCCTTTCCAAGCCCATCATGGCCGTTATGGTGGTGTTCAGCATGGTCGCCTACTGGAACGACTGGTTCACC
>NZ_JACJKP010000887.1 GCF_016901605.1 Gemmiger formicilis
CGGTGCAGCCGCCGCTGGAACTTTCCTACTATCACAACAACCAGATTCTGGAATACGGCCCCACCGTACCGGGTGACCCGGTGTTCTTTGTGGTTCTTTCCGGATGGTCCCGGCGGGCAGAATCGTCTGCGTGTTGGGGAAAACGCCTGCGCCGCCCAGGGTGATCAGGTCGCCCTGGTCCTGGGTCTGATCCCGGGTAGTCACGGTATCGTAAGGCTG
>NZ_JACJKP010000888.1 GCF_016901605.1 Gemmiger formicilis
TGATGTTTTGCTCCTTACCATAAAAATGCCATCAGGCGATGTACAGTATACCAAAAATGCCGTGCCAATGCAAGGTACAGGCAAAATCACATTGCCTCTACAATGCCCCGCACCCCAGAAGCCGCATCCGCAAGGTCATCGGCGTCGTATCCGGTAAGGGCGGCGTAGGTAAGAGCATGACCAGCGCCATGATGGCGGTTTCCATGCGCCGCCTGGGCT
>NZ_JACJKP010000889.1 GCF_016901605.1 Gemmiger formicilis
GCGTGGTATTATCGAAGGATTTTGGCGGCTCTATACAGACGATTTCTATACGATCTATCTTCCTGTACCGCCCATCGAGGAACAAAAAGAAATCATGCAATATATCGGCGCTCATCCAGTTGGGAGTCAGGAACCAAGCCGTACTTCTGGCTCATTGACAGGTGCGTTTCCATACCTTCTTTTGACCGCTCATCTCTTTCCCTAAACAGGTATTTGCAG
>NZ_JACJKP010000890.1 GCF_016901605.1 Gemmiger formicilis
CATCAGCCAGTTCTGGGCCGGCATGGACAGCTTCCTCTGGCTGATCGGCGAGGCCGTCTTCCACATGCTGCCGGTGGGTATCTGCTGGTCGGTGACCAAAAAGATGGGCACCACGATCATGGAGACCACGGCGGGGCAGATCTTGCGGAAGAATTTTTCCAGATAGACCAGAGTGAAGGCGGCCAGAATGGCGGGAATGACCTGGGCCTGGTAGCCGAT
>NZ_JACJKP010000891.1 GCF_016901605.1 Gemmiger formicilis
GGCGGTGGATACGAGCGTTGCAGCGCCCGGGAAACCGACCCGGTAGCCATGCAATTCCTGCAGGCCGGATACCAGGTCTTTTCGCTGCTGTATACCGTATCCCCCGCGCCGCTGGGCAAAGTATGCGTATAAATCTGCATAAGAAAAACCTTCCTTTATCGAAAATGGATCATTCGTGATCCAGTGGATGTTGCTCAATATATTCGGCCATCAGGTCCG
>NZ_JACJKP010000892.1 GCF_016901605.1 Gemmiger formicilis
ATGTTGATCTGCGAAGCGTAGAGGCCCAGGTCATGGTAGCGGGATTCGTAGGTCTGTACGGTGATCTCTTTTGCCGCAGGCATTTCGATCCCTTCAATGACGGCGGAAACCAGCGATAACACCAGAGGCACCGGCGCTTACGGGTTCCACCATCTGCCCAAGGGCGATTTTGCCGTTCAGTTTGAGAGCGGTGAAACGGTGAAGCTCGGCGATTACACG
>NZ_JACJKP010000893.1 GCF_016901605.1 Gemmiger formicilis
CTGGTATTTTGAAGTGACCGCCGTCACGCAGGACGGCCGCACGGCCCCGTCCATGAACAAGATCCAGGTGAATGATGTGTATTATCCCGGTGTGGACCGGGTGGAGGTGACCGGTGCATACATAAAAAAGGGCATCAGTTCATGCAGGCTGTCGTAAAACTGCTGGTAGGCCAGTTCCACCTGGTCCCCCAGTCCGGCCACAATGGCGTCCCGTTCTTC
>NZ_JACJKP010000010.1 GCF_016901605.1 Gemmiger formicilis
CTATGTGGATATTGCCGAAACTGCCCGGGATGTGATCCGCTCCATCGGCTATGACCGCGCCAAGTACGGTTTCGACTGCGACACCTGTGGTGTGATCGTCAATATCGACGGCCAGAGCCCTGATATTGCACTGGGCACCAACGACGAAGTTGCCGGTGCCGGTGACCAGGGCATGATGTTCGGCTATGCCTGCGACGAAACGCCGGAATTGATGCCGCTTCCCATCAGCCTGGCCCATAAGCTGGCCAAGCGCCTGACGGAAGTCCGCAAGAGCGGTCTGCTGGATTATCTGCGTCCCGATGGCAAGAGCCAGGTGACCGTGGAGTATGAGGACGGCAAGCCGGTTCGTGTGGACGCTGTGGTTATTTCCAGCCAGCACAGCCCGGAAGTCAGCCAGGAACAGCTCCATGCCGATATCAAGCGGGAAGTGATCGAGAAGGTCATCCCGGCTGAAATGCTGGACGAAAACACCAAATATTACATTAACCCCACCGGGCGTTTTGTGGTGGGCGGTCCCCAGGGCGATACCGGTCTGACCGGCCGCAAGATCATCGTAGATACCTACGGTGGTTATGCCCGTCACGGCGGCGGTGCTTTCAGCGGTAAAGACCCCAGCAAGGTGGACCGTTCCGCAGCGTATGCGGCCCGCTGGGTAGCCAAGAATATCGTGGCTGCCGGTCTTGCCAAAAAGTGCGAAGTGGAACTGGCCTATGCCATCGGCGTGGCCGAGCCGGTATCCATCATGGTGGATACCTTCGGCACGGGTACGGTGGCCGACAGCCGGATTGAAGACGCCGTGAAGAAGGTCTTTGACCTGCGCCCGGCCGCCATCATCCGGGATCTGGATCTGCGCAAGCCCATCTATCGTCCGCTGGCTGCTTATGGCCACATGGGACGGGAAGATCTGGGTGTCAAGTGGGAAAACACCGATCGTGTGGAGGCCCTGAAAGCTGCGCTGGTCTGAGCAGCATCCTAATCAAATACGACAAAAGCGCGGGGGAGACCCCGCGCTTTTTTGGTTTGCCAAATATCAGGGGTTGGGGTATAATAAAGAGGATATTGTGGAAGTGTACCGAAGGGGGCGAAGTATGGAAAGCACCACGCAGATACAGCTGCAAAAACTCGAAGGTGTCGTGGAACATGTGATCTACGAAAACGCCGAGAGCGGGTATGCGGTGTTTGAAGTCAACGCCAGTGACCAGGACATTGTGGTGGCCGGAAATGTAGGCGGCATTGACAACGGTATGCATGTCACGGTTTACGGTCACATGGTCAATCATCCCAGCTACGGTGAACAGTTCCGCGCAGAATCCTGTGAGGCAAGCCTGCCGCAGGATACCGCCGGGCTCCTGAGTTATCTGTCCAGCGGGGTATTGCCCTATATCGGACCTTCCACCGCCAAAAAAATCGTCAAAGCTTTTGGGGAAGAAACCCTGAATATCATCTCCGAAACGCCCCAGAAACTGTGTGAAATCAAGGGCATCACACCGGAGAAGGCAGGCATCATCTCCAACGAATTTCGCCGTATGTACGGTGTGCGGGAGGTCATTGCCTGGTTTGCCCGGTATGGCCTTTCGGCGCAAAGTGCCGTTACCGCCTATCGCGCGTACGGCCCCCACACGGTGGAAGCCTTGACGCAGAACCCGTATCTTCTTTGCGGGGAACCGCTGCAGCTCAAATTTGCCCAGGTGGACGGAATTGCCGCGGCATTGCAGTTTGAATCCGGCAGCCGCCTTCGGGTGGCTGCTGGGCTTCTGTATGCACTGCGCCATAACGCCGGCAACGGTCACACCTGCCTGCCGCGTGCCAAGCTCTTGGAGAGTACCGCAAAATTCCTGCGGGTGGAACCCCAGGACATAGAAGCCGGTTTGGAGGAATTATTGCAGGCCGGGGAACTGCGTACCCGCTCGTTTGAAGAAACCGAGTATATCTATCTTCCGGATCTTCTCTCTGCGGAGGAGGACATTGCCGCCCGACTGGGAGAACTGGCCACCTTTCCCACGGAACCGCCCAAAACTTTGGAAAGCGATATTCGTGCCCTGGAAATTGCACAGGGATTTGCCTATGCGCCGCTGCAAAAAGAAGCCATCCGTACGGCGCTATCCAGCCGCGTGATGGTGCTTACCGGCGGCCCGGGTACCGGCAAAACCACCACGGTCAATGCCATTCTGAGTCTGTATGAGGCATTGTATGATCGTGTAGCGCTGTGTGCGCCTACCGGCCGGGCGGCCAAGCGGTTGAGCGAACTGACCAATCACACGGCATCCACCATTCACCGCCTTCTGGAGGTGGACTATACAACCGGAATGGTCCGCTTTATCCATAATGAAAAGAATCTGCTCAAATATGATGTCATCATTCTGGACGAAATGAGCATGGTGGATGTCAAGTTGTTCCAGGCGTTGCTGGCAGCAGCGCGTTACCATTGCCGGATCATTATGGTGGGGGATGCCGACCAGCTGCCCAGCGTGGGGCCTGGGAATATCCTGGGAGAAATTCTGCGCGTACAGGCAATTCCCACCGTGCGCCTGACGGATATTTTCCGCCAGGCGCAGAAAAGCCTGATTGTACAAAACGCCCACCGCATTGTTCAGGGGCAGATGCCGCAAAAAGGGGCCGCTGCCGATGACTTTTTTATGATTGAATCCGCCGGGCTGGCTTGTCAGCGCCTGGTATGCGATCTTGTGAGCACACGGTTGCCCAAAGCGTATGGGTTTGATCCGATACGGGACATTCAGGTTCTCTGCCCTACAAAAGTCGGACCAACGGGCAGTGTGGAACTCAATGCCCGTTTGCAGGAGGTCCTTAATCCACCGGCGCCGGGGAAACCGCAGATCGGCGGGGAAAAAGGCAGCAAAATCCTGCGTCTGGGTGACAAGGTCATGCAGATCAAAAACGATTACGACATTACCTTTGAGCGTGCCGGCGCGGAAGCCGGTGTGGGTGCCTATAACGGGGATTTGGGTATTATCACGGCCATTGACAGAGAATCCCGTTCAGTCACGGTCATGATGGATGACCGTAAGTATGTGTATTCGGCCGACCAGCTGAACGAGCTGGAACCGGCTTATGCGGTAACGGTCCATAAAAGCCAGGGTTCGGAATTCCCGGCCGTTATTGTTCCGGTGGCGGATGTTCCCGCGCGCCTTTGTTACCGCAACCTTTTATATACCGGCGTGACCCGTGCGCGTAAGCTGTGTGTGTTGACCGGCAGCAGCCGTACAATACAGACGATGGTGCGCAATGTGCGCCAGAATATGCGTTACAGCGGTCTTCGCTATTTGCTGGAAGATGCCGTTACCCCTGCGGCACAGGCAAAATGAGAAAGAATACGGATTGGACAGCGGCAGCAGAACAGGCCATGGCACTGCTTTATCCGCGGCGATGCCCGTTCTGCAACACACTCTTGGACGATACCGCACCGGACGGTGCATTTTGTCCGGATTGCGCATCGGAAGAAACGCGTCTGGCCCATCTTCCGCCCCGGCTGCCGGAAACGGAGCACGTTTTGTATGCACTCCAGGGGGCAATGGCAGCCTATTACTATGAGGGCATAGTCCGTGAAGCAATTCTGCTGTGCAAAAACGGCGGTCATCCCTGGCATGCCAGAGAACTGGCAGACCGCATGGCGGTGCGTATATGGGGAGCTGAAGCGGCCAACGTCCCCGGCAAGCGCCCCCGCAATGAGTTGTTTGTTCAGATGCCGCTTTATCACTGCATTGTGCCGGTACCGCCGCATCGGCCATGGCCCGGCGTGCCGGGGTTAGCGTTGCAGTTGGCGCGCCGCCTGGGAACGCTGTTTCAGATCCCGGTCCTGGAGGCAGTGGAAGTGGTTCCGCATGCGACTGTTCAAAAAAGCCTGACAAGGGAAGAGCGCCTGCAGAACGCCAAAAAGGCATATCGCTGCCGTCCCAAAGTAGATCTGAGCGGCAAGCGCGTATTGCTTGTCGATGATATTATCACAACAGGCGCCACGGTATCGGCCTGTGCACTGCTGCTTTTGCAGGCAGGAGCCGTGGATGTAACGGCGGCTGCTATTGCCGCAAAAGAAGATCTGCCAAAGGAAAAACGAATTCCAACGGAGAAATACAGATGAATCAACAGGATATCGGCATTGATCTGGGGACAACCTCGATCATTATTGCCACAGAAAAACAAGGCGTTGTTTTCAGCCAGCCCACCATTGGGGCCGTAGATACGCGGTCAAACACCATTCTGGCGGTGGGGGATGATGCTCTGCGCATGGTAGGGCGTGCGCCTGCCCACATTGATCTGGTCCGTCCACTGCGCGACGGTGTGATTCAGGACCACCGTATGACCAATGAACTGATCGTGCGGTTTGTAAACGAAGTTTGCCGTTCCCGCTTTTTTAAGCCGCGCGTTGCCGTATGCGTTCCGGCCGCCATTACAGGCGTCGAGGCAGACGCCGTGGTGGAATCCGTAATGGGCGCCGGGGCGCGGCAGGTGTTTTTGGTGGATGAGCCGGTAGCGGCCGCGTTGGGCGCAGGACTGCAGATCCGTCAGCCTCATGGCTGTATGGTTATTGATATTGGCGGCGGTTCCACCGATATTGCGGTGATCAGTATGGGCGGACGCGTGCGTGCGGCCAGCGTTCCGGTTGCCGGTAATGCGTTTGACAAGTGCATTGCCCAGTTCGTTCAGGAAAAATACCAGATTGCCATTGGTCCGCTGACGGCGGAAGCGCTGAAAAAACAGGTGGCCTGCTGCACCAAAAGCGAGTTTGAAGGTGTCATGGAAGTGCGCGGTCATTCCTGGGAAACCAATCTCCCGGCTCGCAGGCTGATCTATACGCACGATTTGTATGAGCCGGTGCAAGAACTGGCCACCCGCATTGCGGCAGCGGCACGGGCCGTGCTGGAAAGTACACCGCCGGAACTGGCGGCGGATGTGTCCTCGACGGGGGTTTTGCTGACTGGCGGCGGGTCTTTGCTGCGCGGTTTGGCTTCCTACCTGGCAGGGGAACTGCATGTAGATGTGGCAATTGCACCCGATCCGATCAACTGTGTGGCACGCGGGACCGCAATCAGCCTGAGTGAGGGAAAATTCCTCACGGCAGGGTTCCGGGATGCTACGCCCAAAGCCTGGAAGAAGGCTTTACAGAATGTGCGGGACCCTTTTGCCGGTGACTGACCCGTGCTATAATACTCTGATATTTTAATTTTGGAAGGAAAATCATCATGCCCGATATCACCCGCGAATATCTCGCCTTGCGCGATCAATATATCGAGAGTAAGTTTACCCGGCTGAATCCGGTGCAGCGGCAGGCAGTGTTTACCACAGAAGGTCCTTTGCTGATTCTGGCCGGCGCCGGGTCAGGAAAAACAACGGTGCTTGTCAATCGAATTGCCAACATCATCCGCTTCGGCTCGGCACACGGAAGCAAAGAACTGCCCCGCAATATTACCGAGGCTGATCTGGAGGATCTGCGGGCTGCGGTGCAGTCCGGCAGGGACCTCCCGCGGGAAACCGCGTATCTGGCTGTGCGCCCGGCACGTCCCTGGAATGTTCTGGCCATTACCTTCACCAACAAAGCAGCGGGCGAACTGAAAGAACGTCTTCGTGCCATGCTGGGGGAAACTATGGGCGGGGACGTGAATGCCTCGACTTTCCACTCTGCCTGTGTGCGGATTCTGCGCCGTGATGCAGAGCGCATCGGTTTCCCCAAAAGCTTTACTATCTATGATTCGGATGATCAGCAGCGGGTGCTGAAACAAATTTACAAGGACAAGATGATCGACGATAAATTCCTGCCGATCAAATCTGCGGTAGCGCAGATCAGTTCCTTCAAAGATAAGCTGATGTCTGCTGAAGATGTGGCGGCGGAGGCCCCGCGTGATACCAAAGCTGCACTGATCTCGAAAATTTATACTACGTATGCAGGACGTCTGAAAACCGCCGGGGCCATGGACTTTGATGATTTGATTTATCATACGGTCCGGCTGCTTCAGACAGACGCCGAAGCACGGGAATATTACCAAAACAAGTTCCGCTATGTGGTGGTTGACGAATACCAGGATACCAGTGTGGCACAGTTCCATCTGGTACGGCTGCTGGCAGGCGGTACCAACAATGTTTGTGTTGTGGGCGATGACGACCAGTCCATCTATAAATTCCGCGGCGCAACCATTGAGAACATCCTGAATTTTGAACAGGTCTTTACCGGCGCCAAGACCATCCGTCTGGAACAGAATTACCGCTCCACCTCTAACATCCTCAATGCAGCCAACAGCGTTATCAAGAACAATATGGGCCGTAAAGGCAAAACGCTGTGGACCCAAAACGGAGATGGCGACAAGGTTCACCATTATACGGCGTCCAGTGAACAGGACGAGGCGAGCCACATTGCGGATGTGATCGGGGAACATCTGCGGGAGGGCGCTCATCTGCGTGACCATGCGGTGCTGTACCGTATGAACGCGCAGTCCAACCCCATCGAAACCTATTTTGCCCGCGCCGGTATTCCGTACCGCATCGTGGGCGGCCAGCGCTTCTTCGACCGCAAGGAAGTAAAGGACATCAACTCCTATCTGGCGGTAATTGTCAACCCCCGCGATGATGTACGGCTGCGCCGGATCATCAACGAACCAGCCCGGAAAATCGGCGCTTCTACCATCGACAAGGTAGGGGAACTGGCGGCCAGAGCCGGTGTGCCGATGATGCAGATCATTGCCGATGCGCGCAGCTATCCGGAATTGATGCGTGCGGCGGCGGCCCTGGAAAAATTTTACGATATGTACCGGGAACTGTGTGATCTTTCCGTCACTATGCCTTTGGATGAATTTGCGGGCGAGGTCATCAAGAGAACCGGATACGAGGCCATGCTGAAGGCCCAGAAGGAAGAGGGCGAAGCGCGCCTGGAAAACTTGGGCCAGTTGGTCAGCTCGGTAAAGACATATACAGATCAGAACGGAGAAGAAGCGACCCTTTCGGGATTTCTGGAAGAAGTAGCACTCATCTCTGATCTGGACAGCTATGATCAGGACGCCGACAGCGTTACGATGATGACCATCCATTCGGCAAAAGGACTGGAATTTCCGTATGTTTTTGTGGTGGGCATGGAAGATGGAATTTTCCCCGGCGATATGGCCCGCTACAATGAAGAAGATATGGAAGAAGAGAGGCGCCTTTGCTATGTCGCCATTACCCGTGCCAAGAAAGAATTGTATCTTTCCACTTCCCGCAGCCGCCTGATTTTCGGGCAGACGCGTCGGAATCCGCCGTCCTGCTTCCTTTCGGAAATTGACGCCGATTTGCTGGACGAAACCCAAAGCCCGGAACTGGCCTATACCGCCGGTGGTTTCGGGGCAGGGTACGGCACCTACAGTACCAGTGTTCCCGGTGGGCGCAGCGGGTATTCCGGTGCGTCAAGAGGGTACCTGAACAGCGATTATAACGCGCGTCCCCGCGGTGGTTTTGGGGCAGGGTACAGCAGCGGCTTTGCCAGTGGCGGGCACGACAGCCCCAACTATCGCGGTGGCCGCCATACGGTGCAAAGCGGCGGTTTCGGCGCCGGATACGGGAGCAGCGTAAACCACCACAGTGGTGCCCCTGCCGCCCCGGCCGGAGCGGGAACTTCCACGCTGGCCGGTATGCAAAGTGCAGCTCCCAAAAAGCAGAATGTCCACTATGCTGCGGGCGATCTGGTAGAGCATCGGGTGTTTGGACGCGGCAAAGTGTTGAAAGCAACCCCCATTGCGGGTGACTGCATTGTGGAAATCCAGTTTGACCGGGTGGGTGTCAAAAAGACGATGGCCAATTATGCACCCCTGAAAAAAATATCGGAATAAAATAGGAGGCGCTTTTATGCTGGTTCAACTGATTGCACATACCAATGATCCGGAAAAGACGGTGGCAGCCGCTGCCAAACTGTGCTATTCGGATGCGCATATCGAAACACTGCTGGAGGGGCTTACCCCGGAAAAGACCGCTTCCTTTTTGCAGAAACTTACCGATTTGGGGCATGCAAGCCCCATTGAACACGCCAGTTTTACCTTTGGCATTGAAGGGGTATCGCGTACTTTCCTGGCGCAGGTCACACGGCATCGTATTGCCAGTTTCAGCGTCCAGAGCCAGCGCTATGTGCGCCTGGAAGATTTCCGTTACGTGATTCCGCCGGAGATCGAAGCAATCCCGGAAGCAAAAGAAAAGTTTATCGAGGCCATGAACGAAGAAGCCCGCAACTATCTTTCTCTGGTAAAGTCGTTGGAGGAGGCCCATACACAGCGCCTGATGGCGCAGGGCATGGAAGAAAAAGCGGCCCGGGCCAAGGCCAGCAAACAGGCAAATGAAGATGCCCGTTTTGTACTGCCCAACGCCTGCGAAACCAAAATGGTCATGACCATGAATTGCCGCAGCCTGCAGAACTTTTTCAATTTACGCTGCTGCAATCGCGCGCAGTGGGAGATCCGCGCCGTGGCCGATGAGATGCTGCGTCTTGTTCTTCCTTTGGCACCGCACATTTTTGCGACGGCAGGTCCGCGCTGCCTGACGGGTCCTTGCCCGGAAGGGCGCATGTGCTGCGGTCAGCAGCAGGAAGTTCGCCGGAAATATGAGGAGCTGAAACAGGAGGCGCTTGGCCGTGGGTAAGCTGATTATTTTTGAAGGACTGGATGGTTCCGGCAAAGGAACGCAAACGGCATTGACTGCCCAAAAACTGACGGAACGGGGCGTGGATCTGCGGCAGATTACCTTCCCCAACTACGCCAGCGATTCATCGGCGCTGGTTAAGATGTATCTCTCCGGTCAGTTTGGCGATAAACCGGATGATGTCAACGCCTACGCGGCGTCCAGTTTTTATGCTGTGGACCGTTTTGCCAGTTACAAAACCGACTGGGGCGAGTTTTACAGAAGCGGCGGTCTGGTTCTTTCGGACCGGTATACTACATCCAATGCGGTACATCAGTGCTCCAAATTGCCCCCGATGCACTGGGATGGGTTCCTGAACTGGTTGTTTGATTTCGAATACAAGAAAATCGGCATCCCCGCACCGGATGCGGTCATTTATCTGGCAGTCAATCCGGAAGTGTCCCAGGAACTGCTGAAAGAGCGTTACCATGGTGACGAAAGCCAGAAAGATATCCAGGAACGGGATCACGAATATATTGCCCGCAGCCGTGCGGCGGCAGAATACTGTGCCAAAATGTTTGGCTGGCATCGTATTGAGTGCACCCGCAGCGACGGCGAAAAACAATGGATGCGCACGGTCGAGGAGATCAACGCTGAGATACTTGCGCAAATTGAACCAATCCTGTAAAATGAGGGATACGGAAAGGAGACGTGCCTATGGTACGGATGGCAGCCGCTGACGATCTGGAAACATTGGTGCGTCTGCGCTGTACCCGATATGGGGAAACGCCTGCGGATGCTGCCGGATGGCTGCTGAATGTGGCAGGGCTGGATAATATTCTGGTGCTGGAACAAGCCGGGCACATGCCGGCAGCAATGCTGGCGGCGGTTCCGGTGACGTATACCCATCGCAAGGGGATTTGGTTCTGCGGCGCAGCTGCGGCGCAGAATACTTCCATGGAAAATCTGTTACCGCGCCTGCTCAGCGGATGCTTGCGTGCGTTTGCTGCCAAGAAATACGATTTCGCGGTTTTGGCGCCGGAAAACGCCCAAGAGGCCCAGTCGCTGGAAACGTTGCAGTTTAAAAATTTATTGCCGATGCGTGTATTGCAAAAGCCCATCAGGCGCAACCTTGTTGCCCAGGCTGAATTTGACAGTCTTACGGTACGGCATCTGCTGAATATGCGGATGCGTTTTCAGCCGGGATGTATCTCCTTGCCGGAGTCGGCTATGAACGAAGTGATGACCCAGCTGTACCGCCGTGGCCTGACGGTGGTTTCAAATCGTCGGGGCTATGGGTTATACTACAGCAAGGGGCAGGAACTGCAATTTTTGGAATTGCAGGCCGATAATGATTATTGCGCCGATACTTTGCTGCAAGCGGCACGGGAAAAAACGGGCGCGGAACAGGCCCGCATCCTGTTGTCTGAAAATCAGACTTTGTATCCGGGAGCCGGACGGCGCTGCGGGTACGGTATGATTGCATTTTTGCACGAATCGTTCCCGGTAACGGATGTTTATTTCAGGATGCTGTTGTAAAAGACAGAACAGAAACGATTAAAGGATGACCACACAGCCGGAAAGGTAAGGAAATCATTCATGAGGATCAATCGAAGCGACAACAACGCAGAAAACCGGGTGCAGCCCACATCACCTGCACCTGCTGCGCAGGAAGCAAAAGAAGAAAAAGCGGCAGTGCAGCCGCCTAAAAAGAAAGAAGAGCCGGTCAGGGAGAAAACAAAACCGCAAAAAAAACGCAAAGCAAAACAGGAAGAATTTGAAGATGAGGAGAGCAAGCCTCGTCGTCGTTTTCCGCTGGGCTGCCTGATTGTATTGATCGTGCTGGTGCTGGTAGGCGTGGGTGCTTACCAGGTCATGAAATTTTACAGCGAAATCGATGGCGATACGGAGTTAGGACCGGAACAAACCATTACGGTTGAACAGGGTTCCTCGGTCAGCAGCATTGCCACACAGCTCAAAGACGCCGGTATCATTCAGTATGACTGGCTGTTCAAAGAGTATGTCAAGTACAGCGGCAAGGCCGGCGGCATTCAATTCGGTGAGTTTACCCTGCGTTCCGGCATGGATTACAATACCATTATCCAGACGATTTCGCAGGAAACCTATCGCCCGACTACCAACGTTACCATTCCGGAAGGAACAACAGCCGTAGGCGTTGCCCAGATTTTTGTGGACGCGGGTCTGGTAGACAGCATTGATACCTTCCTGAACTGTGCCAATGGCACCGATGGTTCTGACTTCAGCCAGTACAGTTTCTGGACGCAGATTCCGGACAACGGCAGACTGATGAAGTGCGAAGGGTATCTTTTCCCCGACACCTACAACGTGTACGCAGATGAAGATGTCTACTACTATGTGGATACCCTCTATGCGGAGTTTGAAGCCAAGACCGAAGGCTTGACCGACACCATCAACCAGAAGGGTACCACGCTGGATGATGTGGTCAAACTGGCCAGCTTTATTCAGGAAGAAGCCGGTGTGGAAGCGGAGGATGCCAAAGTCAGCGCATGCTTCCACAACCGTTTGGAATCCGATGATCCCCTGTGGGCAGAGCATAAGCTGGAATCCAATGCCTGCAGCTATATCACACAGGATGTAGAAAACAACTATCTGTGGAACTCTCCCACGGCGGAATATTACGGATGGCCTGCTCTTGGTGCCATTCCGGAAGATGTGCTGAATGCGTATGATACCTACCGCATCAGTGGGTTGCCGGCCGGTCCCATTTCCTGCCCGGGCTATGCTGCTATCGAAGCGGCGCTGAATCCGGATCAGGAATATCTCGATGAAGGATATTTCTTCTTTGTTACGGGACATCCCGACACCGATGTAGCCGGTCAGTATTTCTACGCAAAAACGGCTGATGAACATCAGGCGAACGTAGAAAAAGCCGGCTGGGCGTATTGATTTTGTCAAAGAAATAAGCATGAAAGCGCCCGGCGCGTCCGGGCGCTTTTTTACAGGAGGAATATATATGCTGCAACAGCCCGAACTGCTGGCGCCTGCCGGCAGCCTGGAAACATTGAAATACGCCGTCTTGTATGGCGCTGATGCCGTGTATTGCGCATTGCCGGAATTCGGCATGCGGGCAGCGCCGGTCAACCTGACGGTAGGGGAATTGGCAGAAGGCTGCATTTTTGCCCATGCCCGCGGTAAAAAAGTGTATCTGACCCTGAATACCTTGCCTACCAATGAAGAACTGCGAAAACTGCCGCAGTACATCCAGGATGCGGCGGAAGCCGGCGTGGATGCTTTCATCATTGCCGATCTCGGGGTTCTGGCGCTGGCCAAGAAGTATGCCCCGGGCGTGGAACGTCATGTTTCCACCCAGGCGGGCATTACCAACTACGAGGCTGCAACGGTTGCCTACGAGCTGGGGGCCAAGCGTGTGGTGCTGGCTCGGGAACTGCCTTTGACCGAAATTGCCCAGATTCGGGATAACTGCCCGCGAGATCTGGAACTGGAAGCCTTTGTGCACGGTGCCATGTGCATGAGTGTTTCCGGCCGCTGCCTGCTGTCCAGCTATATGACCGGCCGCAGCGGAAACCGCGGGGAATGTGCACAGCCTTGCCGGTGGAAATACGCACTGGTGGAGGAACATCGTCCGGGCCAGTATATGGAGATTGGCGAAAACGAAAACGGAAGCTATATTCTGAATGCCAATGACCTTTGCACAGCGCCGTTTTTGGATTTGATCTGTAAAGCGGGTGTAGATTCGCTGAAAATTGAAGGCCGGGCCAAGACCTTCTACTACGTAGCTTCGGTTACCAGTGCATACCGTCGCGCGCTGGACGCCTATCTGCGTGACCCGTACAACGACAACTTTGAACTGCCGGTCGATGTGTTTGAAGAACTGAACCGGACCAGCCACAGACATTATTCGCCTGGTTTCTATTTTGGCAAGGAACAGGCCCTGCAGACGCCCAGCCACACCTATGTCCGGGAATGGGATTTCATTGGTACGGTGGATTCCTGGGAAAACGGCCTTGCCCATTGTACGCAGCGTGGGAAGTTCGTACAGGGAGATACCTTGGAAATTCTGCAGCCGGATGGCAGTGTGGTCAAGCTGACGCCGGAATGGATCGAAAACGAGGCTGGTGAGAGGGTGGATGCTACACCGCACCCCATGATGCGGTATACCATTCCCTGTCAAACACCGTTGATGCCTTACAGCCTTTTGCGGATGCAAAAACCTGAAAACGAAGGATAAAAACAAGCGCCTGCAGCATTGGCTGCAGGCGCTTGTTTCGTGTTGCGATTCAGGGGCTCCAAAAGGCAGTCAATTCCGTTTCCAGTTGCTGCACGCTGTTGACCGCACGAAGATGTGACCAGTGAGGCGGCAATAACCGGCGTGTATCAGGGGCGGTAAACCGGTCATCAATCAGTAGGACCACACCTTTATCCTGCGGGGTACGGATCACCCGCCCGGCTGCCTGCAGAACCTTATTCATCCCCGGGTATCGGTAGGCATAATCGAAACCGGAGCCCCGTGTTTTTTCAAAGTGATCCCGAAGTTGTTCCTGACGAGGGCCTACCTGCGGCAGCCCCGGCCCTACAATGGCAACACCGATCAGTCTGTCGCCAATGAAATCCACACCTTCGCTGAAAACACCGCCCAGAACCGCAAATCCGACCAGCGTATCCTTTTGTTCAGGCGAAAAATGCGCAAGGAATTCGGTGCGCTGAGATTCATCCATGCTGCTTTCCTGGCACAGAGTGGCTAAATCCGGGTAACGGACAGAAAAATCTTCCCAGACATTTTGCAGGTAGCTGTAACTGGGAAAAAACACCAGATAGTTTCCTGCCTTTCCGCGAGCCATACAGGCAATCAAGTCCGAAACCTGTGTGATGCTTGCCTGTCGGTCTTTATATCGTGTGCTGATATGACGCGCACACCAAAGCCCAAGATTGGCAGGTGGGAAGGGGCTGCGCAGCGCCACGGCACGAGCATCGGGAAGGCCGCACAAGTCTTTATAATAGCCTGCGGGGGTCAACGTAGCGCTGAATAGTACGGCGGCACGCCCTTTGGCAAAGTCGGAGGCCAAAAAAGCGCTGGGGTCCAAACAGAGCATGGCCGCGTGTACTTCACTTCCGTATGCCGATACCTGCAGCACAAAATGATCGTCGAATGTATCCGCAACGCGCAGCCAGGCGCGCACATCAAAATAAAGCTGAAGCAGAATATCGTGTGTTTCGCCGGGGTCACGGTGATCATCCAGCCAGAGTTCCAGCGGTTCACACAGGCGGGTCAAAGCACGGTCCAGTGCTTCTGCACGGGTCGGTTCAAAAAAGGTTTTGCCGAAACGGGTGTCCGAGCATTCTTCCTCACAACGGTGACGCCAGCCAAGAAAAACTTCGTTGACTTTTTGCAGCGCTGTTTTGAGCGAGCTTTTCCCGCTGCCCAACTGTTTTTTTGCTTCCAAAAATCTGCTTTTGGAAAGAGAAGCACTGTGCATATCACGTGCACGGCCAGGGAGGTTGTGTGCTTCGTCGATCAGAAAAAGATAATCGCCGCGGGAATCAAAAAAGCGCACAAGGCGTACGACCGGATCAAACAGATAGTTATAATCCCCGATGACCACATCACACCACAGGCTCAGATCCAACCCCAATTCAAAAGGGCATACCTGGTATTCCCTGGCCAGGTCCTGCAACGTTTCGGATGTAAGCGTTTGTTCGTCCAGTGCCTTCCATAAAGCTGTACGGATCTTGTCAAAATAACCGTTGGCATACGGGCAGGCTTCCGGTGTACATTCCCGCACGGGCAGCATACAGATTTTGTCTTTTGCTGTCAGTGTGACGCTGCGCAAAGCCAGGTCAGGATTCTGCACATGCAGTAAAGAAAGCGCACTTTCCGCTGCAGCGCGTGTGGTCCCTCGTGCGGTAAGGTAAAAGACCGGCCCGCCATCCTCCAGGGCTTTCAGCGCCGGAAACAAAACACTCATAGTCTTTCCGATGCCGGTGGGAGCCTGACACAGCAAATGCCCACCATCACGGCAGGTTTCATAAACGGCACCGATCATAGCACGCTGACCGGTACGATACTGGGGAAAGGGAAAGCCAAGTGCCTGCAAATCGGTCTGCCGCTTTTGACGCCATGCGGCAGCGCGTTTGGCCCAGGGGGCGTACTGCGTCAGCAGATCTTCCACAAACGCGGTCAGCTCCTCGCAGGTCCATGTTTTTGCAAAGCGATAGATCTGCTCTTCTTCTACCTGATAATAGGTCAGGCGGACACGCATTGTGTCCAGGTTTTGTTGCTGTGCGTAAATGGCAGCATACACTTTCGCCTGTGCCCAATGTTCCGGTGCATGATCCTCGGTAATTTGTTCAGAGGGAAGCAGTGTGGTTTTGATTTCATCTATGGTTTTTATGCCATCCTCATCGGTAAAAATACCGTCTGCCCGTCCCTCCAAGGTATATTGGATACCATTGCAGCCATACTCTTGGGTAAGGGCTACTTCCGCGGTGTAATCGGGATGCTCTTTTACGGCAGCGCGCTGCAATTTTCGGTGCAGCCGAGCCCCTTCATTGGCGCGGTCAAAGCCGGTAAAACGGCTGTCCAGACTGCCGCTTCGGAGTAAAAATTCCACAAGCCGCCGGATAGGCAAAACCACGGACAAAGATTCCGGCTGCATGAGAAGTCAACTCCTTCGATTCGTTCACGGAGAGAAAAACCGTGATTAATAAGTATGTGTGCAAACCTGCGCAATCTTGTCACGCAAAGCCACAAAATCACCAAAAACAGCAGGTTTATTGACCGGGTACCTCAGCAACGCAGCAGGATGATAGGTAGCCATAAAAAATGTGCCGTGCTTGTCAAAAAACTTTCCGTGATCACGGGTAATGGAAAAGCCTGGGTCGATCAGCTGCTGGGCCGCGATACGCCCCAGGCAAACAATGATTTTGGGACGCAGAAGCTGGAACTGCTGACGCAGCCAGGGGATGCATGCTGCAGACTCTTCCGGCAGCGGATCACGGTTTTGCGGTGGACGGCATTTCACGATGTTTGCGATGTACACATTCTTTTGGCGGTCCAGATCTACAGCTTCCAGATAATGGTCCAGAAGCTGTCCGCTGCGGCCCACAAAGGGGAGTCCCTGGGCATCCTCGTTGGCGCCGGGACCCTCACCCACAAAAAGTACTTCTGCGTCGGGGGCCCCCTGTCCAAAGACCACATGGGTGCGCGATTCACATAATCCGCAGCGGCGGCAGGCAAGGCATTCTTGCTGTAATGTTTGCAAATCCATTGTAAGTACCTCTCATATAAAAAGAATGGGGGATAGGGAATATGTCGCTTGAATACGGAACGCTGCTATCACTACTGTGTCTGACAGCCGGATATGCCTTCGGCAATTTTCTGGCGGCAGAAGTGGTTGCGCGTTGTCTGGCCGGAACGGGTATACGGAACATTGGCAACGGCCGGGCCAGTATGGACAACATAAAGAAAAACTTTGGCAAAAATGCGATGATTGCTGTGGCAGCAGGGGATATACTCACCACCGTTTTGGCTTGCTGGTTCTGCTATCGGCTTGCAGCACCGGAATTGGAACACACAGCAATCCTTTATGGTGGGATAGGGGTGATTGCGGGGCACACCTGGCCCGTATGGCTCCGCCACGGAGGAGGACAGGCTACTGTAATGGTTTGCACATGGTTAATTCTGTATCTGCCTGTAACGGGGCTGTTGTGCTGCCTGGCAGGTGCAGTGGTGACTGCCGGGATCGGGGCAACATGGGGATGCCTGCTGATTCCGTGCCTGGCGGCACCTGTAGCATGGTTACAATTCGGCATGCAAAGTGGTTTGGCAGTATTTGCTGCTGCCATATTGCTGTTTTGGCAATACAGAAAAGATAAGGCTTGCCGAAAAAATCCCTGAAAAGTTGCTGGCAAAGCACAGGAAGTCTGCACGTTGATATTCATGATACCACTGAAAAGAACATTTTGCAACGAAGCAAAAAACACGAAGATAAGACAAAAAACAAAAAACGCAAAAAAAATCAAAAAAGTTCGCAAAAACCCTTGACAGTTGGCACTTTGTCGGCTATAATAACTAACGTTGCAGCCGCCAAGGCAAACAAACGCGGCGGACAACAAGCTGGGTATGGCCCGGTAGTTCAGTTGGTTAGAACGCTAGCCTGTCACGCTAGAGGTCGTCAGTTCGAGCCTGATTCGGGTCGCCATTTGCTGCTATAGCTCAGTTGGTAGAGCGCATCCTTGGTAAGGATGAGGTCAGCAGTTCAAATCTGCTTAGCAGCTCCAGCGCGACGCCCACAGCGCTATATGGCACTGTGGGCGTTTTACATAGGGGCATAGCTCAGTTGGTAGAGCAGCGGTCTCCAAAACCGCGTGCCGAGGGTTCGAATCCTTCTACCCCTGCCAAGATTAGCCGTTGATTTTTAACGTTGATTCGTTGAAGATCAGCGGCTTTTCTTTTTGCTTTATACTGTTTATTGGACTTTTAACGTGCCTTCGTTCTACTTAAAATGTCCAGCTTTTTCCACTCTGTTGCTGTTTTTCTACTATAGTGTAAGTACCGAATTAAGTATCAGGAAAGGTTGGTACTTATTTGCAAATGTTTGCGCTGGAAAACGTGTACTTTATATTGATTAAGAAGAACCTATAAAAGAGCACAAAGCCATTGAAAACAACATGAGGCCACAGCGGCAAAATGCCGCACTTTTCGAGGCATCCAATATACGGTACTATTTCTTTACTACCAAAAAAAGAATCGCCCACAGAGCCTTAAAACAGCTCCGTAGGCGATGTTTTGTTTTTGCAGGATGAATTTGCGGGAATCCTACGGTAAGCAATATTGAAAATAGGGCTGATTAAAAATAGGAACGAAGGCGGGCATGTTTTCTCGCCCTGTACGCAAGCCCTTTTTTGTTCTATGAAACTGTGTCGTGAATAACAACACTACCATCTCAAACTATATAAAATATCACGACATGGAAGAAGCGGTACATTTCATACTGTGCTCAAGATAACAACGGTTACAGTTTTTATTCTGAAAATCTCGATCGTTGTTATTCAGAACACAGTTACAAAATATGGTTTGACAACGATTCTCCGGAACATGGTTGTTATTGATAACACAATTGATTTTTGATATAGGGTGTCCTGTGTTGTTATTCTGCGCATAGTTGATTTTTAAATAGGGGTTGTTATTCACAACACATTTTCACTTTTTGTCAAACGCCTCTCACCGCTTTTGACGTTTTTACGCTATTATTTTTGGCTCCGCATAGACTGGAAATCCTGGAATTTTATCAGAAACAATGTTGTTATAGTCTGCACAGCTCACAAAGCCTTTCCATATTTTTGTTTATCTTCCTGCGGTTGTTATTGTCAGCACAGAAGGATTTCTGATGGTTGTTATGCAGCACACATGTGTTCGTTTTGGAAGTTGTAATTTTCGACATATTTCAGGGGAAATCATCCGATCATAACGGTTGTTATTCTCGACACAGTTGTTTTTGAAAACATTTTTTCTGTGCCTGATTGCCCGTGCATTGCTTTTCTGTTGTTATTTGAAGCACATTTGGAGCAAAGCGTTGTTATCTGCGACACAGTAAAGCGCCTGCCGCAACGATTGTTATTCTAAACACATTGTAATTGATGGTCCATTTTCTATTGTTAAGCACCGCCTGATTTCATTGTTATTGGTGGCACATTTATATTGTTATTCAGTACACACCTCATCATTATATTCTAAAAAATAATTTATAATAGAGATAAAAACGCACGAAACGCTTTCCCGGAGATAATTTATAGTTGTGCTGAATATTACAATAATTGACGGCGATAGCACAATGTGGTATTATCTTGCGAGTCGAAAGAATATGTGTTAGGAGCGTCTTACGTGGCGAAAAGAAATAGTGCAGCAGATTTTTCCACTCTTGTTGCAACGGACTACGAAGAACCGGAACAAACAGTAGCGACCTACGGCGAACGCGGCAATCAAACGGTTGTTCGTAAATCCAACGAACTCATTCAGAATGCGATGTACAATCTGACGCTGAGCCAGCAGAAGTTGATGCTTCACATTTTTGCAATGATCAAACCGTCTGATACAGAACTTCCGCGCTATGAAATGTCAATCTATGAATTCTTGAAACTGTGTGGTGTGGACCCTCATAATGGGTCTATGTACAATCAGGTAAAGAAAAATATTTCTGAGATTGCAAATACGCCGGTGCAATGGATTCGGATCGAGGGTACACAAAAGATTACCATGTTCCGTTGGATCAATGAGAGTACCATCGATAAGGGAACGGGGAAAATCACGCTGACGTTAAGCCCCCTTCTAAAGCCGCACCTGATTCAGCTCAAGGAATTTTATACCACAATGGATGTTACGTACATCATGCTGATGAAAAGTCAGTACAGTGTACGGATCTATGAGCTTTGCAAAAGCTATCAGAACTTATATCTGAAAAACAAAGAGGCGGGAAAGCCTCTTGTTTGGGACATTGACAATCTGCGCAAACAGGTGGACTGTTCTGCAACCAACTGGGCGCACATCAGAAGAACTGTCTTGGATAAAGCCAAAAGCGAAATCAATGGGCATACCGATATACTCTTTGATTATGCCGTTTATAAAAAGGCAAAATCGAAGGTAATCGAAATATCTGTGCAGATCGAGCCTGTGGAACAAAAAGAAGCGGCTCAAAATTTGACAGATATTACATCGATGATTTCCAAAAGAAAGAAAAGAAAAGGGAAATTGTACGATGATTCAGACGCCAATGATTCATCGGTCTTGTCTTTTGGGTATGTTTCGTCGCCGGAAACAACCATTCCCTATTCTTTCGGCCAAAAGCCGGCAGAACTAAAAGAAGAGATTCTGGTTCGTGCGGAAATGAATCTGCTTAAAAAAGAACTCAGTATTTCCGAGCTGGAAGCCGTCAATGTTATCATTGATACGATGGCCAATATGGCTGGAAAGGCCAGGGGAAAGAACGCCCTCATCGACGGTGGTGACCAGCAGTTCTTTGAAGCGATGAATGAGATCATTTTTGAATGCAAAGGGCTGCATAAGTGGTTTGCCGGAATTGCCGGTCGTTATGTAAAAACCGTAATTCCCACGGCAAAAACAAAAGCCTCTCCGGTGTTGTACCTTTGGAAGTCCATTTTGGACGACATGGGGAATTATCGTCTTTATACATCTTGTATGGATAAGGATGATGACCATTACAACGAGGATGTTGTCGAAGCACATTTTGTCGAGGCGGAAGAAGAGGAAGCCGTCGCGGATATGCTGGTGCCAAAGGATGCAGACACCAAAAAGAGCATGGCACAGGCTCTGCAGAGGTTTATTGACGAAAAAGAGCTGGAAGAAAAATTGACAGCGGGCCAAAAAGAAGCCTACGAAGACATCCTCCATCTTGCGACATACTTCTGCAGGCGTAATGTAAAAAGCAAGGACGAAGGCATGATGGAAGGAAAAGCCAACATGCAGTTCTTGAACAGCCTGAATAAGTGCATTGCGAAATATGGGTCTTTGACCCCCCTTTTTGAAACGCTCTCGGTGATTTATGATTACGACACGTATTGGAAAAAAGTGAATCGTAATGACAAAATCAGGAATCCAAAGCTTCTGTTTCAGTCAGAAATTGAGCAGTCTCTTCTTATGCCGTTTAGTGTAGTGGAGAATCAGAAGGCGAGAACCCAAACAAGCACAAAGAAAGAAACCGGTACAGATTGGCTTTCGATGTTTGATTAAATTGCAAGGCATACGTTGGGACTCTTCTTTAGATAAAAAGATGTACATGGTCTGGTATGACCGTGTACATCTTTTTTTGTGAGTTATTCTCGCCAATATGACCTGCAGACAAGATTGGGCACCGTTGCGGAAAGACATTTTACTTATTTTAAATGATATTGGATGTTTTGTATAAGGAATTGGAAAGCTGGTGCAATATAAGTTTGTCAAGGAGTGTTTCGCTGAAGAATATATGAAAAGGCGTTTGCCTTTTGCGCCCGTGACGAGAAGGCAAGATCCTTTTTTCTCGACCAAAAAGACATGCCAAATGGCAGGCCTTTTTGGTTTGTCTGGAAATAGTGAAAAACCACTCTTGCTTTTTCTTTAGGCCGTGCTATAATACCAGACGCGGAACGGAAAACTCCGTAATTGTATAGAGGGGAAAATGCGGTATGACAAAGGATTTGACGTCTGGCAGCCCGCTGAAAGTGATTTTACTTTTTACGCTGCCGCTGGTATTGGGAAACCTGTTTCAGCAGTTTTATGCCCTGGCCGACACTATCATTGTGGGACGGTTCTGCGGTGTCAATGCACTGGCTTCGGTGGGATCAACAGGTTCCATCAACTATTTGATTCTGGGGTTTGTGATTGGCATCTGTAATGGCTTTGCCATCCCTATTGCCCAGTTGTTTGGTGCCAGAGATTACCGGGATTTGCGGCGCCATGTAGCCAATGCGGGGTGGCTGTGCGTGGCAGGCAGTGTGATTTTAACGGTACTTACGGTCAGTCTGACCCGTCCGCTGCTGGTTCTGATGCAGACCCCCTCTGATATTTTGGATGGCGCTGCCATTTATATCGGTTGGATTTTTGCGGGAATTCCGTTTATTTTTCTATACAATATGGTGGCTGCCATTATGCGTGCGTTGGGGGACAGCAAGACACCGCTGTATTTCCTGATTTTGACAAGTGCGTTGAACATTGGCTTGGATCTGCTGTTTGTGATTCCTTTTCAAATGGGAGTGCTGGGGGCTGCATTGGCTACCGACATTTCGCAGGCGATCTCTGGTGTTTTGAGTTTTGTTTTTCTTTGCCGCAAGTTCGAAGTCCTTTCTATGGAAAAGGAAGATAGGCGGCTCAGCAAAAGCGCCTGTGTCCGTTTGTTGGGAATCGGGCTGCCGATGGGGCTGCAGTGCAGTATAACGGCTATTGGCAGTGTTATTATGCAGTGGGCTGTCAATATGCTGGGAAGTACTGCAGTGGCAGCGGTAACTGCCGCCGGTAAAACGATGAATTTGCTTACGGCTCCGCTGGAGAGCATCGGCACAGCAATGGCAACCTATGCGGGGCAAAACCTGGGTGCTGCCCGAATGGACCGGGTACGTAAAGGGGTACACAGCGCATTGCTGATCGCTGCCGTGTATGGCATTGCATCGCTGGTTATCCTGCATTTTGCAGATGTGACGATCATGAGCCTGTTCCTGGATACGGAAACAGAAGCGGAAATTGTGGCTATGGGACGGCAGTATCTTTTCTGGAACAGTGTGTTCTTTGTCCCGTTGGGAGCGTTGATCGTGTGGCGTTACAGCATCCAGGGACTGGGATTCTCCTCTCTGGCCATGATGGCAGGTGTGGCAGAAATGATAGCCCGTACGGCTGTTGCTGCTTTGTTGGTACCGGTGCTGGGATATTTTGGGGCAGAACTGGCCAATCCGGCAGCGTGGGTTGCTGCCTGCCTGTTCCTGTACCCGGCCTATGTCTGGACTTGCCGCCAGTTGGACAACAGGCTATTGGCGGCACGCCTGCGGATGCAACGTACGTGAGGAGCCGTTGGAATATGCGGCGTTTGTATAAATTTGCATAAAGACTTGCTGAATAATGCGAATCGGTTTATAATATGGGCATTGAAAAAGTATGCGGGAAAGGTCCGGAAAGGAACACAAAAATGCCGAAAAAATTGCCGTTTGTTACGTTGGATCAGGCGAAGGAGATTATTGCAGATGTGCCGACGCCTTTCCACTTGTATGATGAAAAGGGAATTCGGGAAAACGCCCGACGTGTAAACGAGGCTTTCAGCTGGAATAAAGGCTTTAAGGAATACTTTGCAGTCAAAGCTACCCCGAACCCGTACATTCTGAAGATTCTGCAGGAAGAAGGCTGCGGTGTAGACTGCTCCAGCTATACCGAACTTTTGATGAGCGAGGCATGCGGCTTCAAAGGCAGCGACATCATGTTCTCCTCCAACGATACGCCTGTACAGGACATGCAGAAAGCTTATGAGTTGGGGGCATACATCAATTTGGATGACCTGACGCATGTGGACTTCCTCAAAGAAGTGGCAGGAATCCCCAAGACCGTTTGCTGCCGGTACAACCCGGGTGGTGTGTTTGATCTGGGCAACGGAATCATGGACAACCCGGGCGACGCAAAATATGGTATGAGCGAAGACCAGATGGCCGAAGCATACACCCGATTGATGGAACTGGGCGCAGAAGAATTCGGCATCCATGCGTTTTTGGCCAGCAACACCGTGACCGATGAATACTACCCCAAACTGGCTGGGATTCTGTTCCGCCTGGCGGTTCGCCTGCATAAACGCACCGGTGCCAAAATCAAGTTTATCAATCTTTCCGGCGGCGTTGGGATTGCGTACCGTCCCGATCAGCGCAGCAATGATATTGCAAAAATCGGCGAAGGTGTGCGCAAGCAGTACGAGGAAATCCTGGTGCCGGAAGGCATGGGAGATGTGGCCCTGTTTACCGAGATGGGCCGGTATATGCTGGCACCTTATGGCGGGTTGGTCACAACGGTACTTCACGAAAAACACATCTACAAAGAGTATATCGGTGTGGATGCCTGCGCAGCCAATTTGATGCGTCCGGCTATGTATGGTGCGTACCATCATATTACGGTTCTGGGCAAAGAAGATAAGCCTTGTGACCATAAGTATGACATCACCGGCGGTCTGTGTGAAAACAACGATAAGTTCGCCATTGACCGGATGATGCCGGAAATTGAAAAAGGTGATGTACTGTTTATCCACGATACCGGCGCACATGGCTTCTCCATGGGATACAACTACAACGGAAAGCTGCGCAGCGCAGAGGTACTGCTCAAAGAGGACGGTTCTCACCAGCTGATCCGTCGAGCGGAAACGCCGGAAGACTATTTTGCGACCTTTGACTTTACGCCGTTTTTCAAAAACAAGTAAATAAAAAATCCCCTCGTACAGCTAGTACGAGGGGATTTTCTTTTGTTTGGTTTCTTTTAGATCACTCGGTTTCGTCAATAATACCGCCGCCGTATACCAGACCGTCGCGGTAGAAAACCGCACTCTGGCCGGGGGCGGGGGCACGTACCGGTTCCGGGAAAGTGACTGTGCCCGAACCATCATAAGAACAGAGAACCGGTTTGGCGGCGCTGCGGATTTTGACCATATATTCGCCGCCAGGCAACGGCTGTCCGTCAGGCGTGGCGAAGTCTGCTACGGTCAGACGGGAACTGTATTCCTGGCCGGTTTCGGCCAATTGAATATCGCCGTTGGGAAGGATGGCCTTTACGAAAAGCGGACGTCCCGCGGCAATGCCCAGTCCCTTGCGCTGTCCCACAGTATAGTGGTCCACACCGGCGTGGGGACCCAGATCGCTGCCATCGGGGCCGAAAAAGTGCCCGCCTTTGGGAGAATATCCCCGCGCGCGGATATAGGCGGAATAATCACCATCCGGAATGAAGCAGATTTCCATGGAATCGGGGGCGTCTGCGCAGGCAAGATTCATCTCACGGGCCATTTCCCGGATGTCTTCTTTCTCAAATTCACCAAGCGGGAGAATCAGCTTCTTCAGAATGTCTTGCGGCAGACGATACAGCATATAACTCTGGTCACGGGCGGCACTCTCCGGTACGGCAATCCGGTTGATCCCGTCTTCGCAAACTTCCACACGGGCGTAGTGGCCTGTGGCGATGAAAGCACACCCCAGTTCGGCTGCCTTTTCGGCCAACAGCCGGAATTTTACCAGGGGGTTGCAGATGATGCAGGGGTTCGGTGTGCGCCCGGCACAGTAGTTTTCGCAAAACGGTGTGATAACATGGGTTTCAAACGCCTGCTCGGCATCCAGTACGTGCAGAGGAATCTGTAAGGTGTTGGCAGTTTCCCGGGCGGCGGCTACGGCACCGTCGTGCGCAGAAGAAAAGCGAATGACGGCACCCTGTACGGAAAAGCCCTGTTCCTGCAGGATGCGGACGGCAACGCTGGAATCCACGCCGCCGCTCATTCCCAGCAAAACCTTGTCCTGCTTTTCAAATGTGTTAAATCCTTCCATGAAGTCCTCCTTTCGGTCAGCTCTGACGGCCGCCGTATTTTTTGCTTTGTTCTACGGCCATAGAGTCGCAACGTTCGTTTTCGGGGTGGCCGGCGTGACCTTTCAACCAATGATAGGTGATCTGATGTTTTTCGCTCTCGGCAAGAAGCGGCGCCCAAAGGTCGGCGTTCAGGGCAGGAGATTTGTCGGCTTTTTTCCAGCCGCGGCTGCGCCAGCCTCTGGCCCAGCCCTTTTCTAGGGCGTTGATCACGTACTGGCTGTCGCTGTACAAATCGATCGCGCATGGCTCTTTCAGCTGACGCAGAGCCTCCAGCAGGGCGGTCATTTCCATACGGTTGTTGGTAGTTTGTGCTTCCCCTCCGGATAACTCTTTTTCGTAGACTTTGTCGCGCGTGCGAAAACGCAGAATCGCACCCCAGCCGCCAGGGCCGGGATTACCGCTGCAAGCGCCGTCTGTATAGATTTCGATACGTTTCATATAAATCTCCTGTCGGTGCCAATAATCATTATACTAGGAATTATACCCGCTTTGCGGGGTTCTGGCAAGTTTGACAAGTCCGGGGAATACGTTTATAATAAGAAATAATTGTAGTAGTGTATATGAATGAGCCCGGCCGCGCCTTTTCAGGCGGGCTTTTCGCGCTCAACCACACACGGAAAAGCGGGTTCGCTTTCCGGTATACATAACAGAATATGGAGCGGGGAAGCGATGCATACAGTATGGAATGTATCGTCTCTGCGGGAGAATGTTTGGAGGTTTTCATGGAAGAAATCAAACCAAAGCGCAAAGCAAATACACAGGTTGCAGGGGAGCATGCCCCTTCGGCTCGCCGTGCAGGACGTACGGATAAAAATCAGCAAAACGGAAATGCTGCGGCACGAAAAAACAACAAGCGCCGCGCACCGCGTTCTACAGCTGCTTCGGAAAATCATGCGGCGGCACAAAGTGTGCCGGCACCGCGTTCTCGCCGGGCGCGTAATGTGCAGCAGGGGCAGAATCCCCAGCCTGCCGGGACGAAATCCCCCCGGCGCAACCGTAAACCGGCGCCGCGCAGCTATGAGATGACACCGGCGATTCCGATGCATATCTGCCCGTTGGGCGGTTTGGGAGAAGTCGGTAAGAACATCACCCTGTATGAGTGTCAGGGCGACATGATTCTGGTGGATTGCGGCCTGGTTTTCCCGGATGCGGATATGTTCGGCGTGGATCTGGTCATTCCGGACTTTACCTACGTGCTGGAAAATAAAGACCGTATCAAGGGTCTGTTTATCACCCATGGTCATGAAGATCACATCGGCAGCCTGCCGTATCTTCTGAAAAAATTCAACGTGCCGATTTATGCGGCCAGACTGACCATTGGCCTGATCAAAAACAAGTTGGAAGAACATGGTCTGGCATCCAGTGCCGTTTTCCATGAAATCCGGCCGCGCCAGAAAGTCAAGCTTGGCTGCTTTACAGTAGAACCCATTCATGTCAATCACTCGATTCCGGACGCGCTGGCTTTTGCCATCGAGTGCCCGGCGGGTATTGTCATTCACACCGGCGACTTCAAAGTGGACTATACGCCGCTTTCCGGTGACGCGGTAACGGATCTTTCCACCATTGCGGAATATGGCCGCAAAGGCGTACTGGCTCTTTTGTCGGATTCTACCAATGCAGAGCGCCCGGGCTTTACGGCTACCGAACAGACGGTGGCAGAAGGGGTGCGCAGCTTGTTTGCCCGTGCCCGCAATCGACGCATCATTGTGGCAACCTTTGCTTCCAATATTTATCGGGTGCAGCAGATCATCGATCTGGCCATTGAATCGGGACGAAAAGTGGCGGTCAGTGGCCGCAGCATGGTTTCCAACACCGAGATGGCACGGGAACTGGGCTATCTCCATGCGCCGGATACGGTGTTGATCGATATCGACGAGATCAATAAGTATCCGCCTGAGAAGGTGGTCCTGATTACCACCGGCAGCCAGGGCGAACCTTTGTCGGCCCTTTCCCGTATGGCGCAGGCCAGCCACCGGCAGGTAAAGGTCGGACCGAATGATTTCATCATCATTTCGGCACGCCCCATTCCCGGCAACGAAAAGACCGTGACCAAAGTGGTCAATGGGCTGCTGAGCCTTGGCGCAGAGGTCATTTACGAGAATATGTACGATACGCATGTTTCGGGACATGCCTGTCAGGAAGAACAGAAGCTGATGCTCACCTTGGCACATCCGCAGTTCTTCCTGCCGGTGCACGGCGAATTCAAGCAGTTGAAGCGTCATGCCGAAACGGCGGAACACCTGGGATATATTCCCAAACAGAATATCTATATTGCGGAGAACGGGCAGAACATCCGGATTTCGGCCGATGGAATGACCGTTGAAAATACCGTGACGGCAGGTGCCGTGATGGTAGACGGGTACGGCGTTGGCGATGTTGGCAATGTTGTGCTCAGAGACCGTCACCATTTGTCGGAGGATGGTATCATTATTGTAACGGCAGCAGTGGATGGGTCCAACGGACAGGTTCTTTCCGGTCCCGATATTGTCAGCCGTGGCTTTGTGTATGTCCGCGAAAGCGAAGAGCTGATGGACGGCTTGCGTATGCAGGTTGAAATGGCATTGGATCGCAGTTTGAGCGATAATATGCACGACTGGGCCAGTGTCAAAGCGCGCGTGCGGGAAGCCTTGTCGAGTTATATCTATCGACGGACCAAGCGCAGCCCGATGATCCTGCCGATTCTTCTGGAAGTTTGAGTATCTGCCCGCCCGGCGGGAATGTGGGGGCTTGACCATGAAACACAATGACGGACTGGATGCAGCAGCCGTGTTGTTGCTGCTGCTGGTGGCGCTTGTGGCGATGATTATACCGGTTGCACTGGTAGCGCCGCAGTGGCTGATCATACCGTTCGTACTGGTGTGTATTGCCCTGGGAATTCTATGGTTCATGCGCCGCAGACTGCGCGCCTATGTGGCATCGCAGCTTTGCAGCACCGATTTTGAAAACAGCCGGATTCAGTACAGCCTGGCGGGGCTGCCTATCCCGACAATGCTGGTGGCCGATGGCCGGATTTTGTGGTACAACACGCACTTTCTGGAAAAAGTTCTGAGTGGCAGGGATGCTGTTACGCGGCCGGTGGAACGTGTGATACCGGATTTGGATCTGGCGGTTTGCTCGCGCCCCCATGGACAGGACCTGGAAATCGGCAACCGCCGTTTTACCGCCTATGCCGGTTCGGCAAAGGGCAGCCGCGGTGCCAGCATTGTGTACCTGGTGGATGATACGTTCTACAAGCAAACGCTTGACGAATATACCGAAAGCCGGCCAGCCTGCCTGATTATTGTAATCGACAGTTACGACGAACTGTTCGATGATATGAAGGACAGTGAACAGGCCAAGGAACTAGAAGCAATTAACAGTTTGCTGGAGCAATATATCGGCAGAAGCACAGGTTTCCTGCGCAGGGTTTCCAACAGCCGCTATATTGCTGTGGTGGAGGAACGGGACGTTCGCTGGATGCTGAAAGAACGTTTCGAGATTCTCGACCAGGTTCGGGCACTGCATCCCGGCGGGCTGACCACGTTATCCATTGGTGTAGGCCGCGGCGGCAAGACTTTGCAGGAATGCCACCAGATGGCACGCGAAAGTATCGATATTGCGCTGGGGCGCGGCGGTGACCAGGCTGCGGTGAAAACCGTGGATGGATTTGAATTTTACGGCGGTATCTCCCATGGCGTGGAAAAGCGCAGCCATGTGCGCAGCCGCATTATTGCCCATGCGCTGTGCGACCTGATCAAAAAGAGCGACAGCGTCATCATCATGGGGCATCGCATGAGTGACCTGGATGCAGTAGGTTCTGCTGTGGGCGCTCTGCGGATGTGTAAGATGTGCGGCGTCCCGGCGGTTATTGCCATTAACAGCGATGCGACTCTGGCGGGGCCGCTCCTGAAAAACTTCTTTGACGCAGGATGCGGACGGGACTTCATTCCGCCGGACCAAACGCTGGAGGTTATCACACCCAATACATTGCTGATTGTGGTGGATACCTATCAGATACGTCTGTTGGAGAGCCAGAAAATCTACGAGAAATGCAAGCGGGTTGTGGTTATCGACCATCACCGTATGGCAGTGGGCCATATTGACCGGCCGCTGCTTTTGTACCATGAACCATATGCGTCCAGTGCCAGTGAATTGATCTGCGAATTGCTGCAGTTCCTGCCGAAGGAAGGCAATATTACGCCGCTGGAGGCGCAGGCCTTGCTGGCGGGTATCATGCTGGACACCCGCAGCTTTGCACTGCACGTAGGTGTGCGCACTTTTGAAGCGGCAGCCTGGCTGCGCAGCCGTGGAGCACAGACAGCCGAAACGAAGCTGCTGTTCAACACGTCCAAAGAAGAGTATGAAGCGCGCGCCCACATTGTGGAAGGCGCGTACATATACAAGGGCTGTGCCATTGCGCTTTCCGGTGAATTGGATGCCGGCATGAATGTGGTTCTGCCTATGGCGGCAAACGATTTGCTGACGATCAACGGTGTGGATGCCAGTTTTGTGGCTGTGGCCAAAAACGGCGGCGTCAATATTTCGGCGCGCAGTATGGGCGCGCTGAATGTACAGGTGATTTTGGAACCGCTGGGCGGCGGCGGACATCTTATGATGGCCGGTGCTCAGCTGCAGGACTGTACACTGCATGATGCAGAACGGCAGATCCGAGAACAAATTGATCTTTATCGTGCTTCGCAGGCTGCAAGCGCAGTCGGCGTAAAGTAAGACGAATTATTGGAGGGAAATAATATGAAAATCATTCTGAAACAGGATGTAAAGACCATCGGCAAAAAAGACGAGATCCATGAAGTTTCCGACGGGTACGCCCGCAACTTCCTGTTCCCGCGGGGACTGGCTGCACTGGCAGACGCTGCGGCGTTGAACCAGGCGCGCACCAAGAGCGAAGCAAAGGCGCATCACGAGGCTGAGGCACGTGCTGCGGCAGAAGCGCTGGCTGCCAAAATCAGCGGCAAAACGGTGACCACCAAAATCAAGGGCGGTGCTTCCGGCAAGCTGTATGGCAAAGTAACCGGCAAGGAAGTGGCGGAACTGCTGACGCAGCTGACC
>NZ_JACJKP010000091.1 GCF_016901605.1 Gemmiger formicilis
GGTCATGAGCAAGGCCAAATTCTGGCAGATGATCGGCCGCGGCACCCGCCTGTGCCCGGGGCTGATCGACGGCAAGGACAAAGAAAAATTCTACATCTTTGATCTGTGCGGCAACTTTGAGTTTTTCCGCCTGAAAAAAGAAAAGGCCGGTGCCAGCCAGATAGCCCTGCAAAGCGCTATCTTCTACCTGAAAGCACAGATTATCTTCAAGTTGCAGGATATCGCCTACCAGACCGAGGAACTCATCCCCTTCCGCCAGAGACTGGTGGAGGAAATGCTCGCCAAAGTGCAGGAGCTGGACCGGGAAAACTTTGCCGTGCGCCAGCATCTGCGGTATGTGGAGAAGTTCAGCGATCCCGAAGGGTATCTGGCCCTCACCTACGAGGATACCCTCTTGCTGAAAGAGGAAGTGGCCCCCCTGCTGCTGCCCGATGCGGACGAAGCCAGCGCCGTGCGGTTCGACGCCCTACTGTACGGCATCGAGCTGGCGTATCTTGTGGGCAAAACCTACGCCCGCGCCCGCAAGGACCTGCTCAAAAAAGTGGCGGCGGTGGCCGGGGTGGCCAACATCCCCGAAATCCGCGCCCAGTCGGAACTCATCGAGAAAATCCTGCACACCGATTATCTGGAAACGGCGGGCATCAACGAGTTTGAACATATCCGGGAATCCCTGCGCAATCTGATGAAGTACCTGCCCCGGGGCGGTGCCATCTACAACACCAATTTCACCGACGACATCCTCTCGGTGGAGTGGAAGGAATCCGAACTGGAAAACGACGACCTGAAAAACTACAAGGCCAAGGCGGAGTTCTATCTGCGCCAGCACCAGGACAACGTGGCAGTGGCCAAGCTGCGCTCCAACATTCCGCTGACCCAGCAGGATGTGGCGGAACTGGAAAAAATTCTCTGGTCCGATGTGGGCACCCGCCAGGACTACGAGGCGGAATACGGCCAGAAACCTCTGGGCGAGTTCGTGCGGGAGATCGTGGGCATGGATATGAACGCCGCCAAGAACGCCTTTGCGGAATACCTGGCCGGGGTGAACCTGGACAGCCGCCAGATCTATTTTGTCAACCAGATCGTCGAGTACATCGTCAAGAACGGCGTGATGAAGGACCTCTCGGTATTGCAGGAGCCGCCCTTCACCGACCAGGGCAGCGTGGTGGAGGTTTTCACCGACCTGTCCCTCTGGGCCAAGGTCAAACACGCCATCGACAGCATCAACGCCAACGCGGCGGCGTAAGGATAACAGGAAAAGAAGCCCGATGCGGTTGCATCGGGCTTCTTTTCAGTTCATCTGCAGTTTTGCCTTCAGGTCTTGTTCAAAGGCCAGGATTTCCTGCAGCCGTTCATCCAGAGCTTTGAACAACAGGGTACGGTCTATCGGCTCACAGACCGATACAGGCTTTGTCTTGAAAGGCATCCGCCATTGCCAGTCTTCCCGTTTATGGCAGGAAGGATAGAACTGGTCAATGCGCTCACATTGGGAAAGAAGTTCGGGGGACATATTGCGGGAACTGAGCGAAAGCTGAATCGTCACTTCTTTTCCGTCGCGGTTCACGATCTCATAGAAGTAATGGTTGGGGGTTCCCCAGCCGCTGGGTGCGTTCTCTAGATCGGGCAAAATTTCGCTCAATCCTTTGGTGGTAAAGCGGGTATACAGTGCCCCGCACTTATCCGGATGCAGCTGGACCTGATCTCCGTGGGCCATACACCATTCGCGCAGAGCCCCGGCCAGGTTCATACGATGGATACTGACGTCCATCATATCTTCCAGGTAGGGCAGCAAGGCGCTACAGATTCGTTCACTCCATTGGGCATGGAACTTGGCCATGACGGCCCAATCCTTTTCCTGGCTGATGCTGACCCCCGGCAGCGTATATCCGATGGAGGACGCCTTGCTGTCGTCAGAGCGATCCCATTCCAACGCACAGCCCAACTGCTGTTCAATCTCTGCTTTGTGTTCCAGCAGCCGGTCAAAGGCTTCCTTGTTTTTGGCAGCGTCGCTATCGCCAAGCCAGAACAAAACCTTGGCGCTGTCGTAGTTGGCAATACAGCTAATGTGGAAGCCGCGGATTCCAAAATACCCGGAAATGGCATTGGCCGTTGCCGGCCTCACATTGCTGAAAATGCCCCAACGCAGGTTCTGCTGCTGGATGGTCGGCAACGCCTGGGTCCAGTATGCCAGGCGGGTCTGGAAGCGGGTACTCTGGGTGGCCTTATCGCTCTCGGCGTCCCGCAGGAAAAAGACCAGATCACCGGCATCTGCCTGGTAAAGGGGGAACAACCGGCGCAAAATACTGAGCTTGGCGGCGGTGCTGGTGTTCTTCTCCAGATACAGGTGTTCGTCTATCTGCAGGGCACTGCGCAATTCTTCCGGTTTGGCAGAAACATAGTGGGAAAGCTCCGCCGTGCTGCCGCTGTCCGCCAGGCCGTACAGAACCGACTTGTCCTGCCGGTGGAGGAAGCGGACCATGTTTTCAAACATCTCGGTCCAGCTGGTGGCAGGCTGCTCCGCACCGAGATAGCTGTACTTCTGGATGTCCCGCCCTGTCAGATCCCCGTCCTCGTCATCCAACGTGCAGGATTCCATTGGCCGCTGCACCGGTTGGAAGGACGTTGTGGGATAGGCCCAGATCTCACTGGCGCGTTTCACCATCTCGTCGTTGCGCTTCTGCAGTTGTGCCACGCCCCAGGTGGTTTCGTTGGCCAACCGCTGGTTCATCCGCAGGCCGCTGTCCCGATATCCGCCGGGGATGGCATCCCGCTTTTCCGCAAAGGTGTTGTTGCTCAGGTTCGGGTTATAGCCGCTCAAGGTCAGATTGGCCAACCGATGGAGCCACTCTGCATGGATTTTTTCGTAATTCGGTCCCAGGTCTCGAATCCACTCCGGCGTCAGATGCTGCGGCATGATGTGCTCGATGGTGTAGGTGTTGTTGTCCAGACTCCGGAAAACATCCTTCACCTCGACGGTGCCATAGTTTTCAAAGCGTTCAAACAGATAGGCCTTGTATTTGCCGCGCATCAGGTAGACCTGTTTGCTGGAAAGCGCGGCGCTGAATTCTTCATCGTCGGGGAACCGGCCGCTGTCCCGCTTGGAAAGAAGGGCGTAGGCCATCTTGTCCAGATACTGGTCAGTGGTACCGTCGTATCGGAGAATTTCCCGGTTCAGATTCAGGAAGATCTTGTTCAGTGCGTTGGTGGGAACCTCGCAGATGTTGCGGCGGAACAGATAGTTTTCCGTCATGAGGAAAACACGGAGCACCTCGTCGGTGGTCAGCTTTCCGCCCTGGTTCAGGCGCAGTACTTCCATGAAGAAAGGCCGCGTGACCGCGATCTCCAACCGCTTCATCCGGTAGAGGCAATCATCCAGCTTTTGATTGTTCAGCCCGCTTTTGCAGGTAAGCAGCTTCTCATACAGGCGGGCATAGTCCAGCATATCTTTGAGGAAAGATTCGATATCCTGCCGGGTTTCCGCCGCATACCCCTTGAATGCGCGATACACTGTATTGATCGTTGGGGTGATCTGCTGTTTGATGCTCAGATAATCCCGGATGAACGCGCTGACTTCGTGGGACGTGCAGCTTTCGATCTTTGTCCAGTAGGTATCGTAGAGGTAATCCTGCATTCTGGGCGGTTGTCCCATCAGGATATAGTTGCGGATCTTGTCCCCTTCGGAGAGCGCCAGCCCGGTGGAGTTCAGGCTTTCAAAGATCAGCTGGGCATTATCGCCGGATTCCAGTGTTATGCTGATGACTTGTAAGCGTCCAATGGCCTCAAAAAGTTCATCCACCGAGATTTCTTGACGTAGCAGTATGTCCCGGAAGAATTCGTAGTTGTGTGTCAGATTGGAAGTCGGAACAAAATCTTCCTCTGTGCCGAACAATTTCCGGAATGCTTCCCGGTCCCCTTTGACAGGTTTCAAACGGATTCGATCCTCCTCGGGCGCCCAGGGAGAAATCAGGAACCGCTGCTCGATCTCCTGACTCAGGTTCTGCCGGGAAGAAGTGAGAACCCCTTTGGCTACCAGATTGCGCATAGCCAACAACAGGAGCGTTACCGTTGTCAGCCGCTGCTGGCCGTCGATCACATGATATTCGATCTTGCCGCCATTGCCCTCCACTGCGGAAACAATGCTGCCGAAAAAGTGGGAGGGACGGTTTTCCCGCAGCATCCGTTTGAGATCTTCATAAAGCTGCCGGCAGTTGTCGATTTTCCAATCGTATTTGCGCTGGTAGACCGGAATGATAAAGTACTTCTGCGCCCCCTCCAAAAAGGGAAGCAGATATGTCTCGGAACCTTTCATGCCAAACATCCTTCCAGATTCTTAACTCATTATTGATACTATAACATATAGGAAGAATCTGTTCTAGAGGAACGTAAGGTGCTATCAGGCATTCCTGTCTATTTTTTTCAAAAGCATGGAGAAATCCCAACCATGGTACTTTGAATCTGGTATACTATATATAAGACTCGTATTCAATCCAAAAAGGTGTGATTTCGATGTTACAGCCCGGCCTGTACGAACAGGTGATCAACCAACAGATGCGGGAGGAACTCTCTGCCTTGCCCGCTGCCTGCCAGGCCACCGCCGCTCTGGACAAGGCTGAAGCCTCCCAGGTGTTGACGCAGTATCTTACCGACGTGATCCAACGCGGTTTGGACGATGTCGCCGACCAGGGCGGGGACCTCTCTGCCCAGATTGCACTGGCAAACCGGCTGGTCCAGACCATAGAAACCACAACCCAAGAAGCTGACTTTGCTCCGCTGCGCGTCGACGGCAGGGCAGAGCAGCTTCTTGCTCTTTTACGGGCCAACGACCCGCTGCTGGCCGCCGGAAAAACCGCGGCAGACCTGACACGCCCTGAGACGCCGCTGGCCCGCAGCAGCCTGTTCACCGGGGCGGTGGGCGAGCCCCAGATGTTTTCCGAACTGAAAAAAGAGATTGCCTGTGCCGACCGCATCGACATGCTGGTATCCTTCATCAAATGGAGCGGCCTTCGACTGATCATCGAGGAGCTGCGTCAGTTCACCCAAAACGGCGGACATCTGCGGGTGATCTCCACCTCCTACATGGGAGCCACCGATGCCAAAGCCATCGAAGCGCTGAGCCAGCTGCCCAACACGCAGATCAAGATCAGCTACGACACCGACCGCACCCGTCTGCACGCCAAAACCTACATATTCTACCGGAACAGCGGATTCTCCACGGCCTATGTGGGCTCTTCCAACCTGTCTAAGGTGGCCATGTCCAGCGGTCTGGAATGGAACGTGAAGGTCAGTGCCAAAGATCTGCCCAGCACCATGGCGAAGATAGCCTCCACCTTTGATGTCTATTGGAACGCGCCGGAATTTGAACTCTACCAACAGGGAGAACACGAACGCCTGCTCCGCGCCCTGAAGGCGGAACGCACACATGGCAGTGAGCTCCCGCGGGACATGCTGTTCAACATCCGACCCTACGCCTACCAGCAGGAAATTCTGGACAAGCTGGATGCCGAGCGGAAGGTGCGGGGCTTCACACGGAACCTGGTCGTTGCCGCCACCGGCACCGGAAAGACGGTGATCTCCGCTTTTGACTACCGGCGGTTCTGCCGGCAGCATCCCGGCCATGCCAACCGGCTGCTCTTTGTGGCCCACCGGGAGGAGATTCTGCGGCAAAGTTTGTATACCTTCCAGAACATTCTCCGCGATCCGAACTTTGGCGAACTGTTTGTGGGTAGCAGCCGACCTGCATTCCTTGATCATCTCTTTGTATCGATCCAGACGGTCAATTCCCAATCGCTCTGCGATCGACTGCCTGCCGACTATTACGATTACATCGTGGTGGACGAGTTCCACCATGCCGCCGCGCCCACCTATCAGCAGCTACTGGAACATTTTCATCCCCAGATTCTGCTGGGCCTGACCGCCACCCCCGAACGAATGGACGGCAAAAACATTCTGGATTATTTCGGAGGTCGGATCGCCGCCGAAATCCGTTTGCCGGAAGCCATTGACCGCAAACTGCTCTGCCCCTTCCAATATTTTGGTGTGGCAGATACCGTCGATCTGAAAGACCTGCGCTGGGTCCGCGGCGGCTATGACAAGAATGAACTGACCAACCTGTACTCTCTCAACCGGGCTGTGGCGTTGCAGCGGGCAGAACATATTCTGCATACGCTGGACCGCTATGTCACCGATCTGAATGCCGTAAAAGGGCTGGGCTTCTGTGTCTCGGTGGAACATACCCGCTTTATGGCTGAGTTTTTCAATGCGCACGGTTTGCCCTCTTTAAGTCTGGTGGGCACTTCCTCCGAAGAAGAGCGGTTGCATGCAAAAACTCGTCTGGCCCGGGGCGAACTGCGTTTTCTCTTCGTGGTGGATATCTACAACGAAGGTGTGGATATTCCCGAGGTAAACACCGTTCTGTTTTTACGGCCCACGGAATCTCTGACCGTCTTTTTGCAGCAGCTGGGCCGTGGTCTGCGCCTTTGCGAGGAGAAGGAATGCCTGACGGTTCTGGACTTCATCGGGCAGGCCAACCGCAAATACAATTTTGAGGAAAAGTTTTCCGCCCTTTTGTCCCGTACCAACCACAATCTGGCCTATGAAATAAAGCACGGTTTTCTTTCCGTTCCCAAGGGCTGCTACATCCAGCTGGAGAAAAAGCCCACCCAGATTATTCTGGACAATCTCCGCGCTTCCTTTGGCGTCCGCTCCGGGCTTATCAATCGGATTCGCACCTTTACCGAGGATACCGGGTTGCCGCTGACGCTGCGGGAGTTTGTGAGGTATTACCACCTGGATCTGCGCACCTTGTACAGCAAGGGAAAGGAAAGCTTCGCCCGTCTGTGTGTGGCTGCCGGTGTGCGGCCGGATTTCCAGGAGCCCGCCGAGGAGGCGCTTTCCTCCGCTCTCGTCCGGCTGGCGGCGCTGGATTCCCGTCGGTGGATTCGCTTTTTGCTGGACCTTCTGCCCCGGCTGGATGGTGTGGATTTTGCAGTCCTTCCCCCGCTGGAGCAACGGATGCTGCAGATGTTTTATGTCACCGTCTGGGGAAAAGCAGCCGAAAGCTGGCAGGACGAGGAAGTTCTGGGCCATCTGCACGGTCTCACCCACAGCCCGATCTTGCTGGAGGAGTTGCAGGAATTGCTGCGGCTGCGGTTTGATGCCATTGATTTTCTTGACCAGCCGGTGGAGCTGGGATTTGATTGCCCGCTGGATGTACATTGTACCTATACCCGCGATCAGATTCTGTTGGGTTTAGACTTTTATAAACCCGCCACCGTGCGGGAAGGCGTGAAATGGCTTCCCGATAAGAAGGTAGATGTATTCTTTGTGACGCTGAACAAATCCGATAAAGAATACTCCCCCACCACGATGTACCACGATTATTCCATCAACGAAAACCTGTTCCACTGGCAAAGCCAGAGCACTACTTCGGAGACTTCTCCCACCGGACAGCGCTACATTCACCATCGGCAGCGCGGCAGCAAGATTCTACTGTTTGTGCGAGAAACCAAAAACGATCCCGCCGGGGCGGCGCCCTACACCTTTCTGGGCACTGCCAACTATGTCAAGCATGAGGGTAGCCGTCCCATGAGCATCACCTGGAAACTGGATGTACCCATCCCGGCAAAATATCTGCGAAAAACCAACAAGCTGGTCGTCGGATAATTTCCGCTAGCAGAGATTGAATCACAGGAGAAAGGCAGGAAACCTATGGAAAATTTGTCCATGTTCGGCATGATCGAAGAAGCGCAAACCCAGGCGAAAAATTCCCGACACGGCAACCTGGATGTGGTCAAGATGGAATTTTCCGGTGCCGAGACGGTTTCCTGGCAAGATCTTTTCTCTGGCTTTGATACGTTACATGCCATTACCTATTCTTCAGGAATTGGTTTTGTGTATCGCCTTCTGGACTTATTCGAACAGGCAGAAATCATCTTTGGATGTGATGAGGTCATCTCCTATTCGCTCCAGGAAGTGATGGCATACCAATGCAAAATGGTAGAACGTATACGGGAAACAGCCGGTAAAATGAAGGTGGACCTTGTCTCTCGCATCGATCAGGGAACGCTGCGGTTCTATGTTGCTCACAGCGTACTATCCCACGAAAAGATCTATCTTCTTTCCGCAGCAGATGGCCGCAAGCGTGTGATCATGGGATCCGCCAACATGTCCTTTTCTGCCTTTGGTGGACACCAGCGGGAAAATATATGCTATCTGGACGGTGAAGAAGCCTATCAATGGTATTGGGACTGCTACTGCCAATTGCGGGAGGAAAGTACCGACCAGATTGCCAAAGATTCCCTGCTCTGTGCAGATGATGGCGAAAACCTGGAGCAGCTTCCCATTGCCAGAACAATCCGTACACAAAAGGCTTTGGTGCTCCAGCCTGTGGAGGAGGCCAAAGAAGAAGTCCGCTTTGCATTGGATGTAAAAAATCTGGCAGACAAATTGGCTCCTTCCGTACCGAAACCCGATAAGAAGGGGAAAATTCTGCTTTCTCCTGAAAAGATCAAATCCATTCGCCGCCAGGTCATTGCCACCAAGACCAAAGAAAAAGAGCTACAAAGCGAATACCCGCAGCTGCAGGTATTTCCGGATGAGGCTATCGTCCGACTGAATGGAACAGATTTGGATCTGAATCCGCCCAAGGAAGATGTTGCCCGAGATGTGCAGCTTTTCCTCAATTACATGGCCGGCTACGAAAAGTTCCATGGCGATGTGGCCGGCATGCAGCGGCGCTATTTCGAGTTTGCCAACTGGTTCTTCTGCTCGCCGTTTATGGCCTGCATGCGGGACATGGCTGTCCGCTACAATCAGAACCTTCTTCCGTACCCTGTATTCGGACTTGTCTATGGGCAGAGCAAAGCCGGAAAGACCAGCTTTTTGGAGACGTTGCTCAAGATGATGATTGGGCAAAAGCCCAAGCTCTCCGCGCCGGATTTCACCCGGTCCAGTATTGAGAATCTGAAACGCACCGTCAAGGGCGCCCCCATCATCGTGGACGACCTGACCCAGACCCGTTTCAACCAGCATGCCATCGAAACCATCAAAAACGATTCCTTTGGCGTCTCCGACCATCTGCTTCAGTATCCTGCTGTCGTGATCAGTGCCAACGAGGATGTGAAAGCGGTCGCCCCGGAAGTAACCCGCCGCACGGTAATCTGTCGTGTGCAGGCAGGCCTGACCAATACCGAGGTTATGCGCAGCAGTGTGGTACGCACCGTTCAGCGTGAAATCGGAACTGCTTTCTACCGGGAATATCTCCGGAAAATGTTGGAGGTAGTATCTGACCTACTGGAGGAAATGAAGGACGATTCGTCGGAGAGTGCGCCCGATATCTTGGCGGCATCCTCGCAGGTATTGCTGGGCATTTTCTCTGCGTGTACCGAAAACGATCTGCCTTCCTATATGCGTCCGCTTACGCTGGAAGATTACTTCAGCGAAAAAGTCACCGGCCGCTACGCAAGGGAGACGATCCGAAACGCCTGGCAAATCAGCCGTTCCTCCTTTGAAATTTCCGAGCGGGCAAAAGAACTGCGCTACAACGCCGGGGCCCCTTGGGAAGCGGACCGCATTCTGAAAGAATTGCCTGAAACGCTGGAACCGCACAAATCCCGCGAGTGGCTTATTATGAATCTGGAAGAGGCGCGGAAATTCTTCGATATTTCTTTCAAAAAGTCTTGGCTTGACCGATTCCGAAAGGGGTAACCCAAATGAAATCCTATCACAAACTGGTCCGGGACCGCATCCCGGAGATCATCGAGGCCTCCGGCAAAACCTGCACCTGGGAAACCCTCTCCGACGAAGCGTACCTCCAGCTGCTGGACGAAAAGCTGAACGAGGAGCTGGCCGAATACCAGGAGAGCAAATCTCTGGAAGAACTGGCCGACCTGCTGGAGGTCATGGGGGCTGTCGTGGCCGCCCGGGGCTGGACCTGGGACGAACTCACCGCACTGCGCAAAGAAAAGCGCCGGCAGCGCGGCGGCTTTGCCAAGAAGATTTTGCTGAAGGAAGTATCGGAATGAACCACATTTCTTTGCAGAGATCGGTGGCCGAAACGATCAAGGTACTGTATGCCATCTCCTGGGAACTGGAGCAGCTCTTTCCCGGCAGACACTACACGCCGGACGGTCACATGATCGGCAGCATCGGGGAAGCCCTGGCTGCCAGCTGGTATGGGCTGGAACTCTTCGAAGCCTCCGCCAAAACCCACGACGCCAAAGCCCCCGACGGACGCCTTGTGCAGATCAAAGCCACCCAGATTGACCGGGTGGCGCTGTCCAGCGAACCGAATTGGCTACTCGTGTTAAAGATTCACCCCGACGGCACCTTTACCGAGGAATACAACGGGCCCGGCAAACTGGCCTGGGACCACTGCGGAAAACAGCAGACAAACGGCCAATGTCCCATTACGCTGGCGACTCTTCACAAGCTGCAGGCGGAGGTTCCGGAATCCGAACGGCTGCCGAAAATCAATGAGGTGTCCACCCATGTCTAAGTATCAAGCCGTATCCGGCAGCGCTGCCGAGGACCTTTTCATCGATCTGTTCAGCGAAACCTTCGGCGCTGAGAAGGCCGGATATCTCTACTCCCAGTATCCCTTCTTCGACATCTACCAGAACAGCCGCTATGCGGATTTTCTTCTGGAAAACGGCGGTCGCAAGGTGGCCATCGAGATTGACGACGAGACCTCCCACAACAAAAGTCTGGTCTCCTCCAACAAGTTCTACGACGACCTGCTCAAGCAGAACAGCATGATCTATCTGGGGTGGGACGTCTACCGCTGGGCGGTGCGCCAGATGCAGATTCAGCCCGAGGCGGTCAAGGATGAACTGCGGGTTTTTCTGGGCAGCCAACCCCGGTTCAGGGAGATTGAGGACTACCTGCCCCCCCAGCGCGGCAAGACGCTGGACGGTGCCCATCTGGAACTGAAGCAGCACCAGCGGGAAGCCCTGGACGCCCTGCAGGCCATGCGGGACCGGCACGAAACCATCGCGCTGCTCTACCACGCCACCGGAACCGGAAAGACTGTCACCGCCGTGATGGACGCCAAATGCTGCGGCGGACGGACGCTCTTTCTGGCCCACCCCCAGGAGCTGGTCAATCAGGCCGCCGACACCTTCCGGCGGCTCTGGCCGGAGGTCTCCGTAGGACGGTACATGGAAGCCATCAAGGAACCGGATGCCCATGTGGTGTGCGGCAGCGTCCAGAGCGTGGCGCTCCATCTGGAGGACTTCCGGGAGGATGCCTTTTCCTACCTCGTCGTGGATGAAGCCCACCACGCTGCCGCCGACACCTACCAGAAGATTCTGGCCTACTTCCACCCGGCGTTCACTCTGGGCCTGACCGCCACGCCGGAGCGCACCGATGACAACCGGGCGATTCTGGATATCTTCAAGAACACCGCCCACAAGCTGGACATCCAGACAGCCGTGGAGATCGGCGAGCTGGTACCCATCCGCTGCATCCGCATCCACACCAACATCGACCTGACCAGGGTGCGGTTCAACAGCGTGCAGTACAACATCCGGGATCTGGAAAGCAAGATCTATGTCCCCGAGCGCAACCGGCTCATCGTGGACACCTGGCTGC
>NZ_JACJKP010000894.1 GCF_016901605.1 Gemmiger formicilis
ATCCAAAATTCATGTGGAAAAACCCCGCATCGGCGGCGGCTTTGGTGCCAAACAGACCATGGTGGCCGAAATCTACCCGGCTTTTGTCACCTGGAAGACCGGCCGGGCTGCCCGTATACAGCGGAATGGACTTATGGCCGGACAGGCCCACCGTGGTGGGACCGTGCTCACTGTAGGCGCCGGTGTTGGACAATGTGTAGACATCCAGTGCGCGGATCT
>NZ_JACJKP010000895.1 GCF_016901605.1 Gemmiger formicilis
ACATAAGTCAGACCAACCTGGATCCGCTTCTCGCGAGGCAGATCAACACCAGCAATACGTGCCATAAAGCACCTCCATAAATAACATCCCATGTCCTAGTCGGGGCCTGCGCCGCAACGTCGCGCTTGACATCAAGCGTCTGACCGAGATCCAGTGCTACCGTGGTGTGCGCCATCGCAAGGGCCTTCCCTGCCGCGGCCAGCGCACCAAGACCAATGC
>NZ_JACJKP010000896.1 GCF_016901605.1 Gemmiger formicilis
GGTCAGCTGCGTCAGCAGTTCCGCCACTTCCTTGCCGGTTACTTTGCCATACAGCTTGCCGGAAGCACCGCCCTTGATTTTGGTGGTCACCGTTTTGCCGCTGATTTTGGCAGCTATGATGCAACGGTGCGCCTGTACGCAGGTGTGTCTGCAGCATTCAAAGTCAAGGTTGAAGAACTGTAAAGCAAAACTGCTTTGCAGAGTGGCTGGAAGGGAGAA
>NZ_JACJKP010000897.1 GCF_016901605.1 Gemmiger formicilis
GCATCGCTGAAGAACCAGTCGTGACGGTCCGGCTGATCACCCCGATGCGGGCGGCCGTCGTACTCGGCATATTCGGCACTCAATCCGGTACGGGCGTGGCAGGCTTTGCGCAGGTACTGGCGGCTGGCCGCTGCGGCTGCATGCCAGAAAGGACGGTCGCATTCGTCGCTCCACAGAGCAAAAAGTTCATAGAAATGCGGCAAATGATAAGAGGGATCG
>NZ_JACJKP010000898.1 GCF_016901605.1 Gemmiger formicilis
GCGTCGCCTGGGCGCGGTTGTCTATGCCTGCCCCAACGCTAAATTCACCTGGCTGATGAACGAAGCGGAAAAGGCGGAGGCTCGCCGCAACTCTACCGTCGCGCTGCGCCAGGCCCATGGCGGCGGTTGTTTTTCCTTTGCCATCGCCCCAGTAAAGATGTAGCATACAAGACTCCTTATTCGATAAGCGGTCAAACAAAAAAGCGTCACTTTTCAGTG
>NZ_JACJKP010000899.1 GCF_016901605.1 Gemmiger formicilis
GTGTCAAAGCCTGGTAACGCGTTGCAGCCCTTTCTTCTATGCTTTGCTTTACTTGTTTCTCTTCCGTTACCATTTCACACCAGCGAAAGACATTTTCAGTACGGTAAAACACGGTAAATGGGAAGAAATATACACCTATGTCATGGGAGGTTATTCCAAATGTTCTTGCTGAACACCTTGGTTGTATAGATGAATGCATCCATATGATGCTTGGTTTCT
>NZ_JACJKP010000900.1 GCF_016901605.1 Gemmiger formicilis
GGTTTTGCCGCATTTTTCTTGCGCCGCAGCGGCCTTATGTGTATAATAAGGGATGGAAAACACGCCAAAAGGAGCGAAACAATATGAAATTAGGTATCGTGGGGCTGCCCAACGAAAACGGAGGGACAACAACATGGCGAATGAGAAGATTCTGGTTGTAGATGACGATAAAAATATTTGCGAATTGCTGCGTTTGTATCTGGTCAAGGAGGGCTATAA
>NZ_JACJKP010000901.1 GCF_016901605.1 Gemmiger formicilis
TCCGGGTTCGGCTGGAAGAAGAGCGCCGACTGGGTCATCATGGTATTCTTCGGCGGCGTCAACAGCCTGACCGGCTCCACCCTGGGCGCCTTCATCCTCAGCGCACTGCCCCAGGCTGAACATACCGGTCAGACCGGTGAGAACGTAAACGCCGGCCACCGCAATCAGTGTAATGCAGACCTGGGTGAGGACGTTGGTGACAAGTGCAGACATAGAAAC
>NZ_JACJKP010000902.1 GCF_016901605.1 Gemmiger formicilis
CCCGCACCCGCTTGAGCAGCCGGTTGGCGATACGGGGTGTACCGCGGCTACAGCGGGCCAGTTCCAGGGCACCTTCCTCCGTAATGGGAATGCCCAGTATACCGGCGCTGCGGGACCGTTTCGGCATCCTGCTCAAACTGGAACCTTACAGCCCCAAGGAACTGGGGCAGATCATTACCCGCAGCGCCGGTATACTGGGCATTCCCATTACGGAGGAAG
>NZ_JACJKP010000903.1 GCF_016901605.1 Gemmiger formicilis
GCATAGTGGTTCACCTGAAGTACGATCCTGGCACGCAGTACCGGCACGATGCCCCCCGGAACATTGCTCGGGGGGGCACTGGCCTACGCGCAGCCCTTCCTTACTCGGCGGGCGCAACACCATCGACCTGCGCTTTGAGGAGATCGTCCTGTTCCAGCTGCGGCCCAGGCCGCCGCGCTATGATTCCATCATCTATGATTGCACCCTGCTGCGCCGGGA
>NZ_JACJKP010000092.1 GCF_016901605.1 Gemmiger formicilis
GCTTGGTTGCCAGACCAGCTTTATTCTAGCACAGGAGGTTCTTTCTCTTCACTAAAGTATTTTTTATCCACCCCCAGTTGAACTGGGGGTTTTATCATGCCTATTCGGCGCCAAGAAAAAGCCCTTCCGACACGCAAGGTGTCGAAAGGGCTTTGAAAAAACATTTACAGCCAGAATTGGATCAGACCGCTCACGTTCTGGTAGAGCGATGGATTCTGCCCGATCAATCCGGGTTCCGCCGCAAAATACACGCAGAAATTATAGGCCGCACCGGCTAGTACCGCCAGTGGAAGCAAGGTACGGCAGGCAGTCTGCAAAGCTGTTATGCCCGGCTGGCCGGTGTGGGCCTGCAAGGTTTGCTCGGCCAACAGCCAGGCCAGCGCCGCAGCCAGCAGCAGCGGTCCCAGCCAGTCGCTCTGGTAGCGGTACAGCATACCGGCCATCTCGCAATCCAGCACCGCCAGCACCAGCATTGCCAACAGAACCAAACGCAGTATTCCGCGCAGATCCCGGCGCTGTTCCAGGCGGTGCCGACACAGCGGAAGAACCGCCAGCCCCCACAAAAGCGGCAGACAGGCGAAGGCACCGCCATAGAACAGTTCGGTAATGGTCAGACCCATATAATTGGTTTCCATACGGGTGGCCGTAAGGTACGGGAACACCGTGCTGACCCCCGGAACGCCAAACAGGAAAGTGAACACCGCCGGGGCAATACGGCCCACACTGAAACCGCGGCGGGTCATATCGTTACTGGTAAGGTTGTAGTTGGCGCCAAAGTCGAAGGGCGAACCAAAGCGAGCCGCATTGTACCACATAAGCAGCAACGCCACCGCGATAACCGGTAGCAGGAAGGCGACTGCCTCCCCTGCCCCCTGACGGCTGCACAGTCGTTTTTCCCGTACATACCGCTGCCAGAAGATGGGAACCGCCAGCACAGCAAACAGTTCCATCTGGGGGCGGCACCCTGCCACCAGTGCCATGCACAGGCTGCCCAACACCAAATGCGCCACCAGACGGCCGCGTTTTTCCAGCGGTGTATTGGCAGCCGCCAGCCATTGCCAGATTGCCAGCATGACAAACGCCGCACCACAGAGGATGGCATATTCATAGGTTGAGGGGCGCAGCAGCAGATAGTAGATCTGGCTGCCTGCTGCGATACCGGTTGCTGTGAGCAGGTAGGCTGCCGCACTGGCCCGTTGGAACCACCGCCGCAGCGCCTGTTTCACGCATCCAAAAGACGCCAGAATGAACAGCCACGACATGAGGATCATCGGCAAGCTGGGCGGCAAATCTCCCACGCCGGTCAGTGCTTCAAAAGGAAGCTGGAACAACAGGCAGGGCACCACCCCGAAGTAGACATAATAGCGCCCTTCATAGTACGCCACATCCCACAGGGCATCCGGCGCCGCCTCCTGCCGTGCCGCCGTATCGTAGGGATTTTCCATTGTCAGCATCGCTTCGGGCGGATCTTTTTCCAGGTCCAGGCGGCCATTCAGCAAGCTGTGGGCCAAAGCCCCGTACTGAGCCGCTGTATCGTTGGCCCAGTCATTAATATGCTTGGTGAACGTGATACGGCTTTCGCCGTCCCAATCCGCCGTATTGTAAAAGGACGTGGCAACGCCTGCATTGAAACGATCGGCAAATGGGGCCGCAAAAGCGAGAGCCGCCAACACCACCATGACCAGCACCACCGCCGGCCGATACCGGCGTGTGTGTTCCAGATAGGCATGCTGCCAGAGGACGCTGGCAGGACGCAGTGCAAACGCAGCCGCCAGCAGCCCGAACATCACCACGAAACGGATCAGCGAAAAGTCCAGCGGACGCGGCACATTGGCATACACCGTCTGCAGCGTATAAGAAAGCGGATACTGGCGGTACTCGCCCTCATACGCGAACGCCGTCAGGGTCAGTGTGGAGGCCTTGCCGGACAGGTCCAGGCTGCGGGTCTGGCTGCGGGTGGCTTTCACCGCCACCTGCCAGGGCCAGCTCTGACGAGAAGCCGAACTGGCCTCATCGGTAGCAGCCACCGTCAATGTGAACAGCGGATTCTGCACTTCCGGATGGGGGCCGTCGTACTGATAGCTTAATCCCACCAGCTGCAGATTGTACAGTTCCTGGTCCAGACCCGCAAACGTCAACGTGTTGTGTTCCTCGGTGAGGGTCAATGGTGTATCCGGGTTCACTGCCTCCGTCAGGTAACTGCGCAGATCCACCGGGGTATAACTGTGTGTTGCCCAGAAATTCAGGTTGCAGACAAACAGTTCCAGCCCCAAGGCGGCAGCCAGCAGCAACCCCACAGCCGCACCCGTTTGGAACCGTGGCAGCCGATGCCGCAGCCGGAATCCAGCTGCCACAGCACAGGCCCACAGTGCCATACCGGTGATGCCCAGCATCCGGAAGGCATCAAAATCCTCCGTAAGACCCGGCTTGGAATAAATGCACGCAGCCCAGATCCATACCCCCAGCACAAGGCCGGGACCGGCCCAAAGGTCGGCGCGACGGAGAGGACGTCGACATACCCTGCCCGGAAGATATGCCGCAGCTGCTGCAATACACAGCGTAAGAAGAATTGTAAGAATGAGCATAGACCGCTCCTCTATTCATTGTTTTGGCAGCCGCCTTTGCCACTGCCGCTCCGATTATACACCATTGCGCAGCGCGTTGTACAGCTTCTCCGCTTTGGCATGACTGATGCCCTTGACTTCTTCCAGGTCGGAAATACTGGCTGCCTTGACAGCCGCTACCGTCTTGAAATGTGCCAGCAAGGCAGCACTGGTCTTTTCCCCTACACCGGGTAAGGCGGTCAGCGTTGCCGCATAGGAACGCTTTTTCATGGCCCGCTTGCGGTAGTCATTGGCATAGCGGTGGGTTTCGTCCTGAATGTTGGTGACGAAAGTAAAGATGTTGCGATTACGGTTGATGGCGATTTCGCCGCCTGCATCGTCCACAATGGCGCGGGTGCGGTGGTGATCGTCCTTGACCATACCAAAGGTGGGTACATGTTCCAGGGCCGTGCCGCGCAGCGCCTGCTTGACGGCGCTGACCTGCCCACGGCCGCCGTCAATGAGCAGAAGATCCGGCATCGTGGCAAATTGATTCTGCGGACCATCCGGTTTTTCTCCACGGCGCGCCGCTTCATATTCAGCGGCACGGCGGGCCAGGGTTTCGGCCAGCGAGGCGTAGTCATCCGTACCTACCACGCTCTTCATCTTGAACCGGCGGTATCCGGAACGGTGTGGCTTTCCGTTCTTGAATACCACCATGCCGCAAACGCTGGAACCATCGCCCCAGTTGGAAATATCATAGCTTTCAATCACCCGGGGCGGGGCTTTCAGGCCCAGCATCTGGGCGGCTTCCTCCAGCAGTTTTTCCTCCCGGGTATAGCGGCCGCTCTCCCGTCCCAGGCGTTCCACCGCATTGGTGTACGCCATGGTCACCAGTTTGGCTACATCGCCCCGCTGGGGCACATACAGTTCTACCTTGCTGCCCCGGGTCTGGTTCAAGGCCTCATTCAAGGCTTCCGCATCGGAAGGCAGCGCGTCCACCGCAATGACCTTGGGGATACTTTCGCCATCCAGATAGTACTGGGGCAGAAATTCTTCCCGCACAGCGGCAATATCAGTGGTATCATGGAATACAAACTCCCGTTTGTCGGTCAGACGGCCGTCCCGGTAACGCAGCACCGCCGCACATACCGCCCTTGTTGTCCCGGCCAGGGCGATAACATCCATCTCGGTATCGCCTTCCATCACTACTTTTTGGCCGGCGGCCACCCGTTCGATGGCCTGAATCTGATCCCGCAGCAGCGCGGCGGTTTCAAAATCCAGCCGCTCCGATGCTGCTTCCATCTTTTCTTTCAGCTGCTTGACGATATCTTTTTTGCCGTAACGGATCATCCGCAAGGCACCCTGTACGGCGTCGTTGTATGCTTCGCAGCTGATTTTGCCGCTGCAAACCGCCATGCATTTGCCGATATGGGCGTTCAGACAGGGGCGTCCTTTGCCAAAGTCCCGCGGGAATTCTTTATTGCAGCGTGGCAGCAAAAAGCAATCCTGGGCCATTTCCACCATTTCCCGCACAGCAAAGGAGGACGTAAAGGGACCGATATAGTCCGCATCGTCATCCTCTTTTTGCAAAACGGCCAAGATGCGCGGCCACGGCCCTTTGGTCACTTTGACATAGCTATACCCTTTATCGTCCTTGAGCAGAATATTATATTTGGGCGTATGTGCCTTGATCTGGCTGGCTTCCAGTACCAGTGCCTCAAACTCGCTTTGGCAGACGATCACATCAAAGGTGAACGCATGTGCGATCATCTGGGTAACCTTGGCATCGTGGGGGACACCTTCCCGGAAATATTGGGAAACCCGCGTTTTCAGACGCTTGGCCTTACCAATATAAATGATGGTATCGCTTTTATCCCGGATGATATACACGCCGGGCAACAGCGGCAGCATACAGGCTTTGCGGTACAATTCAGCTTTTGTCATGGAGTTCCTTTCAGCAAACAGCAGAAAATAAAAAAGCGGCGGGTCGCCCCGCCGTTGCATTTGTGAGAAGAATTACTCGGCAAAGCCGGAGCTGACCAGCTTGACCAGACCGTCGACCGCAGCCTGCTCATCGGCGCCGTCGGCAATGATGCGAATGTTCGTGCCGCCCACGATACCCAGGCTCAGAACACCGAGCAGGCTCTTGGCGTTAACGCGGCGCTCCTCTTTCTCGACCCAGATCGAGGACTTGTACTCGTTCGCCTTCTGGATGAAGAAGGTAGCCGGACGGGCATGCAGACCAACCTGATTCTCAACGGTAACTTCTTTCACGTACATAGTTATTCTCTCCTACTTTTGAAAATAATATGCCCCTGCGTTTCTACCGTGGGCGCTTGTCGTCAGGCGGTCTATTGCGCATGATACGCCGCCTTGATTGTTTCTATTTTATCCTATTTCGTCGATTTTGTACAGTAGAATTTTGCAAATTTGGCAGGATTCTGTAATTCCGCCAAATCTCAGCTTTTGGCTTTGTGCATATTTACCAGTTTATTTTCAACAACATTGTAGATTGACAACAAAACTTTGTTCCGTTACCCCTGATACCGCAGAATCAATTCCCGGCAAAAAACCGCGGCACCGGGCTGTTTTTGGGGGTCATAAACAGCCTCCACACCCTCGGGACGCCAGCCCATCCGCCGGTAAAGTGCCAGCGCCCGGGTATTGGTATCCAATACTGTCAGCGTGGGATTTGGATGTTCCGGCAGCTTTTTGCGGGCAAAATCCAGCATTTTGCTGCCAATGCCGCGTCCTCTGGATTCTGCCGTCACAAACAGATGGCTGATCCGTCCGGTCTTGTGGCAGACCCCCACCATGCCGTCCGCAACGTTTTTGGTATAATGCAGATAAAAGGCCCAGCCGTTTTCACGATCCTGCAGCAGTTCTTTCCGGCAGTTTTCCGGGGTGAGTGTATCCAGATAAAGTGCCGTACTGACCTTTTCGCAAACGGCATATCGCCCTTCGGCAAAAAGACGAGCTGCCTGATCCCATTGGTCATCGGTTTTCACAAGGCGCATGTTTTCGCCCCGCTTCCACTTGGGCAATTCGGTCAGCGGATGTGTATCGCACCACTGCTCGTAGAGGTCCGGGCGACGCAGTCGGGTACGGGTACGGCTCTGCGCCTCGCGCCAGGCGTCGATCTTCTGGTGGTCCCCTGTCAGGAGCACCGGCGGTACGGCGCGGCCCTCCCACACTTCGGGCCGGGTATACTGAGGATATTCCAGCAGGCCGTCCCAGTAACTTTCATCCTGGTAGCCTTTTTCCTCGGCCAGAACACCGGGCTGCAGCCGCAGTACGCTGTCGGCCACCACCAGGCTTGCCAGTTCACCGCCGGTCAGCACATAATCCCCAATGGAGATTTCCTCGTCACCGAAAGCATCAATCACCCGCTGGTCGATGCCTTCGTAATGGCCGCAGACCAGCGTTACCGCGTCGTACCGGGCCAGCCGTTTGGCGGTTTCTTCATTATAGGGTTGCCCGGCTGCCGTCAAAAATACCACATGGGGGTTCCCACGGCCCTGTTCAGCACATTGCCGCTGCACGGCACGCAGGCAATCGGCAATCGGCTGTGCATACAGCACCATGCCGCAGCCGCCCCCATAAGGGTAATCATCGGTCTGCTTTTGTTTATTGGTGGTATAGTCCCGAATCTGATGGCAGTGCGCCTCAAACAGATTTTTGGCACGGGCCCGCCCCAGTATACTGGCCGAAAGAAAACTGTCGCAAAGTTCAGGGAAAAGCGTCACAATATCGATGCGCATGGCTTACTCCTTATCGCCGTTGACGGCTTCGGTAAACATGCCGTCAATGGGGGTCACGGCGATTTCGCGAGCCTGCGGGTCAATCTTTTGTACAAACTCCGGAACCGCAGGCAGCATGTGGGTCTGCCCTTCCTCATCGGTCACCGTATAGATATCCTGGGCAGCGGGGTGGTCCACCGCTGTCAGTGTGCCGTATTCCCGGCCGGTATTGGCATCCACCACACGGCATCCCAGCAGATCATCGATAAAATAGCGCCCCTTGGGAAGTCTGGCATCCGCTTTGGCAAAATAGTAGGTGCGCCCCACCTGTGCCCGTGCGGCGTCCATATCGGTCACACCGTCCAACCGCAGCAGGATCACATTTCCCTGGGCACGCACCCCCAGAACGCGCACCTCACCGGTGCCGTCCGCTTTGGCGAACAAACGTTTGAATTTTGCCAGAAACGCCGCCCCGTCACACAGCGGCAATGCTTTCATCTCGCCCCGCACTCCGTGGGTGGAAACGATTTTACAGGCAGGAAGATAGTTCTGCATAATTTTCTTTCAACCTTCCGTGATCAAAAGTGGAACAGGCGGTCAGGCCGCCCGACATACAAAAAAGCACTTTGCCAAGCGGCAAAGTGCTTTTGGCTTTTAGTCGATCTCAACGATGACTTTCTCGCCCTGACGTACCGCCGCGGCACGCATGACAACGCGAATCGCCTTGGCGATGCGTCCCTGCTTGCCGATCACACGGCCCATATCGGCTTCAGCCACTTTGAGGTGATAGACGACCGTGCCGTCCTCACGCATGGGGTCAACGGTCACCTGCACGGCCTCCTTGTCTTCGACAAGGCCGCGGGCAACGGCTAATAAGAGTTCCTGCATGTGGCGTTCCCTCCCTCAGAAAAAGCGAACAGCAGATTACAGAACGGCAGCCTTCTTCAGCAGCTCACGGACAGTGTCAGTGGGCTGAGCGCCGTTGGCGAGCCACTGCTTGGCCTTGTCGGCATCAATGTTGACAACGCTGGGCTCCTTGGTGGGATCGTAGTAGCCGATCTCCTCGATGAAGCGGCCATCGCGAGCAAAGCGGCTGTCGGCAACAACAACGCGGTAGAAGGGAGCTTTCTTGGCGCCCATGCGGCGCAGACGAATCTTAACCATTGTAAATTCCTCCAAATACTTGTTTACGGCCCTTGTGGGGCGAATTTTATATTGTACATCCCGTGGGCCGTAAAGCCGTGCGGGTCATACCTGAATTTGATCAGCGGCCAAAACCTTTGAAGCCGCCCATGCCGCCCAGATTGCCCAGGCTGCGCATAAAGCCTTTGGGGTTGCGGCGGACTTTTTTCATCATCTTCTGCATCATTTCATACTGACGCAGCAGCTTGTTCACGTCCTCCACGGTCTGACCGGAGCCAGCCGCGATACGGCGCTTCCGCTTGGGATTGATGATCTCGGGCTTGGCGCGTTCTGCCGGGGTCATGGAGTAGATGATAGCCTCAATGTGGGGCAGCATCTTTTCATCCAATGCATCGGCATCGATCTGGTTGCCGCCGGGCATCATGGCCAGCAGCGCCGACGCACCGCCCATCTTCTTTACCTGTTGGAACTGGGCCAGCAGGTCGTTCATATCGAACTTGTTTTCCATCATCCGCCGGGCAGCGGCTTCCGCTTCCTTGTCGTTCTGGACGCTCTGGGCTTTCTCAATCAGAGAGAGCACGTCACCCATGCCGAGGATGCGGCTTGCCATACGGGACGGATAAAAGGGTTCCAGATCTTCCAGCTTTTCGCCGGTGCCCTGGAAGTAAATCGGTTTGCCGGTGACTGCCAGCACCGAAAGCGCTGCGCCGCCGCGGGTGTCGCCGTCGGTTTTGGTCAACACCACGCCGGTAATCCCGATTTTTTCGTTAAATGTTTTGGCGACGTTGACGGCTTCCTGGCCGGCCATGGCATCCACAACCAGCAGTGTCTCGTCCACTTCCACAGTCTGTTTGATGCGGACCAGCTCATCCATCAGCGCGTCATCGATCTGCAAACGACCGGCTGTATCCAGGATCACAATATCGTAACCGTGATCCTTGGCATGGGCCATCGCCTTCTGGGCGATGAGTTCCGGTTTTTCGGTGCCCCTGGTAAAGACCGGAACGCCTGCCTGCTCGCCTACGATCTGCAACTGTTGGATAGCTGCCGGACGGTATACGTCACAGGCCACCAGCAACGGGCGGCGTCCCTGGCTGCGATAGAACTTGCCCAGCTTGGCTGCGTGGGTGGTTTTACCGTTACCCTGCAGACCACACATCATCAGAACCGTCTGGCCCTTATTTTTGATGTGCAGGTACTGCGGTTCGTCACCGCCCATAAGTTTGGTCAGTTCTTCGTTGACGATCTTGACCACCTGCTGGGCGGGGGTCAGGCTTTCCATGACCTCCTGCCCCATGGCACGTTCGGAAACCTGTGCGCAGAAATCCTTGGCTACTTTATAGTTGACATCGGCTTCCAACAGCGCCATGCGCACTTCCCGCATGGCAGCCTTGATATCCGCCTCACTCAGTTTGCCTTTACCGCGCAGTTTTTTGAATACGCCGTTGAGGCGCTCTGTTAACGATTCAAAGGCCATCAGATTCCTCCTGCGTATCCAGCCGCTCCAGAATTTGCAGCATCTCATCGGTATCGGTGCGGATTTGCGGGACCGGATTGAACAGTCCCGAATTGCAGCACCGGACTTCCATAACCAGTTGGCGCAGCCGTGTCAGGTCTGCCTGCATCGCCGTATGGCGGCGGGCGTTGCCCAGTTTAGCTTCCAACTCATCCAATGCTGCTTCGCCATGCTTGATGGCGTCCCGCACTCCCTGCCGGGTAATGCCGAGATTCTCGGCAATCTCTGCCAGGGAAAGATCTTCGTCGTAATACTCGGTCAGGATCATGCGCTGTTTTTCGGTCAAGACCGGCCCGTAAAAGTCCAGCAGGATCGAATAGGCCAGATTTTTTTGCGGCTTCCCCGCCATGGCCTGCGCCCCTTCCCTCGTTTACATGCTGTGTAAAGTTTTTTCCTTTACATCTAGCTTATGAATTATAGCAGGGCCCCGGCCGAAAGTCAAGAGGTTTCGGCATATTTTTATGCTTTGCGGCGTCGTTTCCGGTCTGTGCAAAAAAAATTGCATCGAAGGGGCACGGCAGGTGCAAAACTCGTCGAGTTGTGCTATAATAGACAGTACTTTGCCCATTTGAGAAAGGAGGTGCCCGCCATGCCGATTTTGAAAAGCTATTACCAGGAAGTATACCGCTCCCCCGTCGTTCGGCTGGACGGTTACTCCGGCCGCCATAATCTGAGTTCCAGCATTCTGGCGTATCTGGATTTCGGCGGGGCCACCGGCACCTCCAAGGACGGACTGGCCGAAACCATGCTGGCCTTTGCCACCGAACGCGGCACCCTCAAGCCCGGTATGCCGGTGGTGGAAGCCAGTTCCGGCAGTTTTGGTGCCGCGCTGGCTGTCAGCTGTGCCACAACCGGGCACCCCTGCATCCTGGTCGTTCCCAGCAGCCTTCCCATTATGCGCCGGAAACGGCTGCAGGAACTGGGTGCCAAAATCGTGGTATGCAGCAGCGGCGGCCGCCGGGCCATGGACCGCATTGCCGAGGAAACCGCCCAACGGTACGGCGGGTACTTCACCCATTATTTTGCCAACGACGACAACCCGGAATATCATCGCCGGGTCACCGGACCCCAGATCCTGAAAGCTGCAGGGGAAGCGATTGACGCCATCGTCGTGGGTGTGGGCAGCGGCGGCACCATTACCGGCGTAGCCGAGTACATCAAAGCCTGGAACAGCATGATCCGCATTGTGGCGGTGGAGCCTGCAGAATGCGCTGCCATCTCGGGTGGGTTCATCGGGCAGCACGGCATTGCCGGCATCGGTCCCGGGTTTGTTCCGGAAAACTACAACCCCTATGTCGTGGACACCGTTCTGACGGTAACCACCGCCGACGCGGAGCGGGCCGCCCGGGAAGTTCTCTTTTTTGACGGCGTCCCCGCCTGCACCAGTGCCGGTGCCACTTTGGCTGCGGCTGTGCAGCTGATCGGTACCGGTAAAGCCAAACGACCCTTGTGTGTGTTTGCCGGGCGAAAAATGTACGAGTGATTTTGATATACGATTTCTTCCCTGCCCCGCCGGGCAGGGATTTTGTATTATACGGCATATCCGTACCCTTTTTCACATAGGATTTGACAGAAATTCCATGTGAGGGGGTAACGGTATGAAAGGTGACCCGGAGGAGCGGGCCGTGGCGGTTGGCCGATACATCGTGCGCAGCGGTGCCACCGTGCGTGCAGCAGCCGCGGTGTTTGGGGTAAGCAAAAGCACCATCTGGAAAGACCAGAGCCGGCTGCGCCATACGCACCCCGGCCTGTGGGCCGAAGTACAGACGGTGGTACAGCGCAACAAAGCCGAGCGGCATCTGCGCGGCGGCGAGGCCACCCGCCGCAAATATTTGCGTGAAGAATCTTGCACCGCCACACGGCGCACAGTATAATAAGGATAAAATAAAACAATAAAGGAAAGAAACGCCATGAAACGAACCGATTACATCAGCTGGGATGAATATTTTATGGGCATTGCCCTGCTTTCCGCCATGCGCTCCAAAGACAACAACAGCCAGGTGGGTGCCTGCATCGTCAGCCCCGAAAACAAGATTCTTTCCCTTGGGTACAACGGCATGCCCATCGGCTGTAATGACGACGATATGCCCTGGGAACGGGAAGGCGACGAACTGGAAACCAAGTACATGTATGTATGCCATTCGGAACTGAACGCCATTCTCAACAGCCCGCACAATGACCTGACCGGCGCGCGCATGTATGTGACGCTGTTCCCCTGCAATGAGTGCGCCAAAGCCATCATTCAGAGCGGGATTAAAGAGCTGATTTATCTTTCCGACAAATACCATGATACCCATGCCAGTATCGCCAGCCGCCGTATGTTCAATATGACCGGCGTAAAATACCGCGCATACGAACCTACCGGGCGGGAAATCCGGTTGGATGTGTAAAAACGGAGAGGAGTACGCATGAACACCATCATCATCGGCATCGCAGGCGGCACCGGCAGCGGCAAAAGTACCCTGACGGAGCGTCTGCGGGAGCATTTTGGCGTAAATGAAGTGAGTGTCATCAACCATGACAGTTACTACAAACG
>NZ_JACJKP010000904.1 GCF_016901605.1 Gemmiger formicilis
GCGCTGCAACGCTCGTATCCACCGCCGGGCAGAAGCAACACCGCAGGACGGATGTTATAGTCAGACATTTCGGCTGTTTCATCCCGCAGATATCCGGTAAGAACGGCGCCGCTGGGCAAAGTATGCGTATAAATCTGCATAAGAAAAACCTTCCTTTATCGAAAATGGATCATTCGTGATCCAGTGGATGTTGCTCAATATATTCGGCCATCAGGTCCG
>NZ_JACJKP010000905.1 GCF_016901605.1 Gemmiger formicilis
GACATCCGGGCCAGCGAGAGAAGATTTTACCAGAAAATCACGGACATCTATTCCCAGTGCAGCGCCGACTACGATGTGGAAAGCCCCATCACAAAGGAGTTTTTCGCAACGGTGACATCGGATTTGCGGATGCGGCCTTTGGGGGCGTTTTTCCATGTGGTCAGGCCCATATTGGGCTTGGTGCTGTCGGCACGGCCATATACGATCTCGGCAGCTGTA
>NZ_JACJKP010000906.1 GCF_016901605.1 Gemmiger formicilis
TTTCCGCTCAAAGCTTCGTTTCTCAAAATGGCGCAGGTGCGCCACAGTGTTTTTTTAGTTTGGCGCTAAAGCGGCCTGTTAAAAACACCAGCTTCCTGCTATGATAAAAAACGATACAGTAAAATCATAAAAGGACAAAAAAAGAGTTTGGATCGCCTTTGGCGTTACAGACCGAGCGGCAAAGCGATTCATGAGACCAGGACAGAAGAAAGGAGGCAC
>NZ_JACJKP010000907.1 GCF_016901605.1 Gemmiger formicilis
GGCGGTGGATACGAGCGTTGCAGCGCCCGGGAAACCGACCCGGTAGCCATGCAATTCCTGCAGGCCGGATACCAGGTCTTTTCGCTGCTGTATACCGTATCCCCCGCGCCGCTGCGTTGGCAGCCTATGATCGATGCTGCCGGAGCCATCCTGCACCTGCGCCGCAATGCGGCCCGCCTGCGGGTAGACCCGTTCAAGGTAGCGGTTTGCGGTTTTTCT
>NZ_JACJKP010000908.1 GCF_016901605.1 Gemmiger formicilis
GTCCCGGTGGTTGAAAGACTACGTCTATATTCCGCTGGGGGGCAGCCGCTGCAAACCCTGGCGCCGGGATGTCAACTTGGTTGCCACGTTTTTGGTCAGTGGAATCTGGCACGGAAAATGGTAAACGTAAAAACAAAGATGGAAAAAGTACCGGCAATGCCAACCAGCCGCCCCCATCCTTTGGTGATGGCGCGCCGCCAAGGCAGATGATTTTCCAGT
>NZ_JACJKP010000909.1 GCF_016901605.1 Gemmiger formicilis
CATTCCCGCTGTTGACAAGGTTGTTGCCGCACTGGAAGGCGACGAGCGCACCGGTGCCAAGATTGTCCGCAAGGCTCTGGAGGCTCCTCTGCGCCAGATCGCTGCCAACGCTGGCAGCATTTTCCAGAGCAGAACGGGTAACCTTGGTCGGGTCAACGATACCGGACTCGATCATATCCTCGACGTACTCTTCCTTCTGCGCATCAAAGCCGTAGTTAG
>NZ_JACJKP010000910.1 GCF_016901605.1 Gemmiger formicilis
GACCAGGTGGGCGAGCCTGTGACCACCGCCGCCCTGGGCCTTGCCTTTGAGCCGGAACAGCCGTACACCAACCCCGACGGCTCCCCCCTGGAACCGAGCCGTGATTTTGCGGGCCCAGCCCTGCAGGTCGATTTTGTGGAATGCCATATCGTCCGCACCTCTTTGTGATGTGTCTTTCGGTGATTATATCACAAATCCCGGCGCAGTGGGCATTTTTTG
>NZ_JACJKP010000911.1 GCF_016901605.1 Gemmiger formicilis
TCCCTGTCTTGTCCACACAAAGGGTATCCATACTGCCAAAACCCTGCATGGCATTGATATTTTTTACAATGGTCTGTTTGCGCCCCATGGACGCGCTTCCTTTGGCAAGACAGGGACACTGACCGATGACACATTACAGCCGGAATATTATATGGATATTCTTGGCAACGAATGCCGCAAAACATTGGATTATGCATATCTGGCCAGTCGTTATCACAC
>NZ_JACJKP010000912.1 GCF_016901605.1 Gemmiger formicilis
TACCCGCCGTACAACTTCAGCCAGAAGGTCATTGACACACTGGTGGATTATACCGGCCGCTTTGCCCGCGAACTGAAGGTTGTGGGCCTGGTCAACGTCCAGTATGCCGTGCAGCTTCAGGAAGCTGTAAACGGGCACCTTGACCGCATAGTAGGGGCTCTTGCCGCCGCGCCACAGACCGGTGCCGTAGCCCATATCCTTGAGCTTCTCACCCAAAGT
>NZ_JACJKP010000913.1 GCF_016901605.1 Gemmiger formicilis
GCGCAAATGGCCGATCGTTATAATCACGCAGTGTTCCCGATCAATTGCGTTGCCATGACCGCAGAAACATTGGATCGACTGTTGCAAAACCTGTTGTACGAATTCCCGGTTCAGCACAGTTGAGTAAAATAATATAGGGTTTGCCGATCGCGTCCAGTTCCTCCACAATCCGCTGTTCCGCCTCGCAATAGTTTTCTCTGGGAAGATCAGCCACGGAAC
>NZ_JACJKP010000093.1 GCF_016901605.1 Gemmiger formicilis
GCTGCCGGTGACCAGCTGGTTCAGCAGTACCCCCAGGCTGTACAGATCGGCCCGGGCATCGGTCTGGCGGAACCCGAACTGTTCCGGCGCCGCATACCCCGGCGTGCCCAGCAGCATGGTATCCCGGGCGGTGGTCTGTTTGTGGGTACGGGCAATATCAAAGTCGATGAGCCAGGCCTGCCCTTCCCCGGTGACCAGCACATTGGCGGGTTTTACATCCCGGTGAATGATCCCCTGGCTGTGCAGTCCGCTCAATGCCGTACAAAGCTGCAGGCCGATCTGCGCAGCCTGCTCCCAGGGCAGGGTACCCCGGCGCTGCAGCAGCGTTTCCAGCGTAACACCGGGCACATAGTCCTGCAAAACCAGGAACCGGCCATCCGCCTCCGGCCGGATTTCCCGGACAATGGGTACATGGGCCGGGGGCTGCTGCCGCAGGGCTTCATACACATCCCGCTGGGGGGCCGCCACCCGGCGCCCGGTCAGGATGCGGCCGGTACTTTTTTGCCGGATGAGATAGAGGGTCTCCCGGTCATTGAGGGTATCCAGAAATTGCAGTTCTTCTTCCATGGTCAGTCCCCCAGCACCGGTTCGCCGCAGGCTTCCAGCCGGGCATTGCAGGCCATGACCGAATCCCCCTGGGCCAGTTCATGAAGAATGACGCTGTCCCGCCGCACCCGGGGGTAGAGCATGGCCAGCCCCGATACCCGCAGCAAAGTCTGGGTTTCGTCCACCGAAAGCCGCATGGCCAGCGCCAGCGAAAGCAGCACATCCCGGGAGGGGGTGTCCCGCCGGCCCGAGAACAACTGATACCCGTAGCTTCGTTCGATCTGCGCAGCCTCGATGACCGCGCCCTTTTTGAGCCCGTGGCGCTGCAGCAGCATAGCCAGCTGCTGGGCCAGCGTGCCGGACAGCATCTCGCCTGCGTTTTCTTCCAGATACGCCTGCACATCCTGTTTGGAGAGCAGGGCATCCATCAATTCATCGGTCGTGCGGTTCATCCTTTTCCTCTTTTCCGGTTTTGTTTATATAAGGCAGCGGCGGCTTACACCGTCAGCCTCTGGGGGATCAGGCCCGCTTCATAGGCGCGGACCAGGGCTTCCAGGTCGCGGACCAGTTCCCGCTTGCGCACGCCCTCGTCGGTATCCCGCACCTGGATGCGCCGGGGCGCCACATAAATATACTCGCTCTTGCTGGCAATGTCCTCATCCTCATGGATGGCCTTTTCCACACTTTCAAAGGGCTGATGGGTGCGCAGGATCAGCCCCCGGGAATTGTAGACCAGCGTATACCCGGCAATGCCGGTTTTCTGGTGGTAGGCACGGCAGAACCCGCCGTCAATGATGATCAGCCGCCCGCCGCCCTTGACGGGGCTTTCCCCCTCGATGGCGCGCACCGGCACATGGCCGTTGACGATGTGGCAGCCCTCGCCGTGCAGGCCAAAGGCCGCCAGAATCCGGTCGGCGGTTTCAGGTTTGTCGATCAGGCGGTAGTAGGGGTCCTTGACTTCCGCGTGGGTGGCGGGGTCGGCAATATAAAGCCGCTCAAAAGTGGTCATGGCGCTGCGGCCGAACAGCGGCGACTGCGCGCCGCACCACAAGTACCACAAAAAGTCCTGCCCCGCCTGGCGGGCCGCACTGCCCGCCGGGGCAAAGTACCCCTGCCGGGCCCGCCGGTCACAGTAATCAAAAAGCGCCTTGCCGCTCCAGGGGTGGCCCTCGTAGGTATGCACGGCGAAATCGCCCGTTTCCGTCATGGGCACCGCCCCGTGGTAGAGCAGATTGCCGTTGCAGATTTTATACAAAGCACCGTGGGCATACAAAAACTGTACATGGCGCTGCAGGCGTTCGCTTTCGGCAAAAGCCTGCACCAGCCCGTCCACCACCCGCTGTTCCTCGGCGGTCAGGGCGGCCGGGTCCTCCGGGCTGACGGTGGGGAAATCCCGGTCCAGCAGCTCATACACCCGGTCGCCGCAGCGCACGGTCCCCTTTTCCCAGTCGATGCGGTGCAGCCAGTCCCGGTTTTCCATGTGGAAATCCGGATTGCGCCCGATGACCTGGGATTCCAGTTTCAGCATCAGCACGGTGACCGCCTTGTGCATCCGGGCAGTGGCGGTCAGGTCGCCTGCCGTGGCGTTGCGGGCATCGGTATGGGGCAGCCAGCGGGTCACATCGGACGTTCCGTAGGCTCGCTGGGCAAACCGTTCCAAACGGCGAAGGCTGATGCCGTAGCCGCCTTCCAGCGTATCGATGTTGTTGTAGGCCAGGGTGGTCTTGAGCACCGTCAGGATGCACAGCGGGCTGCCCGCTGCCGCCCCCATCCAGACCACATCGTGGTTGCCCCACTGGATATCCACCTGATGGTGAGCCATCAGGCTGTCCAGTATCCGGTCTGGCCGGGGGCCGCGGTCAAACAGGTCCCCCACAATATGCAGCCGGTCCACCGCCAGCCATTTGATGACCTCACACAGCCGGGTGATGTAGGCATCCGCCCGGTCATGGCGCACAATGCTGTCGATGATCTGGCCGTAGTAAAGGTCCTTGTCGTGGTCCTCAAAATGGGCGTGGAGCAGTTCGTCCAGAATATAGGCACAACTCTCGGGCAGACCGGCGCGCACATGGGCGCGGGTGTGCTTACTGGACACAAACCGGCACAGTTCGATGAGCCGCAGCAGGGTGGTGCGGTACCAGCCGGGCAGGTCGGTCTGGCGGGCTTTCAGTTCCGGCAGTTTCTGGGTGGGATAGTAGATCAGGGTGGCCAGTTCGGCCCGTTCCGCCGCCGGCACTTCTTCCCCCAGCACAAAATCGATCTTTTCGTGTATAACGCCCGATGCACTGTTGAGGATATGCACAAAGGCTTCGTGCTCCCCGTGCAGGTCGCTCATAAAATGTTCGGTGCCCTTGGGCAGCCGCAGCACCGCTTCGATGCGGATGATCTCGCTGGCGGCGGCCGCCACCGTGGGGTAGCGCCGGGCCAGCAGGCGCAGGTAGCGCAGGTGTTCACTGTGGGCAGGCATGGGCAGCAGTCTCCTTTCCGGTACAGGACGCGGCAAAAGCCTCCTGCAGGCGCCGGGCCAGGGCCTGCATGGCGGCGGGGCCGGGTTTGGTCACCCGCCGGTCGTAGGTGACAAGACCGTTGATCTCATCCTCCACGTCGGACAGTTGGGTGTAGATGGCGGCGCACAGCCCCCGCTGTACGGCGGGCAGCACCTTTTGTTCATACAGCCGGGTAATGGCCTGCTGCAGGGCTTCGGGGTTTTCGCTGGTGCTGTACCCATAGCTTTTGTCGGGGTTGAAGCGGTGGCCTTCCACCGAAAGGCAGCAGCCGCCGAACTCGCTGAGTACCAGCGGCTTTTTGCCTGCCCGCAGCCGCCAGGGTCCGTAATAGATATGGCGGCTGTCCACATCGGTCCTGCCGCCCCGGAACCAGCCGGAGGTAGAATCGATAAACCGGGTATCGTCCAGCGCCCGCAGCTTTTCGTAGACCGCCGTGGCGTCGAACTGGCCCCAACCTTCGTTGAAGATGGTCCAGTAGCACAGGCTGGGGTGATTGCGCAGCTGCCGGACGGTGGCTGCCATGCCCGCCAGGAAGGCGGCACGGGCGGCGGGGTCCCGGTGCATTCTCTTGTCCGGCAGGCGCTGCACCCACAGGGTGGGCCAGACGGTATCCCGCCAGTAGGCGTAGTCGCCGTTGTTGACCATATCCTGGAACACCACCATGCCCAGCCGGTCGCACAGGTAATAGTAATACTCCGGTTCCACCTTGATGTGCTTGCGCAGGGTGTTGAAGCCCAGTTCCTTCATGGTGCGGATGTCCTGCTCATACCCTTCGGGCGAGGCCGGGGTGAACAGACCGTCGCTGTAATACCCCTGATCCAGCACACCGTGGAAAAACATCGGCCTGCCGTTCAGGCACAGCCGGCTGTGGCCGCCTGCCTGCCCGATGGAAAGGGTGCGCAGGGCAAAGTAACTTTCCACATGGTCGGTGGGGGTATCGATGGAAAATTCGTATAAGTACGGGTCGTCGGGGCTCCAGAGCCGGGGCGCCCCAGGCTGCACCACCGCCCGCCCCTCCGTCAGCGGCACGGTCAGGGGGCCTTCGGGGGTCTGCACCGTCACAGTACCCTGCTGGGTATCATCACCGGTATCCAGCACCGCCCGGGTATCGTCCGCCCGGATGGTCAGCCCCGGAACGGGGTGACACGGCAGCGGTTCCAGCCAGACCGTCTGCCAGACGCCCGACACCGGCGTGTACCACATGCCGCCTCGCTGCTGCACCTGTTTGCCGTAGGGCAGCACCGGGCTGCGCAGATCGTCCCGCACCCGCAGCAACAGTTCGTTGGCACCCGGGTGCCAGGCATCGGTCACATCAAAGGCCATGGCCTCGTACCCGCCGGTGTGGGCCCCCACCGGCACACCGTTCACCCAGGCGTCCAGCATCTGGTCGGCGGCACCGATGTGCAGCACCAGCCGGTGCTGCGCAAAATCATCCGGCAGGGTGACGGTGCGGCGGTACCACAGACCGGTCCCTTCGGCAAAATGGGTGCCGATACCGGAGAGAGCACTCTCGGGGCAGAAGGGAACCCGGATTTCCCGGGGAAATACGGCGGGCGGTGTTTCCCCCTCCGCCACGGCGAAGTCCCACCAGCCGTTGAGGTTGAGCCAGCGTTCCCGCCGGAACTGCGGCCGGGGATACACCGGCCAGGGGATCTCCGGCAGGTGCTCCCCCGCCGGGGTGATGAGTGTTTGCAGCATAGGGGGTACTCCCTTTCCGGGCGGTCAGTCCGGCAGCCGTTCGTAAGCCAGCCGCGGGGTGCCGTCCTCCACATAGATGATGCCGCAGTAGACGAATCCCGCCCGGGGAATCAATCTCTGCATAATGGTATTGTCGGCGTGGGTGTCAATGCGCAGGTGGGGGTACCGGGCCGCCGCAAAATCCACCGCCGCCCGGAACACGCCCCGGCTGCTGCCGTCGCTGCCCAGGCGGTGGATAGTGGCATAGGGGGCATCGCTGCGCCAGGCACCGTCCTCAATGACGGCGTAGGTGGGGTCCTTCCCCGGGACCAGGGCAAAGGCGCCGCAGGGGCGCTGCCCTGCACAGACCACCCAAAGAATGCCCTGGGCAATATCCTGCCGGAGCAGTTCCAGCGCCGGGTGGGTGGTCCCCCACTGGGTAGGGTTGCCGTTGGCTGCCATAATGCCCCGGGCCTTGCGGTAAATTTCAGCCAGGGCGGGCAGGTCCTGCGCAGCGGGCTGGCGAACGGTCAGTCCGGTTTGCTGTGTTTGCTGCATCTCGCAGTCTCCTTTATCCATCGTGAATCAGATTCATTATAAGGCGGAGTTTCCGGCCACGTCAAGCCGCGCGGCACCGCCCGAAAAAGCGGCCCCCTATTCATTCCCACAAAAAACAGCGCAATCGCTGGATTTTTTTTATACAGTATAGTATAATACAACACAGAGATTGATGTATTTATACATCCCCATGCAAAAGACGCTAAACAAGGAGGATTTCAAAGTGGCATTTTGGGACAACTTGGGGCAGAAAGCCTCGGAGACAACTGCCAAGGCCGTGCAGAAGGCCAAGGACCTCTCGGACGTGGCCAAGTACAATTCCATGATCTCGGAGGAAGAAACCAAAATCAACAACACGTATTACCAGATCGGTAAACTGTACCTGGCCGTACACGGCAACGATCCCGAACCGGATTTTGCCGGTTTTGTGAGCAGTATTGTTGAGTCCAACCAGAAGATCGAAACTTACAAACAGCAGATCCTGGATATTCGCGGGGTTCAGCGTTGCCCCAAATGCGGCGCGGAGATCCAGCTGGGTGTGGCCTTCTGCAGTGCATGCGGCGCGCCTGTTCCCCATGAGAAACCTGCTGTTGCCGAGGATCTGATCAAGTGCAACAACTGCGGTTCCATGGTAAAAAAGGGTGTACGCTTCTGCACGGCTTGCGGCAGCCCCATGACATATCCCACTACCGCCCCGGCTCCCGCACAAGAAGCGGCTCCCACGCCGGAAGCTACTCCTGCCCCAACTCTTGAAATGCCGCCGATTCCGGAACAACCCGCTCCGGCAGTTGACGGTAAGGTATGCCCCCAGTGTGGTGCTGCCGTGGATGAAAGCCTGAGCTTTTGCACCAACTGTGGTGCCAAGCTGTAACTGACTGTTCAAGAGGGGTATACTTATGGCTTTTTGCGGAAAATGCGGTGCTCCCTTAGATGACGGCAAATTTTGCCCCCAGTGCGGCGCCCCGCGGGAAGATCTTCCTGCGGCTGCCGCTGGTTCCAGAGCCTCCGGGCCGGTATTTACTCCTTCCGGTGCAGCAGCGTCCGCTGCTTCCCGGAAAAAGTTGATTCCCTTGATTGGTGTTGCTTTGGTTGTTGTCATTGCAGTCTTTTTGATTTTTGGGAACAAGACGGTAAACGAACCCTGCGATTGGTGCGGAAACTCCCCTTCGGTAGTCTACCAAACCAGTTCCGGCAGGGAGGCTTATATCTGTAAGGATTGCAGCAAAACCTGTATGCTGTGTGGCAAGAAAGCCAGCCACCATTACGAAAATTTGTTGGGCACCATTACGTTTGTGTGTGATAACTGCTATAAGCAACTGAAGCAGTAAGGAGGATTTTTTCCTATGCAGAAAACAAGATTGGGGATTTCTGCCGGTATGCTGGCCGCCGCCATCTATTTGAGCGGTTTGTTCAGCGGCTATTGGCTTGCCATTTTCCTGGCCGGTTATGTGTTGCTTTTTGAGGCCAACCAGTGGTTGAAGATCAGCGCTGTGAAGGCAGTATGCCTGATGATGTGTTTTTCTTTCCTGACAACGGTCATCAACCTGGTTCCCAATGTACTGGATACCATTGCCGACTTTGGGCACGCCTTCGGTTCCATCTCCACCTTCAGCCAGGCGGATGCTTTTTTCTATGCTGTCATAGGCGTCATTGACATTATCCAGAAGATCATGTTCCTGGTACTGGGCCTTAAGGCACTGAACCAGGGTGCCATCTCTTTGCCTGTCGTGGACAAACTCATCAGCAAATATATGTTGCAGAACTGATTATTTCTAAAAAAGCCCCCGCTCTCTTTAAAGAGAGCGGGGGCTTTTTTATGATTCGTTATTTGGTTCGCTGTTGACTGCATCTGCACTTTCAATGGGCAGGACTGCATGGAAACCCTTATGCTGTCGGCAGCTAGCTTAGTATTCGGAGTAATAGTACTCGGAATTCACAACGGGTTCCAATTCACCATTGTACCACAGACATTCCACGCCTTCCTGCAGGCGTTCCCGTTCCTTACCGTCATACAGGAACAGGTCATCCTCTGCGACATAAACAAACATATTGTCGCCCAGATAGAAAATCTGGGTCAAACCGTCAGACAGGAAGGTGGATTCTCCCTTGGCATTGATGATATCCATCTCATATACCGTCATAAAGTTGTCGGTCTGGCTCTGGTAAGTACCCGACAAAATGGTACCATCTTCGTACACGGTAACGCCGTAAGTTTGGGCGTCACGTACCAGGCGGGTGCTGGCGCCGTTAGTATAGCAGTAATAGTCGCCGTATTCATGGCCGGAGCTCTCGTAGACATTGGCATAGTAGTACAGGCAATTCTTATCCTGATTGTAGCCATCAACACGAACGTCCTCAGCCATTAGACTGAAACTGCCAACTGTGCCATTGCTGATGGGCGCCGTCAGCAGTTCACTGTCGTCGTTGATCATAACCACGTTACTGCCCATCACATACAGGCTGCCTGCCTCCTGATAGGTTTCGGCATCCATGGTAAAGGCAGTCTGGGCCGTCTTATAGTTATAGACGGGCACGGTACCGCTCTCCATGCTATTGATCATATCCACAACATCGTAAGTGCTGGCAACATCTTTCAGATCGATCTTGTCGGCAATCTGATCAATGGGGCGGTAAGCAAGCAGCGAATTTCCCATCTGGGAAACAACTGCCAAATTATCCATTAGCAGGGTATTGGTATTATCGGCAGTTTTATAAACATGAAGCGCCAGAACATCACGCTGTTCATCGGGGCTCTGCAGTCTTTCACGCATAGAAATCCGGTTTTGAGCCTCGTTGTACGCATTCAGATCTTCCTGATATTTATCATAATCTGTGGTAGTTCCGGACTGCTCTTTGCGGTAGCACAGACTGATCCATTCACTGTCGGTGGCATCTTCAAGAGTACCGTTGATTGCCTTCAGATCATTGCGTATCTCATCCGTGACCAGAATGTAGCCGTTTTTATCCGCCGACGCACCGTACTTTTCAATGAAAGAACGCACAGCATCCCGGGTGGCAGTAGTGTAATAGTCGTCATCCACCACATCTTCCATGCTGTCCCAACCATAGCCAAAGCGCTCCAGACCATTGGTGCAGGAAGTATACAACTCTGCATACGCATTGGGATCGTCATCCGTATCCAGTTGATAGTAGCGGTAGTAGGGGATTTCATAATTATCCACATCCGGCTCGGTCAGGCTTGCATCCTGTGCGGCGTCCGGGTCGTTCACATAGTCGTACAGGTTCAGCTTACTACCGTTTGCAGCTGCGTAATAAACTTCGCCGTCTTCGGAGTAGCTCCAGGTCACACGGTCTGCAATCTTCTCAGCATTACCGGTAAAGTCCACCACATACAGAGACTGCTCCCCGGTATCATCATCCAATACCGTATACACAACATGGTCCAGATTGGTCGCATCCTGCACATAGTCCACATTGTCAACCAGTTTAACCACGTTTTCCGGGCTGGACAATGTCACACCATACATAGTCCGCTGTGTGGAATCATCCTCTGCACTGGCAAGATATACCAGGCGCGTGGAATCCTCACTCAGATAGAAGTTTTGTACTTCTCTGGCAATACGTACCGTTTCCCCGTTATGGTAATACTTCAGGTTGTCTTCTCCGTCGCAATAGATTACGTCTGTGTTGTTCACAACGCTATAACTATAAGTCCGAACGTTGGAATCCACAATCTCCGAAGCGGCACTGTTGTCATCCCGATTTTTGATCTTGCTGATCTGCGCACGGCAAAGTGTACCGACCGTGTCTACATCGTCCACTTTGGAGAAATAATAGACATATTTACCGTCCTCGCTGAACTTCACCAGCCCCCAGTAGTTTTCCATATCCCGGGCGCTGGAGAATTCCATAGGTGTACCGTCCAGATCTTTCAGCAGATAGTAGTTGCCATTGCCCGCATAAACAAACTGCCCCTCAATGGACGAACGGCCGAACAGTACCCGAATCAGCACTGCCAGCAACACGATCACCAGCACAACGGCTGCAACAGGCAACCATTTTACAGGGCTCTTTTTCGCTGTTGGCACCCCGGCAGGCATTGTAGAAGTTACAGTCGGTGCTGCCTGATTCGCAGCCTGACCTTCACTGGCAGCCGCAGCGGCTTGTACCGGTACAGCTGCCTGTTCCACCTTTGTGCCGCAATTAGGGCAGAACGAACAGTCCTCCGGAATTTTGGTACCGCAATTTGGACAAAACACGATTCATCTTCCTCCTTTTCTTCAGCTTCCCCTTTTGTTACCTGCCCATCGCACCACACAGGGAGCCAGTACGAGTACGCATCACTTCAATCAACAAAAGTAAGAATCAAATTCATTATGTCACAATCGGCATAGTTCGTCAACCTATAGAACGCACAAAAAACGCCAAATTTCTTTGGCGTTTTTCCTTCTGTGTTCAACACATATTTTGCTTTTCCATAGCGGTCAGTTCGGGCATGACGGTACGGCGCATGGTAATGTAACAGGCCAGGCCGCCGATAAAGTTGGAGATAGGTTCCGCCAGGAACACGCCGTTGACCCCCAGTCCCGCCACATGGGGCAGCAGCAGGGTCAGCGGCACCACAATGACCGCCTTGCGCAGCAGCGAGAAAAAGATGGCCATTTTGGCCTTGTTCAGTGATTTGAAAACACTCTGCCCGCTGAACTGGAAGGCCATCATCACAAAGCCGAAAAAGTAGATGTGCAGCGACGGCACCGCCACCGCCAGCAGGTCCGGGTCATGGTTGAAGATCTGGATAAACGCCGCCGGGAACAGCGAGATCAGCCCCCAGATAAGCAGGGTATACCCAAAGCCCAGCTGGGTCATAAACCGGATGGCCTTGCGCACCCGGGGCACGCTGCGGGCGCCGTAGTTGTAGCTGATCACCGGGGAAGCACCGTCCGTAAGGGCCATGACGGGGGTCTGGGCGATCTGCCGCACCGAGTTGATGACCGTCATAACGCTGATGTACAGGTCCCCGCCAAAGGTGCGCAGGGTGGCGTTGCAGGCCACCTGGACCAGACTGTCGGTGAAGGACATGACAAAGCTGGACGTTCCCAGGGCCGCGATGCGCCGGATGCAGCCCCAGTCGGGGCGGAAGCCATTCCACTGCAGGCGCAGTTCGGTTTTGGGGCCGGTGAGGAACCGCAGCACCCACAAAGCCGACAACCCCTGGGAAAAGACCGTGGCAATGGCCGCGCCCCGCACGCCCAGGCCGCAGGCATAGATGAGGATGGGGTCCAGCACGATGTTCGCTGCCGCCCCCAGCAGCACCGTCAGCATTCCGATGCGGGCAAACCCCTGACTGTTGATGTAGGGGTTCAGCCCCAGCGAGGTCATGACAAACACGGTGCCCAGCAGGTAGATGGTCATATAGTCGGCGGCATAGCGGTAGGTTTCATCGCTGGCGCCGAACAGGTACAGGATGGGTTTATGCAGGGCCAGCCCCACCACCGTCAGAGCGATCCCGCAGACCAGCAGCATAAAATAGGCGTTGGCCATGATCTTGCCGGCGGTTTTTTCGTCCTTCTGGCCGCGGGCGATGGAACACAAAGGCGCGCCGCCCACCCCGAACAGATTGGCAAAGGCGGTGACCAATGTAACAATGGGAAAACACAACCCCAACCCCGCCAGCGCCAGCGTCCCCTCGCCGGGGATTTTACCGATATAAATACGGTCTACAATATTATATAAAAGGTTCAAGACCTGGGCCACCAGCATGGGGGCCGCCACGTCCAGAATGCCCCGCCGGACATCTCCCGTGGAAAAATCCACCTGGCTGCCATGGGTACGGGATGCAGCATTTGCCATCCGCTTTCCTTCCTTTCCTATCCAAAGCTAATGTTACAAAATAAGTATAGCATATTTTCTCCTCACCGGCCAACCGCAGGCCCCGGGCCGGTTGTTTTTGTACGCCGGCTGTGTTACAATTTTTTGTAACCCGGCTTTTTTGCCGGGATGTGTACGGACGGAGACAACACCTATGAATGTATTTGATATTATCGGGCCGGTGATGATCGGCCCTTCCAGCAGCCACACGGCAGGCGCCGCCCGGATCGGCCGCATTGCACGGCAGCTTTTGCAGGACGAGCCGGTGGCCGCCCGGATCGAACTGTACGGCAGTTTTGCCAAGACGTACAAAGGCCAC
>NZ_JACJKP010000914.1 GCF_016901605.1 Gemmiger formicilis
CGCAAGGAAACCATCCGTGCCTTCTACGAAGCCATGCGCTCAGAGCCTAAACTGACGGATGGCCAAACGCTCTCGGAACGGTCGGTGGAGGGACTGCACAACACACTGTGCAGCTTTCAGCCGGTTTCCTTGGTAATCGTAGCCGCGGGATACTACGATTAGATAACTGTTTTGCCCTCGTTTTCGGATGCTTGCCATTTTGACCACTCCTTTGTTTGG
>NZ_JACJKP010000915.1 GCF_016901605.1 Gemmiger formicilis
GCATCGCTGAAGAACCAGTCGTGACGGTCCGGCTGATCACCCCGATGCGGGCGGCCGTCGTACTCGGCATATTCGGCACTCAATCCGGTACGGGCGTGGCAGGCTTTGCGCAGGGTTCCCTGATTCTGGATGACGCCTGCGCGGATGAATGGCTCCGCCGGTTCTTTAGCACTCCGCTCCGTTCCGGACCGCGGCGTTATTATGACAATTGCCTGTATC
>NZ_JACJKP010000916.1 GCF_016901605.1 Gemmiger formicilis
TCACAGGAGCAGCAGACCAATTCATAGGCCCACAGGATCAGTTTGAGCGGCAGATGGCGCCCGATGTCGGAGAGCACCTGTACCCGTTTGCGGGTGATATCGGGGTGATTGGCGCGGCGCGGCATCAAGGATTTATCCCCTGGGATGACGATGTGGATATCGCCATGACCCGGCGGGATTACCAAAAGCTGAAAAAGATTGCCAAGAAGGAATGGGCAG
>NZ_JACJKP010000917.1 GCF_016901605.1 Gemmiger formicilis
GCAGGCGCCAAAAAACAGGGAAAGGAGGCACAGTAATTTATGAGCCAAAGCAAAAATAATGTAGGCGCGGCATTGCGGCAAAAAAGCAGCAGTGTGTTGGCGGCTTTACTGTGCCTCCTTTCCCTGTTTTTTGGCGCCTGCCATGTACAGGCCCAGTTCCTGGACGGTGGTCGTCTTGGGGTCAAACTCGCCCACGATCTCGCCTTCATACATGACCAG
>NZ_JACJKP010000918.1 GCF_016901605.1 Gemmiger formicilis
GATACAGGCAATTGTCATAATAACGCCGCGGTCCGGAACGGAGCGGAGTGCTAAAGAACCGGCGGAGCCATTCATCCGCGCAGGCGTCATCCAGAATCAGGGAACCCTGCGCAATGGTAGCCAGAAGCCCTACAGGATGCAGAGCATTTCCTTCAACGGGTGTGCCGTCGATCAGATAGATGCCGTTTGTTTGCCCGTGTTCCTTTTCTTCAAAAAATT
>NZ_JACJKP010000919.1 GCF_016901605.1 Gemmiger formicilis
CGATCCCTCTTATCATTTGCCGCATTTCTATGAACTTTTTGCTCTGTGGAGCGACGAATGCGACCGTCCTTTCTGGCATGCAGCCGCAGCGGCCAGCCGCCAGTACCTGCGCAATGGTAGCCAGAAGCCCTACAGGATGCAGAGCATTTCCTTCAACGGGTGTGCCGTCGATCAGATAGATGCCGTTTGTTTGCCCGTGTTCCTTTTCTTCAAAAAATT
>NZ_JACJKP010000920.1 GCF_016901605.1 Gemmiger formicilis
TGAGCTCTCCCAGGCTGTTGTCGTTGAAGTAGCCCATGGGGACGGATTTCATCCGCTGCCCGATGGCCACGCGCTTATTGGCCGCCATGAAGTACCCGGCGTGGGTCTGCTGGATGGAAAAACCGGCTCTGCCACGGCGTGGCAGGCGCTGGGACTGTTGGCAGTCAGTATTCTGGGCAGCGCCGTGACCAAGTATTTCTCTCAGCTCCAGCAGACCCA
>NZ_JACJKP010000921.1 GCF_016901605.1 Gemmiger formicilis
TTATTGGCGATAATCAGATCATCATCTTCATAGACAAATACTGCGGGCGGCAAAGGCTTTTTTTCTAATTGATCGTCATTCAGGAATAACCGGATGACATCGCCGTTCTGCACAAGCTGTGCTGTGCCATCGCCTGGATACCGGCACCAGTGGTCTTATATTATTAGCCAAAAATAAAGCAGCGGAACATTTTTTGACGGAAGCAATCAAAGCCCGCAA
>NZ_JACJKP010000922.1 GCF_016901605.1 Gemmiger formicilis
TCCGGGAACGCTCCCCGAAAATGATCAGTGACTGCGCCCGGGAACTTTGCCGCAACACCGGTTATGACGAATTGAGCCTTACCAGTTTGTCGACCTCCGACCATTCCCGCCTGGCAGAAACGGCAGCCGCGGACACAGCCGCGCAGCACCTCTACGCTGGCCCGGTCCTGTACGGCTCCCACAATGGGAACCACAAAGTTTTTGGGCGGTTCGTAGTCG
>NZ_JACJKP010000923.1 GCF_016901605.1 Gemmiger formicilis
ACAGGCAGCCCACTTTTTCTGCGCTGCCCGACGTGCCGCTTCGTCCGTCGGCTGAATGGTTTTCAGCAGATCGTTGAGTTCGGTTCCTCGGCTCATGAAAAATGCTTCCTTTCAGTCCTCTGCATGATGCGGACCTGCCGGAGCATTGCGGAGGCGTGTATCTCCCGGGCGGATATCCCGAACTGTACGCGGAAGCACTCAGCCAAAACGTTTCCATGC
>NZ_JACJKP010000094.1 GCF_016901605.1 Gemmiger formicilis
CTTCCTTTCTTGGTAAAAATAAGGCTTGCAAGAGGCGTTTTGTGCCCAAAAATGTATACGAAAAACCGGGTACATTTTCAGAAAATCCAGATTTTCCGGGCCCAAAATCGCCTTTTGAACAAAAAGTAGGCATAAAAAATCCCCCTGCAACTGAAATCAGTAGCAGGGGGATTGGCGTATTACAGGTAGATCTCCAAGTCGATATCACGCCATCGGCTTGGCTTTATCACGCTGTTATGCGTTTTTTGGAATGCTTGCGCATCCTCTAAGCTGAGCGTGAGCTCCAAGAGTCCAACGTAATTACTTGCGAGGATTCTTGATAGCGGCCTGAGCAGCAGCCAGACGAGCGATAGGCACACGGAAGGGAGAGCAGCTGACGTAGTCCAGGCCAACGTTGTGGCAGAACTCGACGCTGGAGGGGTCACCACCGTGCTCACCGCAGATGCCCAGACCCAGGTTGGGGTTGGTCTCGCGGCCGTCATGAGCAGCCATCTTGACCAGCTTGCCAACACCAATCTGATCCAGATGCTGGAACGGATCGCTCTCGTAGATCTTGGTATCGTAGTAAGCGGTCAGGAACTTGGCAGCGTCGTCACGGCTGAAGCCAAAGGTCATCTGAGTCAGGTCGTTGGTGCCGAAGCTGAAGAAGTCAGCTTCCTTGGCAATCTCACCGGCGGTCAGAGCAGCGCGCGGAATCTCGATCATGGTACCAACTTCGTACTTCATGTCAACGCCAGCATCAGCAATGAGCTTGTCGGCGGTCTTGACAACCACGTCCTTGACGTACTTGAGTTCCTTGACCTCGCCCACCAGAGGAATCATGATGTGCGGGGTGATCATCTTGCCGGTCTCGGCGCTGACCTTCAGGGCAGCCTTGATAACGGCGTTGGTCTGCATCTCGGCGATTTCCGGATAGGTAACGGCCAGACGGCAGCCACGGTGACCCATCATGGGGTTGAACTCGTGCAGGCTGACAACAACGTTGTTCAGCTCTTCGGTGGTCATGCCCATGTCCTTGGCCAGAGCTTCGATTTCCTCGGGCTTGGTGGGCAGGAACTCATGCAGCGGCGGATCCAGGTAACGGATGGTCATCGGACGGTCGCCCATGATGCGGTACATAGCGGTGAAGTCGGCCTCCTGATAGGGCTCGACCTTGGCCAGAGCAGCCTTGCGCTCCTCAACAGTACGGGCGCAGATCATCTCACGGACAGCCTTGATGCGGTCCTCAGCGAAGAACATGTGCTCGGTACGGCACAGACCGATGCCTTCAGCACCCATATCAACGGCGTTCTGAGCGTCGCGCGGGTTATCAGCGTTGGTCAGGACCTTCATCTGACGGGCAGCGTCAGCCCAGCCCATGAAGCGCTTGAAGTTGGCGTTCTCGGTGGAAGCCACAGTAGCGATCTGGCCTTCGTAGATGTTGCCGGTAGAACCGTCAATGCTCATCCAGTCGCCCTCATGGAAGACATGACCGTTGATGGTGATGGTCTTGCCCTCGTAGTCGATGGTGACATTGTTGTCGTTGCCGCAGCCGGAAACACAGCAGGTGCCCATGCCACGAGCGACAACGGCGGCGTGGCTGGTCATACCGCCACGGACGGTCAGGATGCCCTGAGAAACCTGCATACCAACGATATCTTCGGGGCTGGTTTCGAGACGAACCAGAACAACCTTGGCCCAGGCTTCGTCCTTAACCTTCTCTTCGGCGTCCTCAGCAGAGAAGACAACACGGCCGCAGGCAGATCCCGGAGAAGCAGCCAGGCCCTTGCCGATAGCTTCGGCAGCCTTCAGAGCGGCAGCGTCAAACTGCGGGTGCAGCAGGGTGTCCAGCTGCTTGGGCTCAACGCGCAGCACAGCGGTCTGCTCGCTGATCACACCTTCGTCCACCAGGTCGCAGGCGATCTGCAGAGCAGCCTGAGCGGTACGCTTGCCGTTACGGGTCTGCAGCATGAAGAGCTTGCCATCCTCGATGGTGAACTCCATGTCCTGCATATCTTTGTAGTAGTTCTCGAGGCGGGTAGCGATCTCAACGAACTGATCGTAAACCTCGGGCATCTCCTCATGCAGCTTGCTGATGGGAGAAGGAGTGCGGATACCGGCAACGACGTCTTCGCCCTGAGCGTTGATGAGGTATTCGCCCATCAGCTTCTTCTCGCCGGTAGCGGGGTTACGGGTGAACGCAACGCCGGTGCCGGAACGCATGCCGGAGTTGCCGAATGCCATCTGCTGAACGTTAACAGCAGTGCCCCACTCGTAGGGGATCTCGTTCATCTTACGATAAACGTTGGCGCGGGGGTTGTCCCAAGAACGGAAAACAGCCTTGACGGCGCCGATCAGCTGCTCTTTGGGGTCCTGCGGGAACTCGCTGCCCTGCTTCTCGCGGTAGATCTGCTTGAACTCTTTAACCAGTTCCTTCAGATCGTCAGCGGTCAGGTCAACGTCCTGAGTAACACCCTTGCGCTCCTTCATAGCGTCGATGCGCTCTTCGAAGAAGCTCTTGCCCAGCTCCATAACAACATCAGAGTACATCTGGATGAAGCGACGGTAGCAGTCATAAGCAAAGCGGGGGTTGTCGGTCTTCTTGGCCAGACCCTCAACAGCCTGGTCGTTCAGGCCCAGGTTGAGGATGGTATCCATCATGCCGGGCATGGACTGACGGGCACCGGAACGGACGGAAACCAGCAGCGGGTTTTCAACGGAGCCGAAGGTCTTACCGGTCTGCTCCTCCAGGATGCCCATGTACTTGAAGATATCCGCCTTGATCTCATCGTTGATCTCGCGGTTGTCTGCATAATACTGGGTGCAGGCCTCAGTGGTGATGGTGAAGCCCTGCGGAACCGGCATGCCGGCGTGGGTCATCTCGGCCAGGCCGGCGCCCTTGCCACCCAGAATGTTCTTCATGGTGGTCTGGTCGCCGCCGAAGGCTTCATGGCCCTCTTTGAACAGGTACAAGAATTTCTTGCTCATACTAACCTCCCAAAAACGGTAACGTGTTTTGCATCACAACGTTCGTGTTTGCATAGTCCATTATAACAGACCCCAAATCGAATTTCTAGTGGATTGTTAAAAAAATGCTCAATAGTTTCGCCGAAAAACCACCAAACTTTTCTCCCCAAGGTATTGCATTTTGCACAAAATTCGTGTAAAATATACTGGGCGGAAAGTTCGGAATTTGTTCCACACTTTTCGCTTTTTTGTATTTAAGGGATTTTTGCCCGTTCCTTCTTTTTTCTGGTTGCGAAAACTTTTCCCTTGGGGTACAATAGCTATATCATTAAGGTATTTATTAGTGAGGGGGAGTCTTATGTCTACCGCTAAAGAAAATTTCGAAATGGCACAGCAGCGCTTTGCCGCCGCTTTTGAACGCCATCTGGCCAACGGTGTGGAATTCATCAGCCGTGAGGTATACATTGATCCGGAGGTGGAAATCGCCCCCGGCGCCACCATCCTGCCGGGCTGCATCCTGCGCGGCAAGACCGTGATCGGTGCAAACTGTGTGATCGGTCCCAACACACTGCTGGAGGATACCGTTGTGGAAGAAGGTTCCACCATCAACGCCAGCCAGTGTTACCAGAGCCACATCGGCCCCAACAACAAGATTGGTCCGTTCACCCATGTGCGCCCCGGCACCAAGACCGCCGAAGGCTGCCACCTGGGCGCTTATGTGGAAACCAAGAATGCCGACTTCGCCGAAGGCAACACCGTCAGCCACCTGACCTACATCGGAGATGCTACGGTGGGCAAGTACTGCAACTTCGGCTGCGGTACCGTCACCTGCAACTACGACGGTGAAGGCAAGTTCCATACCACCATCGGTGATTACGCATTTATTGGCTGCAACACCAACCTGGTGGCCCCGGTCACGGTGGGTGACCACGCCTTCACGGCCGCCGGTTCCACCATCGGCCACGATGTTCCCGCCGGGGCACTGGGCATCGAACGTGCCAAGCAGGCCAACGTTCCCGCCTGGGGCGAACATAAGCTGGAAAAGTACATTGCCAAAAAGCAGAAACTGGAGGCCGACAAGAGAAAGGGCTGATGGCTTGTGTTCTCTATCTTTTTGATGCTGCTGGGTTGGCAGGAACTGGTTTGCACCTTTGATGCGGTACAATACGGCACCACCGTACAGGCACTGCAAAAGGAGGGTATCCCCTGCCGTACCCGTACCATCCATTTCGGCAGCGCCACCCAGCGCACCGGTACTTTTTACGCTTTGGGCGAGAATCCCGCCCGCAGCATGGAGTACCAGATTTTTGTAAAAAAAGCCGATTTTCCCAAAGCGCAATTGATTCTGCAGGGGCGGCTGCACTCCCTGTAACTTTACCCAAACGAAAGGATTGTTTATGAAGCTTCTCGGAAACCTGTTGTGGTGCCTGCTGGGCGGTCTGGTCAGCGCATTGAGCTGGGCTTTGGCCGGTCTGCTGTGGTGCATCACCATCGTAGGCATCCCGGTGGGGCTCCAGTGTTTCAAATTTGCATCGCTGAGCCTGTTCCCCTTCGGCAAAGAGATCATTTTTGCCGGCGGTGCCCCGTCTGTACTGCTCAACATCATCTGGCTGTTGGTCTCCGGTCTGCCGTTGGCCATTGCCCATGCGGCGTGGGGCTGCATTTTGTGCATCACCATCATCGGCATTCCCTTCGGGCTGCAGTTTTTCAAAATTGCACGGCTGGCCCTGCTGCCCTTCGGCAGCCGCGTTGTCACCGTAGGATGACCTTTTGCCGCCCAGAAAACAGCAAGGAGTGTTCATAGGATTATATGAGTCTTTTTCAAACCACCTCGGGTGCCGACTGGCTGATTGCCGGTCTGGGCAACCCCGAGCCTAAATATGACAACACCCGCCACAATGCCGGTTTTGAAGCATTGGATTACCTGGCAGCCCAGTGGCAGTGTTCCCTGAACAAAAGCAAATGGCAGGGCCTGTACGGCACCACACAGGTAGGCGACCACAAGGTGGTTCTGTTGAAACCCCTTACCTACATGAACCTGAGCGGTCAAAGCATTGCCCCTGCCGCCAACTTTTATAAGATCCCGGCCAATCACATCATCGTGCTGTGCGATGATATCACCCAGCAGCCGGGACATCTGCGCATCCGTCCCCATGGTTCCGCAGGCGGTCACAACGGGCTGAAAAGCATCATTGCCAGCCTGGGAACGGAAGAATTTTACCGTATCCGCATCGGAATCGGCGCCAAGCCCAATCCGCAGTACGATCTGGCCGCCTGGGTGCTGGGCAAGTTACCCCCCGAAGACCGTAAAGCAATGACTGACCGTTACGACGACATTGAACAAGCCTGCAAACTGTTGATGGATGACAATTTGCAGTATGCACAGAACAAATTTAACCGTTAAAGGAGATAGACCCATGAGCTCTCTTCGTAAAAAAGCGTTGATCCGTCTGCTGCTGTGTGCCCTTGTGCTGATCATTACCATCGTGTTCAGCGTTCTTTTGCTGAACGGTACGTTTGACGGCAACAGCGGAAGCACTTCTGATTCCACCAGTGCATCGGATTCCGTCAGCGAACCCGCGTCCGATTCTGCCGCTTCCACCGATCCTTCCGGCGAGGGCGAAGCCGTTCCCGAAGAGGGGGCGGAATCTGTTGCCGAGCCCACTCCGGAGCCGACGCCGGAACCCACCCCTGTGAACTTTGACGGTCTGAGCGAGCAGCCCACCACCGTTTACGCGGAAGGCGAGCAGCCCGGCTTTACCGTAACGCCTGATTCCAACATGAATCTGCGTGCCGGTCCCAGCACCGATTTTGACAAGGTCGGACAGATTCCTGCCGGTACGGCTGTTACCGCCCTGGGCACCAACGCCGATGAAACCTGGGTCGTCGTCCAGTATGAAGGCACCTACGGCTGGCTGGCCAAGGAGTACCTGAACGCTGCTTCTTAATGTTCAAACCGAAAAGAGTTCCCGCGCAAAGATTTCCTGCTACAACTGAATAAAAAGAGGAGGTTCCCGATGAAAAAGCGAATCCCATCCCTGCTGTTATCCGCTGCATTGCTGGCCACCTGTGTCGGCTGTCAGACCACGCCGACCTCTGCTGTGTCCGAAACTGTCTCCTCCTCCGACTCCTCCGCCGCTTCAGAAGATACCGCCGCACAGCCCTCCGCTACGGCGGCACCGGCGGCCGACCCTGTCCGCCTTTTGCAGAAGCTGCCCATCCTGTATGATGAAAGCCTCTCCCCTGCCGTGCCGGAATTCACCGTGAACCCGGATTTTTCCAACGTGCTCAACGCGGACATCACCAGTTTCTGGAGCGACGAAGCCAAGCAAAAACTGCTGGACAACGGTTTTGTGGTGGATGGTTCCAACACCTCTGAGTTTTTCTCTCTGTACGAAATGAACCGCTACAGCTATACTCCCAATTTCGTCACCGTTGATTCCGCATTGCACACCTATCATCTCTACTTCCTGTATTTGCAGAAAAAAGTCGAGCAGGAGCACCTGCTGCCGCTTTTGCAGGAACTGACCTCCGCCATGCTGGATCAGAGCAAAGCCCAGGCCCAAGCCCTTGCGGGCACCGACTGGGAAAACGCCGCCAACCGCAACGTAGCCTACTTTACGGTTGCCGCCGCCCTGCTGGACCCCACTGTGGCCACTGACTCGTCGATTCCCCAGGCTGCCGCCGAAGAGCTGGCCCTGATCGAGGCTGCTTCCGGTATTTCGGTATCTCCTGTCATGGCCATGGGAGCATCCAACTCCACCCATAACGAAGATTATACCCAGTACATTCCCCGCAGTTACTACACCGACAGCGAGGACCTGACCCGTTATTTCAAAGCCATGATGTGGTATGGTCGGCTGGCTTTCCTGCAGTCTGACGAGGATGAGACCCGCAGTTCCCTGCTGATCAATCTGGCCCTGCGGGACAGCAACTCGGCGGAAAACTGGGAGCGCATCTACAAGGTAACCAGCTTTTTTGCCGGTGCCAGCGATGACGCCACCTACAGCGATACCATGCCTTTGGTGGAGGCCGCTTACGGTACCGATGTACAGGTAAGCGCCCTGCCCGGCGACACTGCAGCCTGGCAGGCATATACCGATTCTCTCTCCACTTTGCAGCCTGCCGCTATCAATTCCATGCCCATTTACGAATGGGAAGACCGGGATGAAGCTACCGCCGGTTACCGTTTTATGGGCCAGCGTTACACCCTGGACGCTGACGTACTGCAGAACCTGGTATACCGCAACGTAGAGAAAGCAGACAACGGCAGCCAGCGTATGCTGCCCGACGCCCTGGACGTTCCGGCCGCTTTCGGTTCCGAAACCGCACTGGACCTTCTGCACAGTCAGGGGGATACCGATTACCCCAACTATGACGAGCAGATGGACAAGATGCGCACCAAGCTTGCCGAAGCCACAGATGCCGTCTGGAATGCCAGTCTTTATTCTGCCTGGCTGAACACGCTGCGCCCCCTGACCGAAACCCGCGGAGAAGGCTGGCCCCAGTATATGCAAACCGAAGCCTGGCGCACCAAGTCGCTGGCAACCTTCCTGGGCAGCTGGACCGAACTGAAACATGACACCGCGCTGTACAGCAAACAGGTTTATGCCGAAATGGGCGGCGGCGGTATAGAAGAGGCGGATGACCGCGGCTGGGTCGAAACCGAGCCGGTTGTCTTTGGACGTCTGGCCGCTCTGACCCAGGCCACTTCCGAAGGCCTGGATGCCTTGGGCCTGCTGGATGATGCTTCCCGGGAAAACCTGGACAAGCTGGCCGAGCTGAACAACCGCCTGATGGTCATTGCCGAAAAGGAACTGCGCAACGAACTGCCTACCGATGAAGAGTTCGAACTGATCCGCAGCTACGGCGGGCAGCTGGAACATTTCTGGACGGAGGCGGTAGCCACCGGTGACGAAACCTTTATTTCTCCCGAAAGCAAACCCGCTGCCCTTGTGGCTGACATTGCCACCGACCCCAACGGGGAAGTTCTGCAGACCGGCACCTCGGTCCATACCATTTATGTGCTGGTCAGCGTGGACGGTTCTCCCCGCATTGCCAAAGGTACTGTATTCGGTTTCTATCAGTTCAAGCAGCCGATGGACGCACGTATGACTGACCAGCAGTGGTGGGCCGAATTGGGATTGGCCCCGGGAGAGGACGGAACATATAACTGGGATAACCCCGCCGCCCCCGCCGACTGGACGGGTTCTTACACTCTTTCCAGGCTGTACAACTACTGATGCGGCGCTTGGTTGCCCGGCTGCTGTACGCCGCCATGATGATCGGCTTATCGCTGACCCTGCTGTGGTACCGGGGTGTGTTTTTGCCTAGTGGACAATCCCGCAGTGACGCTTTGACCCTGCCGGGACACAACCTGATGCTGACCCTGCAGCAGAACCGCTTTTCTGTGGAAGAAGAAGGCATGCAGCTGTGGCAAAGCGATACCGGGCTGCATGTTCAGGATTTTCTGACCTGCGACCTGGACCGTGACGGCGAAACCGAGTTGTTGCTGCTTACCTGGCGGCGCGGAAACTACGGCCCCAGCAAACCATTTTGGGTTTCGCGCAACGATACCGGTTGGAGCCAGCACATTTTTATTTACAATTGGCAAAACGGCACCCCCGTGCCGCAATGGATGTCCAGTCGATTGCGGCCGGAGGTGGCCCGTTGGGCCCTGCACGACAAAGATCAATTGTTCATTGTAACGCCGGACGGCACCGAGACCCTGTGGCAATGGGGTTATTGGGGCCTGGAACGGATTGCCTGATTACAAGTATCATGATGCTGTTTGATTCACGTTTTACACAAACCAAGGAATACGAAAAACTGGCGCATGCGCTCTCCGATCCGGGGGCATGCGCCTTATTTGGGCTGCCGGGTTCCGGCCGTGCCCTGGTGTACGCTGCCCTGTCGCGGCAGCTGAACCGCCCTTTGTGCATTGTAACCCCCGGTGAGGCAGAGGCAACCCGTTTTGCTTCCGACCTGAACACCCTGGGCATTGCTGCGGCGGTGTTCCCTGCCCGGGACTATGTTCTGCGCCCCATCGAAGGCACTGCCCGCGAGTACGAATACCGCCGTTTGAGCGTGCTTGGCGACCTGGTGGGCGGCCGTTTGCAGGCGGTCTGTGTTTCGGAAGAAGGGTTGAGCCAGTACACCACCCCCAAGCAGGATTTTTGCGCCAACACCCGTACCCTGCACCCGGGGGATTCCCTGCCCCGCGCCGAACTGACCGCCCTGCTGTACAGCGCCGGCTATACCCGCCGCACCCAGGTAGACGGTCCCGGTCAGTTTTCCATCCGCGGCGACATTGTAGACTTGTTTGCCCCCGATATGAAGCAGCCCGTGCGTATGGAGTTCTGGGGCGACGAAATCGACACCATGCACACCTTTGATCTGACCACCCAGCGGCGGGAAGATCCCATTGAAAAAATATATGTAAGCCCTGCGCGGGAAGTGCTGTTCGGCGCCCCCGCCGATGCGGCGGCCCTGCTGCGCGCCTTTTTGAAAAAGCAGCGCGGCAAAAAGCGCACTGCGCTGGAAGCCTGCATGGCTTCCGAACTGGCACAGCTGGACGGCGGTGCCACACCGGTCAACCTGGATAAATTCCTGGCAGTGCGTTACCCGCAACCGGCCACCCTGCTGGATTACTTCGATGACCCGCTGCTGATACTGGAAGAACCCGCTTCGATCCGGGAAGCGCAGCGTGCCACGGCCTACCGCCGCGGCGAGGAATTGACCACCCTGCTCAACGATGGTATTCTGGCTGCCGGGCTGAACGCCCTGTATGCCGATCCGTCCTGGCTGTGGACGCTGCCCGCTCACAATCCCACCATCTGCGCCGAAAACTTTGCCCGCAGTATGCCGGACCTGGCACTGAAGGCAATCATCAACGCCCCGGCTCACTCGCTGCCTGCCTGGAGCGGTGAAGTGGCCAACCTGCTGGAAGACCTGCAGCCCCTTTGCGATGGCGGGGCCTGTGTCACCGTTATGGCCGGCACGCCCCGTGCCGCCGCCGGTCTGGCCGCCGACCTGCGTGTGAAAGGGCTGAACGTCACTACCGACGGAGAGGTATCCCCTGCCGCCGGTCTTGTGCAGATTCTGCCCGGGCAGCTCTCCGCCGGGTGCAGTCTGCCTTTTGCTAAATACGCAGTCTTTACGGCCCGTGCCTTTGGCGTAAGCAGCGCCCAGAAGAAGAAAAAGCGAAACAAAGACGCTTTGAACAGCCTGAGCGAGATTTCGCCCGGGGACCTGGTCGTGCACCAGAATCACGGTATCGGCCGCTATGCGGGCATTCAGCGGATGGCCGTACAGGGCGTGACCAAGGACTACCTGCGAATCGAGTACGACAAGAAAGATGTTCTGTATGTACCGGTCACACAGCTGGACCTGCTCTCCCGTTATACCGCACCGGGGGACCGCGACAACGTAAAGCTGAGCCGCCTGGGCGGAAGTGACTGGGCCAAGACTCGCAAACGGGTCAAGGCTGCCACAGAAGCCATGGCCAAAGAGCTGATTGAGTTGTATGCCCGCCGCAAACAGGCCAAGGGCTACGCCTTCCCCGCCGATGATACCTGGCAGGGGGATTTTGAGCAGCGCTTTGCCTACGATGAAACGCCTGACCAGCTGACTTGTGCCGCAGACATCAAACACGATATGGAACAGCCCTGGCCCATGGACCGGCTGCTTTGCGGCGACGTGGGTGTGGGAAAGACCGAAGTGGCTTTGCGCGCCGCCTTTAAATGTGTGATGGGCGGCAAGCAGTGTGCCATTCTGGCCCCCACCACTATTCTGGCCTGGCAGCACTTCAACACCGCCATCGCCCGTATGGAAGCCTATCCCATCCGCATCGGGCTGCTCTCCCGCTACCGCAGCAACAAGGAACAGAAGGAAACGCTGCGCGGCCTGAAGGACGGCACTGTGGATATCGTCGTGGGCACTCATCGCCTGCTTTCGGACGATGTAAAGTTCCACGATCTGGGGCTGGTCATCATCGATGAGGAGCAGCGGTTTGGCGTCAAACACAAAGAAAAACTCAAAGAAGCCTTCATCGGCGTGGATATGCTGACCCTGTCGGCCACCCCCATCCCCCGCACCCTGAATATGGCCCTGTCCGGCATCCGTGATATGAGCACCATTGAACAACCGCCTTTTGAGCGCCAGCCCGTGGAAACCTACGTTCTGGAATACGACGAGGGCATTGTGGCGGAAGCCATTCGCAAGGAACTGGCCCGGGGCGGACAGGTCTACTACCTGCATAACCGGGTGGACAACATCAACGAATGTGCCACCCGCATTGGCAAACTGGTTCCCGGCGCCCGGGTAGGCATTGCCCACGGCAAGATGACCGAAGAACAGATTTCCTCGGTATGGCAGCAGCTGTTGGACAACGAAATTGACGTTCTGGTCTGCAC
>NZ_JACJKP010000924.1 GCF_016901605.1 Gemmiger formicilis
CGACTGTGGCGAACATGATGAACAGGAGCGCGCCTTCGGAGGAAAAAATCGTATTCGGCATAATGTACCTCTCTCTGCGGGGGGCCGCTTAAAAATCAATGTCGATGCCGAGGCAAACCATGTACAGTGCATGGTAGGCTGCATGCTGGAGACCAAGGTGGCCATTGCCGCCGGTGTGAGCCTGGTTGCTGCCAAGCAGAATATCACCGAGGCGGACTG
>NZ_JACJKP010000925.1 GCF_016901605.1 Gemmiger formicilis
GGAGGAATTCTGCCGGGCTGCCGGTGCCACCGGCGTGGTGCTCACCAAGCTGGACGGCACCCCCAAGGGCGGCTGTGCCGTCAGCGTGTGGGAAAACCTGGGTCTGCCCATCCGTTCCAGAATGCGGCGCAGTTCTTTCAGTTTGCCGGCGTTATTGCTGGCAGCACAGATCAGCATAGGTCAATCCTCCTTATGGGCGGGCACTTCGGGCAGCAGGGA
>NZ_JACJKP010000926.1 GCF_016901605.1 Gemmiger formicilis
CTGCTGATGGCCATGCGCCCGTATTTTGATTTTGTGCTGTTGGACACCGCTGCCGGTATGGGGGCTCCCTTTACCGCGGCGGCCGCAGTGGCGGACAAAGCGCTGCTGGTGCTGCGCCAAAATATGCCGGTATGCGGTGCAAAATTGAATCATCAACTCCTTCTTGGAGTCGTGTGCCACCAGGGCAATTATCATAACGCTACACCATCCTTCAAAACA
>NZ_JACJKP010000927.1 GCF_016901605.1 Gemmiger formicilis
CAAAACCGACATCAGCGGCCTTACGCCGGATATTGTACTGTTCTGCATCTGCTTTGTGGTGGTGGCGCTGCTCACCAAGATCATTGGCTGCGGCCTGGCTGCCCGCCTTTGCCGAGTTTTACGCCGCTATGCGCGCCAAAGCTTTTGCCCAAGGGTTAACAAACAGCCAGGAGTTGGGCGGCTTTGTACACCACGATGCATCCGCTTTCTGATTTAACA
>NZ_JACJKP010000928.1 GCF_016901605.1 Gemmiger formicilis
TACTGCTCATACAGTAGCTCCGCCACCGGATGAGACAGACATTCATAAATTTCCAACCGTTCCAACGGATTCCGGAAATCTTCTGCTTGAATATGAACGGTTGCCGCGCGGCGCCGGGCGGCAAAAGTCTGACCATGGCGCAGCAGATGCAAAACACCGGAAGTCTTGTCAGTGGAGAAGTGGTCCCTGGACGGGTACACCTGATAGAAAAGGCTTTTC
>NZ_JACJKP010000929.1 GCF_016901605.1 Gemmiger formicilis
TACAGCTGCCGAGATCGTATATGGCCGTGCCGACAGCACCAAGCCCAATATGGGCCTGACCACATGGAAAAACGCCCCCAAAGGCCGCATCCGCAAATCCGATGTCACCGTTGCCAAAAACTATCTGAACGAAACAGAAATGCGGAACCTGAACGAAATTGTCACCATGTACCTTGACTATGCGGAACGGCAGGCCCGCCGGGGAAATGTCATGTATAT
>NZ_JACJKP010000930.1 GCF_016901605.1 Gemmiger formicilis
ATCCTGCTGCCGGATGCCGGTGATGCGATCCTGGATATTGGGGGAACTTTCGCACTGGGGAATGTGACATTGCAAACCGGTCAGGCCAGTGTACAGGGAACTTTGCAGATGCAGTTTCCAGACCACCGCAAGGTTGGCTTCCCCGGTGCCATCAGAATCTGTGAGTGTGCAAGCAGTCACTTCACCCCATGCAACGCAGGAATCTTCCTCCGAGGCGCC
>NZ_JACJKP010000931.1 GCF_016901605.1 Gemmiger formicilis
ACAGAGCGGCGAGTATGCCAAATACACGGTGCTCAACGGCCTGGACTACGGTGAGTGGTGCGAACCCGGAGTAACACCCATGCAGGCCATGGCCAATCCCCGCAAGAGCGTAGGGCACCAAAATGGCGGCGTCCCCCCAGCCGGCGGACATGCACAGCATGGGTGTCATATACCCGGGGCGGCTGTTGGGCGGGGCAATGTTGGCCATCCGTCCGTCA
>NZ_JACJKP010000932.1 GCF_016901605.1 Gemmiger formicilis
AATCACTGCGATCACACTCCAGGCAATCTGGGCGCCGCTCTTTTTCCTGTTCTTTCCTCCGTCCATGTCCCGGCGGCCGGATGCGTTTTGCCTGCCAAACCGTTCCGGCGGGCAATACCTTGCTGTTTGCGGGCTTGATCATTGTGGGCCTGGGCTGCGCACCCATTTACCCCAGCATCATTCACGAAACACCGGCCAATTTCGGGCGCAACCTCAGC
>NZ_JACJKP010000933.1 GCF_016901605.1 Gemmiger formicilis
CGCCGCATCAAGGACAACACCCTGACCGAAGTGCTCAACGCCGCGCCGGTACATAAAGGCGATGTATTCTTCATTCCTTCCGGCACGCTGCATGCCATCTGCCAGGGCATCGTCTCGCCGCCGCAGGTGACGGTGCCTTCGCCGTCCACAATAAGCAGCGAAACAAAGCTCTCGGCACCGGCGGTACCGGCAAAGTCGTTCTGGTGCACGTCCACCGT
>NZ_JACJKP010000095.1 GCF_016901605.1 Gemmiger formicilis
CAGGCCCACGGCATCGCCGCAGGCAAAACAGCCGGGCAGATTGGTCTGCATTTTAGCGTTTACCGCCACATGGCCGCCGGCCCCTTCCAGGCCCGGCACCAGCTGGGTGGGGGCCATGGCATCCCGCAGCAGGAACACACCGTCCACCGGGTATTCCCCCGCATCGGTGCGCAGGGCCGTCACGGTGGCTTCGCCCACCACGGCGGCGGGCTTTTCCCGTACCACCTGCACGGTGTCCGGCAGGTCGGGCGTACCCTCGTACAGGGGCAGGTACAGCACCGATCCCGCCACTTCCGCCATATAAGCGGCTTCCGGTTCCGCCGCCGGGCTGGAGCCGATCACCGCCACCGCCTTGCCCCGGTAGAGGGGGGCGTCGCAGGTGGCGCAGTAACTCACGCCCCGGCCCAGATATTCTTCCTCGCCGGGCAGAGCCTTGCCCTGTACCACACCGGTGGCCAGCACCACCGTGGTGGCTTCATAGGTTTCCCCTGCCGTCTGTACGGCGAAATAGTCCCCCATGGCGTAAACGGCATTGACACGGGCCTCGGTAACGGTGATACCCATAGCTTCCAGATGCTGCTGGAATGCCCCGCGCAGTTCCTGGCCCGTCACATCGGGCAGACCGGGATAATTCTGAATCTTGTGGGCCTTGCCGATCTTGTCGCTCAGCTCCTTGCTGCCGAAGAGCAGCAGGCTTTTGCCCCGCAGTTTGGCGGTAATGGCCGCCGATACCCCCGCGGGACCGCTGCCGATCACGGCAATGTCTACACGCTCCATAGGGAACGCTCCTTTCGGTCAGTTTCCGGAATCTTCCAATTCCTACAATACCAGTATACTATAGTTTACCCCGAATACAAGCCCCCGCCTGTGAATAAAGTGTAAATTTACGCATTACAGGCGGTAGAGATCGGTGTACTTGGCCTTCAGGTAATCGGTGAAGTAATGGGGGTCAAAGTCGCCGCCGCACAGGCTCTTGACCAGCCAGGCGGGTTCTTTCAGGTTGCCGTACTTCCACAGCCGGTCGCACAGGGCGTCCTTCAGCGGCTGCAGGTCGCCTTTCTCCCACTGGGCATCCAGGTCCATGGTCTTGCGCAGGTCGGCAATGGCCTGGGCGCCGTAGGCACTGCCCAGGGCATAGCTGGGGAAGTATCCCATATCGCCCATGGACCAGTGGATATCCTGCAGGCAGCCGTGGGCATCGTCGGGCACATCCACGCCCAGGTACTCCTTGTACTTGGCGTTCCAGGCGGCGGGCAGGTCGCGCACGGCCAGGGTGCCCTGGATCATGGCCTTTTCCAGTTCATACCGCACCATAATGTGCAAAGCGTAGGTCAGTTCGTCGGCCTCGGTGCGGATCAGCCCCGGCTCGGCCCGGTTCACGGCGCGCCAGATCTCCTCCTCGGTCACATCGGCCAGCTGGGTGGGGAACAGTTCCCGCAGGGTGGGGTACAGGCAGTGCACAAAGGCACGGCTGCGGCCCACATAGTTTTCAAACAGGCGGCTCTGGCTCTCGTGCAGGCCCATGGTGGCGCCGCCGGTGATGGCCGTGTAATCCAGTTCCGGCGCAATGTGGCGTTCATACAGGGCATGGCCGCCCTCGTGGGCTACGCTGTACAGGTTGGAGAACATATCCCGGGGCATGTAGTGGGTGGTAATGCGCACGTCGCCGCGCCAGAACTCGGTGGTAAAGGGATGTTCGCTTTCCGCCAGCAGGCAGTGTTCCGGCTCCAGCCCCCACAGTTCCATCACCTTTTTGGAAACCTGCTTCTGGGCATCCAGGGGCCATTCCTGGTCCAGGAAGTCGGTGCGGATGGGTGCGCCGTGGTCCCGGATGGCCGCCAGCAGCGGCACGATGGTCTGGCGGAGGGTGGCAAAAAATGCATCGCACTGGGCAATGGTCAGGCCGCGCTCGTACTGGTCCAGCCAGACCTCGTAGGGGTCACGGTCGGGGGCAAAGTAGCGGGCCTGGGCACGGCGGGCTTCCACGATTTTTTCCAGGTAGGGCGCAAACAGAGAGAAATCGTTGGTGCGCTTGGCCTTGGTCCATACCGGGATGCTCTGCTGCACCAGTTTGGTAAAGGCGGCGTACTCGGCGGCGGGGATCTTGGCCGTGCGGTCGTATTCCCGCTGCAGCTCCCGCACCTCGGCGGCCTGCTGCTCGTCCTCCGCATCGGCCGCCGCCTGCTGCAGCAGGGCGGCGGTATCGTCGTTCACCAGCAGGTCAAAGCTGGCACGGCTCAGCACCTCGCAGGCTTCGGCACGGCCTTCGGCGCTGCCCTCGGGGGCCACGGTCTCGGCGTCAAAATCAATGGCGTTCAGGGCATAGCGGTAAGCAAACAGCTGCTTTTCCAGCGCCCGCAGGCGCATGATGGATTCTTTCATAGCATATACCTCGTTCTTTGTAAATGGATGTCGCTATCTGCTATTCTACCACAGTACGGCAGCATTTTCCATTGTCACCGGCGGGATTTTATGGTATTGTGTAGGTATCGCAAATAAAGGGGGAATGTTGCCATGCCGCAGGAGCAACCGTTGGTCAGCATCATCGTGCCGATCTATAACGCACAGAACCATATTGCACGTTGTGTCGAGAGTATTCGCCGCCAGACCTACCAGAATCTGGAGATTTTGCTGCTCAATGACGGCAGCCAGGACGTAAGCCTGCAGGTCTGCCAGATGTACGCCAGGGTAGACAAACGCATCATCCTCATTGACAAAGCCAACAGCGGGGTAGCCGCCACCCGCAACCTGGGGCTGCGCCGCGCCACCGGCAAATACCTGCAGTTTGTGGACGCTGACGATACCATTCTGCCCAACGCCACCGAACTGCTGGTGGACCGCGCCGAGCGCTTTGACGCCGACCTGGTCATTGCCCATTACAACCGCATCACGCCGCCCCGCCCCCGCAGCGAGGAAGCCGAGGCCAAGCGTCCCCGCCCCCAGCGGCCGGACAAGGTGCAGACCTACGGCTTTTTGCTGGAAGGCCCCATGAACAAGGAGCAGTTTGCCGCCGGGCTGATGCAGGAACCCGCCAGCTTTTACTACGGCGTCATGTGGAACAAACTGTACCGGGCCGAGCTCGTCCGCGCCCATGAGGACATCCAGTGTGCCGAGGAGCTGGACTGGTCGGAGGACCTCTACTTCAACCTGAACTATATCCGCTATGCGGAGAAGTTCTATGCCCTGTCCACCCCCATTTACAACTACTACAACACCCCGGGCAGCGCCGTGCACACGGTGCTCAACCCCATGAACGTGGTGACCACCCGGGCGGCCCTGTTCAACTACTACAAGGACCTGTACGAACACATGGGCCTGTATGAAGAGTACAAACCCCAGATCTACAAATACCTTGTAGCCATTGCCGAGACCTGACCCCTGCGCCGAAAGGAGCATCTCTATGAAATATTGTCCCAAATGCGGGGCGGCCACCCGCCCCAACCAGAAATTCTGCGGGTCCTGCGGGGCGCCGCTGTCCGCCACACCGCCCCAGGCGCAGGCTTCCTGGCCCCCGGTGCAGGCACGCCGCCGCAAGATCCGGAACATCGTTGTGGCGGTGGTGCTGGCCGTCGTGCTGCTGGCGGTTCTGGGCGTGACCGGCTGGTTCCTTTTCCTGCGGCCGGATGACACCACCCAGCCCGCGGCTGCGTCGGGAGAAAGCAGCACCTCGGTTTCCGGCGAAACCACCCAGGAAGCGGGCCTTCCGGAGGAACGCCGCCTGTACCTGGAGAATTTGACCGCCACCCCCGGCATGACCCTGACCGTTGACGGTGTGGCCGCCGAATACTACGAAGCCGAGGATGGCCGCCTGTACATCGACCGCGACCTGCTGACCCAGACCGACATGCTGCTGCGGGCGATCGTACCGGACGCCAGCGACTACCAGACCACCCTGGCGCTGGTGTCCAAGCCCAGCAATCCCACGGCTTCCTTCGGCACCATGACCGCCTGCGAAGCGGACGGCTACAACCAGCCCGACGAAAGCTACCTGGATGCCATGGTCTCGGTGTACTACCGCTCCCAGCTGAACGCCTTCAACACCCGGCAGGTGGAAGATCTGCGGTTCTCCACCGACCTGAACGACCAGAGCTGGACCGAAGCCATCACCATGGGCGCCTATGACGCCGTCGCCTACGACCTGGAACAGTCCGACATGGCCTACAGCACTCAGGGCCTGGGCTACGGCGACGGCAAAGTTACACTGAACGTAGCCGGTCACTGGGTAGGCACCAACCGGGAAAGCGGTGCCGCCGAATCGGGTACCGATTATATGACCATCCAGGCCGTCTGGCGGGACGGCATCTGGCAGGTTGACCGCTGCGTCCCCTGCACCGAGCAGGACTATAAGAGCGGTACGCTGCAGCTTTCCACCCACTGAACCTTTACCGGGCAGCCCCTGGGGCCTGCCCGGTTTTTGTGTGGTGTTGCGGTTCACTTTACAGAAATTGCTGTGCCTGCATGACAAGATAAAGCAATGACTTTGGGGGCATTTTCTGGTACAATCCTTTTATCTGTGTACAGAAAGGAACGGTTTTTTTGGATATTCTTCTTGTCATGCTGGCGGGCATGGCCGTAGGGCGGTTTCTTTTTCCTGCCAAAGCCAAGCGCGGCAATGAACGGTTGGCCCTGGTGTGCACGCTGGTGCTGATTTTTTCCATGGGCGTGATGCTGGGCCAGCGGGATAACTTTTTGCAGGATCTGTTCTCCCTGGGCGCGGCCAGCTTCCTGATGTTTCTGGTTCCCACGGTGGTGTCCATCGTGGTGGTGTATCTGCTCAGCGAGCGGTTCCTGGTCAAAAAGCGCCGCTCCGGGAAGGAGGACCCCCAATGATGGTATTGCTGACCATTGCCGCCCTGCTGCTGGGGCTGGTATACGGCCTTTCGGGGCTGGAACTGCCGGTGGTGACCTTCCTCACCGGCCACACCGATGCGGTGCTGTACCTTCTGATGTTCTCGGTGGGCATCAGCGTGGGCATGTACCGGGGCCTGGCTGCCAAGATCCGGGAATACCACCTGCGCATCTTCATCATTCCGGCGGGCATCATGTTTGGCTCCATTGCGGGGGGCATCCTCTGCGCGCTGTTGCTGCACATGCCCTGGAACTACGGCGCGGCCATTGCGGGCGGCATGGGCTGGTACAGCCTGGCCGGGGCCACCATTGGCCGGCTGGTGGGGGCCGAGATGGGCAGCGTGGCATTTTTGAGCAACCTGATGCGGGAGGTTTTCTCCTACCTGATCATCCCCTTCATTGCCCTGAAGCTGAACTACTACACCAGCATTGCACCGGCGGGGGCCACCAGTGAGGACACCACCCTGCCCATGATGCTGAAATACACCAACGAGGAGACGGTGGTGCTCTCGGTGCTCAACGGCATGATCTGTTCCCTGTTTGTACCGGTGATCATCTCCCTCTGCCTTTAAGGGTGCCTGCCCTTCACCGGGCGGCGGCGCACCTGTCCTTTGTGGATACCCTGCCTTTTGCGGTTTGGAAGCGGTCTGCGGACCGCTTCTTTTTTGTTCACAGAAACTTTTTGATTTTACTACTTGACTAAGTCAACCTTCTGGTATATACTTGACCTTGTCAAGCGGAAGGACCGCCGACTGAATCGAAAATCATTGCCCGCTGTGCGGGCCCACCTCAGAAAGGGGTATATGTATGAGCAAGCTGAACGAATTCATGGCACTGTTGACCGGGCATTTCAACAATAAAGAGCAGTACGAAGCCAAAAAGGGGGAGAATTTCCCCTATGCGGAGCATGTAAACACCGCCTGCAACGATAAAATCCTGGGTCTGCCCGCGGATTTTGCGGGGGTGTTCATGGTGGAGGAAAGCTATTTCACGGCCAACGGTTCCACCCACGGGGCGCCGCACCTGTTCCTGTTCACCCAGCAGGGGGACGACGTGCTGCTGACCAGCTACGATCTGCCCGCCGGTTACGACAAGGACAGCTTTACCTATGAGAACCTGAAACCGGTAGCCTATGCGGACCTGAAACCCTCGGCGAAGTTCACCCCGGCCTTGTATACCGAGAAGGACGGCGTCTGGGAGGGCGGCAGCACTTCCATGTTCAGCCCGGTGCTGAAGTTCACCCTCTTTGAGCGGTTCTCGCCGGAGGTGCTGGAAGTGTCCGAGCAGATGGAAGTAAACGGCAAAAAGACCTTCGGCTACGACGAACCCATCCTGTATAAGCGGGTGTAACCCCCCTACTTTCTTTGCCCCTACTTTCTTTGCAAAGAAAGTAGGCAAAGAAACTCCAATCACTCGCCCGGGAAGCAGCAAGTAAGGGAAATTCCACGCCTTGCCGTTACCATGCAACAAGGCAAAGAAACTTCAACCACTCACCCGGGAAGCAGCAGACAAGGCAAATTCCACGCCTTGCCGTCACCAAGCAACAAGGCAAAAAACTCCAACCAAAAAGGCATGGTCAAAAGACCATGCCTTTTTTATATCTTTTTTAAGTTACGGGGGTTCGGGCTCGCCCGAATCAAAAAAAGCCCCCTTGCGGGGGCTTCCAACTTATTTGCCGTAGTTTGCCAAAAACTGGCGGGTGCGTTCCTCTTTGGGGTGGTCAATGACCTCCCGGGCGGGGCCCTGTTCCACCACCACACCGCCGTCCATGAACAGGATGCGGTCCGCCACATCCCGGGCGAACTTCATCTCATGGGTAACGATGATCATGGTGGTCTTGTTGGCCGCCAGGTCACGCAGGACCCGCAGCACTTCACCGGTCAGTTCCGGGTCCAGTGCCGAGGTGGGCTCGTCAAAACAGAGAATATCCGGCTTCAGGGCCAGGGCGCGGGCAATGGCCACGCGCTGCTGCTGCCCGCCCGAAAGCTGGTGCGGGTAATGCCCCGCCCGGTCAGACAGGCCCATATCGGCCAGCAGTTCCCGGGCGTGGGTTTCCAGTTCAGCCAGGATCTCTTTTTTATGCTGTTTGTAGTCGGGCCGTTCCTTGGCCAGCAGCTGCCCGGCCAGCATCACGTTCTGCAATGCCGTGTACTGGGGGAACAGGTTGAAGTTCTGGAACACCAACCCGAAATGCAGCCGCTTTTTGCGGATGGCCGTCTCGCTCTGGGTGCGGGCGTCGTCGGCACTCCACAGGGTTTCCCCTGCCACCGTGATGGACCCGGCGTCGGCCGTTTCCAAAAAATTCAGGCAGCGCAAAAGGGTGGTCTTGCCGGAACCCGAGGACCCGATGATGGCGATGGCTTCGCCTTCCTCCAGGGTAAAGGAGATATCCCGCAGCACGGCGGTACTGCCGAAGCTTTTGCCGATACCGGCCACTTCCAATAATGCCATCTGCGCGCCCCCCTTACCGGAAATAAGCCAGCCGCTTTTCCAGCCAGCCGAACAGCAGTGTCAGCGCCCCCACAAACACCAGGAAGAAGATGGCGGTGGAGAACAGCGGCCAGATCAGGCCCTTGGCGCTGTATTCCTTGGCCATCATGATGATGTCCTTGTTGGCGATGACGTTGGCCAAAGAGGTATCCTTGACCAGCGTAATGATTTCGTTGCCCATGGGCGGCAGAATCCGCTTGATGACCTGCAGCAGCGTGACCTTGAAGAAGATCTGGCTGCGGGTCATGCCCAGCACCTGCCCGGCCTCGGTCTGCCCTTTGGGCACCGCCTCGATGCCGCCGCGGTAGATTTCGGAGAAATAGCAGGCGTAGTTGATGGCAAAGGCCACCACGGCCGCCACCAGACGGCCGCTGGACCCGGACGGCCAGGGGCTTTCAAAGCCCATCAGGCCGGGGCCCAGGTAAATGACCAGAATCTGCAGCATCAGCGGCGTACCGCGGATGATCCACACAAAGGTCTTGACCACCCCGCGCAGGGGGGCAAACCGATTCATCGAACCAAAGGCTACGATCAGCCCCAGGGGCACTGCAAACAGCAGCGTCAGACCGAACAGCTGGCAGTTCAGCCAGAACGCTTCGGTCAGACGGCCCCAAATTACAGCCGCCTCGCCCATCACTCGGCCAGGGTCAGGCCGTACTTGTCGGCCAGGGCCTGCATGGTGCCGTCGGCTTTCAGGGCGGCAAAGGCGTCGTTCACAGCGGCAGCCGCATCGCTGCCCTTGCGGAAGGCCACGCCGTACTCTTCGGCGTTCAGTTCATCCACAATGGCCAGGTCGGCGTAGTCGGTGCCCTCGCCGATCATGGCGGAAGCCAGGGTCAGGTCCAGCACGGCGGCGTCAGCGGTACCGGCGGCCACTTCCATCAGGCAGTCGGTCTGGACGCTCTTGCTGATGTAATCGGCCTGGGAGAGGTTCTCGTCCCCCTGGATGGTGGACTCACCGGCAGAACCGGCTTCGGCCACCACGGTCTTGCCCACCAGGTCGGCGGTGGAGGTGTAACCGGCGTCGGCCTTCATGACGATGACCTGGGCGTTCTTGGCGTAAGCCTCGGTGCAGGCGGTATTGCTCATGATGTCGTCGGTCAGGGTCATGCCGTTCCAGATGCAGTCAATGCTCTTGGCATCCAGTTCCACGATCTTGGTATCCCAGTTGATCTCCACAAATTCCGGCTCCACGCCCAGCTGCTCACACACAGCGGTGGCCAGCTCGGTGTCAAAGCCCACGAACTCGCCGTTTTCATCGGTGTAGTTCATGGGGGCGTAAACGGTGTAGCCGATGGTCATTTTGCCTTTTTCCTGGATGTAGGCCAGATCGCTCTCGCCGTCGGCGGTATCGGCGGCAGCTTCCGCCGTGGAAGCAACGTCCGCGGTGGACTCCGACGCAGCGGCGGAGTCGGTGGTTGCGGTGCTGCCGCAGGCAGCCAGGCTGGCGGCCATACCCACGGCCAGCAGCATGCTGATCAATTTCTTCATGATGATTTTCCTCCCTATGTATGATCCACCGTTGTCCCTCGCGCACAATCTTCACCGCCCTAAAGCGGTAAATCAACGGTGTTTTTTAATAGTACCGCAAAAACCCGGTTTGCGCAAGGGCAAACCGCAAAAAAAGCGGCAGGAGCGGGACTTTTTGCCCCCTCCTGCCGTTTTTTACAGAACTTTGCTCAAAAAGTCGATGGTACGGGGCTGCTTGGGATGGTTGATGACCTCGTCGGGGGTGCCTTCCTCCACGATGTAGCCGCCTTCCATAAAGATGACCCGGCTGGCCACTTCGCGGGCAAAGCCGATCTCATGGGTGACCACCACCATGGTCATGCCCTCGGCGGCCAGCTGCTTCATGACCTGCAGTACCTCGCCGACCATTTCGGGGTCCAGGGCGGAGGTAGGCTCGTCAAAGAGCATGATATCGGGGTTCATGGCCAGGGCGCGGGCAATGGCCACACGCTGTTTCTGGCCGCCGGAAAGCTGTGCCGGGTAGGCCTCGGCCTTGTCGGCCAGACCCACGCGGTTCAGCAGCCGCAGGGCGTTTTCCTTGGCTTCGCCCTTGGTAGCTTTTTTCAGCTCGGTGGGGGCCAGGGTCATGTTGCCCATGACGTTCAGGTTGTTGAAGAGGTTGAAATGCTGGAACACCATGCCCACGTTTTCGCGGACTTTGTTGATATCGGTCTTTTTGTTGGTCAGGTCATGCCCGTCCACGATCACTTCGCCGCCGGTGATCTCTTCCAGACGGTTCAGGCACCGCAGGAAGGTGGATTTGCCGGAACCGGAAGGTCCCAGAATGACGACGACCTCGCCTTCATAGATGTCGGTAGAGACATCCTTGAGCACTTCCAGATTGCCGAAGTTCTTTTTCAGGTGGGAGACATGGATCTTGACATTCTGCTTATTCACGGCCACGGTTCAGTCTCCTTTCCACTTTCTTGGCCAGCACCGACAAAGCGGTGATGACGATGAGATACATCACAGCAACGATCGCCCATACCTGGAAGGACATGAAGGAGTTGGCCACCACGTTCTTGGCGGTGTTGACCAGCTCGGGGAAGCCGATGACCGACAGGATGGAGGTATCCTTGAGGGTGATGATGAACTGGTTGATGATGCTGGGGATCATGGTGCGGATGGCCTGGGGCAGCACCACCCGGAACATGGCCCGCCAGTAGGGCAGGCCCAGGCTGCGGGCAGCTTCCATCTGGCCCTTGTCCACGCTCTCGATACCGGCGCGGATGATCTCGGCCATGTAGGCGCCGCAGTTCAGCGCCAGGCAGATGGTGCCGGCCTGCAGGGCGGTAAGGGTGACCCCGCCGAAGCCCAGAATGGTATTGAGCAGGTAGGGGACGCCAAAATAGATAAAGTAGGCCAGCACGATCATGGGCACGCCGCGGATGGCGTCCACGAAGATGATGGAGATGATGTTGGCGGCGCGGTTTTTGACCACGCTGAGCAGGCCGAAGATCAGGCCCAGAATGCAGGCGAAGAACAACCCGCACAGGGCCAGCAGCAGGGTCTGGCCCATGGCCGCCAGCAGCAGGCCGCCGTAGGTGGTAAGGATCTGGATCAAGGGCAGAACTCTCCTTTCGAGGAAAATGTCAGGGGCGCGAAAAACAGGGACGCCTGCGACAACAGGCGTCCCCGGAATTTTAAAAACAGTCGCCGTTGGCGGACATGCGCCGACGACGGCGACACCTCCAGGGAAATTTGGCCCAAAATTGTGTGCGAGGCGCGGGCGCCGAGTGCGCGGTTTTGGGTCAAATTTTGTCGAAGGGGCTGCAGAGCCGCGCGCTGCCTGCGGCAGATTCAGCGCGGCGGAGCAGGGGCCGCGGTCGCAGAATGCAAGCGCCGCCACAAGGTGCGCCGCATGATGCGGGAACCGCAACCCGTACTCCAAAGGGGGAAACAGGCGCGTCAGGCAATTGCCGTGCGCGACTGTTGCCCCTTTTGATTGACATTAGCCGAGGTACTTGGCCAGAATCTCGTCGTAGGTGCCGTTGGCCTTGATGTTGGCCAGACCGGCGTTGAACATATCCAGCAGTTCCTGGTTGTCGGCGTTGAAGATGGCAAAGCCGTAGTCGCCGCCCTCATTGGCGGTATCCTCCAGCACCTTCAGGGCCAGGCCGCCGTCCTTGATGGAAGCCTGCATGATGGGGGTGTCCTCGAAGCAGGCCACGCACTGGCCGCCCAGAACCGCCTGGTACATGGTGGGGGAATCCTCGAAGTAGGTGATGGTGAAGCCGTACTCGTCCTTCAGGCTCTCGGCATAGGAAGCGCCCTGGGTACCGGTCTTGACGGCCACATTCTTGCCGGACAGATCAGCAAAACCGGTGATGTCGGAGTTTTCGGCCACGGTCATGGTCTGGGTGGCGGTGTAGTAACCGTCGGAGAACAGCCAGCCGGAAGCCTTGCGCTCATCGGTGATGGAAGCGCCGGCGATCATGCCGTCAGCCTGACCGGCCTGGCAAGCGGCGATGGCGCTGTC
>NZ_JACJKP010000934.1 GCF_016901605.1 Gemmiger formicilis
GCCTGGCGCAGCGCGACGGTAGAGTTGCGGCGAGCCTCCGCCTTTTCCGCTTCGTTCATCAGCCAGGTGAATTTAGCGTTGGGGCAGGCATAGACAACCGCGCCCAGGCGACGCAGCGGTTCTATTTCACCGCTGGTACCGTCCTTCAAAAACTGTACAATAACTACCTTACGCCTATGCCCTAAAGCGCGCAGCGCCAGGCCCATGGCGGCGGTTGT
>NZ_JACJKP010000935.1 GCF_016901605.1 Gemmiger formicilis
GCCCAAAAATAGTTGTAAAATTGCAAAAAACAGTACCCGGCTCCCCTGTTTTTATGGTATGATAGATACGCGAATCTGTAAGGAGGCGTTTTTCCGGATGGAATTACTGTTTGACCTGGACGGAACTTTGCTCAATACCATCGACGATCTGGCCGATTCCGCCAACCGTGTCTGCGAAGCCCACGGCTGGCCTACTTATGATGTGGCGCAGTATTGTT
>NZ_JACJKP010000936.1 GCF_016901605.1 Gemmiger formicilis
TACCTTCTACAAAACAGCCTTTCAGCTGCTTATCACTGTCTCCCAAGGCTTTCAAAGCCGTATCCAAAGCCACATTCAACTGCGGCGCAGGTGTATTGATGATGGTGGTCCAGCTGATTGCGGCGATGATCGAGCCTTTCGATGGCACGTTGTATGACCCCTGTTGTGGTTCCGGTGGCATGTTCATTCAAAGTGCAGAGATCGTTAAAGCCAAACAG
>NZ_JACJKP010000937.1 GCF_016901605.1 Gemmiger formicilis
AGAGGCTGGTGGGTATTGCCGATATCGCCGGAGAAAACAATGATTTCCGGCGCACGCCCGGCTTCGGTGACGCGCACCGAGATGGACGAGCTGCCCAGCAGATGGCCCACATCGACCATTCGGGGCAGATTCCGTACCTGTATAAAAATGGGTATCGCGGCCCCATCTATTCTACCGATGCCACCATGGACCTGTGCGGTATTATGCTGCGGGATTCC
>NZ_JACJKP010000938.1 GCF_016901605.1 Gemmiger formicilis
GTATGGCCAGCCGTGAGCTGAAGGATACCGAAACTGCCGAAGGCGCCACCGCCACCGTGCTGGCCATGGACGGCATCGCGGTCGTTGTGAACCCCGCCAACACCACCGCCGACCGTGATGCTGCCGCTGGGCTGGGTGGAGGTGAACTCGGTGCCTTCGCCGCCGATGTAGCCTTCCTCGGTAGCCAGGGCCTGGCCGTCGGGGCTCATGCAGTAGGC
>NZ_JACJKP010000939.1 GCF_016901605.1 Gemmiger formicilis
GAACAATACCGGGAGCGGGCACGCGCACTGGTTGCACAAATGACGCTGAAAGAAAAAATCAGCCAAATGCTCAGCTGGGCTCCGGCCATTCCGCGTCTGGGCATCCCTGCATACCTTCCACAAAGCGTACGCCCAAGCGAGAGGTCAGATACGGATCTTCGCCATAGGTTTCGTGCCCTCTGCCCCAGCGCGGGTCACGGAATATATTTACATTCGGC
>NZ_JACJKP010000940.1 GCF_016901605.1 Gemmiger formicilis
GAAAACGTCTGCCTTGTCCTCAATGATGAAGGGAAGGTCATCCCACTGCAGCCGAACCGGGGTTTGTCCGAAATCGATGATGTGGTGTACGGCACCTTTTTCCTTTGCGGTGAGGATGGCGAGAATTTTTGCAGCCTGACCAATGAACAGGTGGAGCGGTATCTCGCACGATTCCGGGAGCTGGAGATCATCTGTGACATGCCCGATGCAATCATTTG
>NZ_JACJKP010000941.1 GCF_016901605.1 Gemmiger formicilis
ACATTGTATTTTTATGCATCCTGGAGGGGGTTTATTGTTATGAATTTGCAGGGACGTGATTTTCTGACGCTGCTGGACTATACGCCGGAGGAGATCAGCGGGCTGCTGGACCTGCGCACGGTGCCTTCGGCGGTGGGCGGCGACGAGGAAAAGCGCCATGGCGTGGTGCTGGCCAAAAGCGGCCCTGCCAAGGCATTCGGTGTGCGTACGGGGGAAAG
>NZ_JACJKP010000942.1 GCF_016901605.1 Gemmiger formicilis
CTCCCGGTCACCGTGCGATACACGCGGCGACCGGGAGTTTTTTCATTCAATTCGTGTTAAAAGCGTTCTACGCCATCGGCCGTGACCCGGGCGTAAATCAAAGGCGGCAACGCCAGTGTATTGTTGGGGGCGGGCCGCATCAAAAAGGAAGACTCCATCGATTTTGCCGCAGGAATTACCATGCACAAAAAGCTGGGGGACTATGTAAAGGCAGGGGA
>NZ_JACJKP010000943.1 GCF_016901605.1 Gemmiger formicilis
CTTATACCCCCAAACTGCTGGCCGCTGCTTTCATGAGCAGCTTTGAGAAAAATCCCGCCGATCGTTTTCCCGCTTTACTGGCTGGAAAAGACAGCGGCCTGATGGCGGAACGGGTCGCATACAATACGGTGCAGACCGGCCGTACCGTGGTCGATCTGCTCTACCGGGCCGATCGCGATCCCTGCGGATGCAGATACACCGGTAAACGTATACATTAC
>NZ_JACJKP010000096.1 GCF_016901605.1 Gemmiger formicilis
CGCCAATCACCCCGATATCACCCGCAAACGGGTACAGGTGCTCTCCGACATCGGGCGCCATCTGCCGCTCAAACTGATCCTGTGGGCCTATGAATTGGTCTGCTGCTCCTGTGAGCTGCATCCCCACAGTGAGAATTATTTCACCTCAAACGGCTACATTTTCTGTATTCAGCAGCGCTTGAAAAAAGAATGGTTTGCCGAGGGCACGCCGCTGCCCATCCAGGACCATATGTTCAATGCGCCCAAACAATACAAGGAATATCTGACGTTTTTCTATGGGGATTATATGCGTTTGCCGCCCGAAGATAAGCGCTATCCCGAACACGTCCTGGACTGACAGGGGGAAAGTATGTTGAAACGTTTTCTTGCAGATTTGCGCAAGTATAATTATTTTTGCTGGTATTCTGCCAAAACGGACTTGAAAGCCGAGGTGGCCAACTCCTACCTGAACTGGGTGTGGTGGATTTTGGAACCATTGTGCAACATGTTGGTGTATACCTTTGTGTTCGGTTCGGTATTCGGCAGCAACCAGCAGTATTATCCGGTCTTTATTTATTCCGGGTTGTTGATGTGGAATTTCTTCAGCCGCACGGTGACCTATAGTATCAAGTGTGTACGCATGAACCGGGATATTGTTACCAAGGTTTATGTGCCGAAGTTTACGCTGTTGATTTCCAATATGCTGCTCAATGGTATTAAGTTGGCCATTGCGTTGTGCATCCTGGCTGCGATGATGCTGGTGTTCCAGGTTCCGCTCACGCCCATGATTTTTGTGGCTATTTTTGTCTATTTGATTATGTTTATTTTTGCCTTTGGCTGCTCAACCATTTTGCTGCACTTTGGCGTCTTTATTGATGACCTGGGGTATGCCATTGCCATTTTGATCAACATGATGTTCTTCATGTCGGGTGTCTTTAACGATATTGCCACGACGGTAGCGGCGCCCTTCGGTCAGATTCTGGCCAACCTGAACCCGATGGCTTTCTTTATTTCGTCCATGCGCGGTGCCTTGTTGTATGGTATTATGCCGGACCTGCGTGTGCTGCTGGACTGGGCCATCATCTCCATCGCCTTGTGTGTGGTGGGGGTGCGCACGATTTACAAATATGAAAACAGCTATGTAAAGGTGGTGTGATCCTATGGCAGATGTTGCAGTTTCGGTGAAGGATTTGTGCATCGATTATCGCAATCTGGCGCACATTTCGATCCACCAGAGCATTATGAACCCTAATGCGTTGAAAAAAGCTGATGTGGTTCACGCAGTCCGTGGAATTTCTTTCAACGTGGAAAAAGGGGAAATCCTCGGTATTATTGGACGTAACGGCAGCGGCAAATCTACACTGCTCAAAGCAGTGGCGGGGATTTTCCAGCCGGATTCCGGCACCATCGAAACTCCCGGTGGCCGTGTTTCCCTGATGAGCATCGGCGTCGGCTTCAAGCCGGAGATTACCGGCCGGGAAAATATCATGACCAGCGGGATGCTGCTGGGCTATACGCCGGAATATACCCACAATAAGATGCAGGAGATCATTGAATTCTCCGAGCTGGGGGATTTCATTGACCGCCCGGTGCGCACTTATTCCAGCGGTATGTACTCCAAACTGACCTTTGCCATCACCGCCATGCTGGAAACTGATATCCTGCTGGTGGACGAGGTGCTCAGCGTCGGTGACGAGCATTTCCGCAAAAAGAGCTTTGCGAAGATGCAGGAACTGATTCTGGACGACAACCGCACGGTGCTGATCGTCTCCCATGATATTGGAACGCTGCGCAAATTGTGCACCCGCGTCATGTGGATGCATGACGGCCTGATCAAAGAAATCGGAGAGACCGACCCGGTACTGGACCGGTATCAGGAGTTTATGCAGTGATGGTGAAAGGGGAATCGCAAAGATGCCGGAAGTAGCGATACAGAAGAAAGTTCGTATTGCATGGATTGATTACTATAAGGGCCTTGTTATTGTTTTGGTAGTATTAGGCCACGCAACGGGGCTTTTTAATCCTTATATCTATCAGTTCCATATGGCAGCTTTCTTTTTTGCATCTGGCTATTTGGATACCACGGAAAATAAAAGTTGGTTAAAACTGGTTATAGACAAATTCTTTTCTCTTTGGCTCCCGCTTTTTACTTTTTTGGTCCTTTTCAGCGGAATGGATACCTTTCTTGTACATAATAATTGGTACAGTCTTATTTATCGTGGTACATTCCCGGGATTTTGGGTACGGTTGAGAGACTTTGTGGTACAAGGAAACTGTGGCAGCCCATTTTTAGGGGCATGCTGGTTTGTAGTTGTTCTAATGGGAATTATTCTCCTGCAAAAGGCTATACTTTTACTCTTGGGCGGGCAGAAAGGTCTGGGATACGCTGGAATAGCCGTCTTTTTGTTCCTAATGGGATACTGGATGATCGAATGCGGAAATACTTTGGCAGTGGGGCCTTTCCGGTTGGATCTTGTCTTCTTGGGAAATTTTTACTATTCGGCGGGTGCATTGTTTAAAAAGTGTCCCTATTCTGCAGCACAGCCGGGAAAAATAAAAGTGAAATTCCATCTGGCATCGTTTCTTATAAATGCTGTTGTTTTTTGGTATTTTGGCTGTTGTCGAATTACACTAGTGGATTGGCCTTCGAGAAATTTCCATGAACCTTTTTGGGAAGTTCTTGCTGCAGTGAACGGCATTGTATTTATTTGGAATTGTGCAATTCTTCTGCAGTTTGCACCACAATGGGTTCAAAGATGGGTTGCCTTTGTGGGAAAAAATACATTGGGCATTGTGATTTTTCATTTTTTAATGATTAAAATTACTTTGATTTTTGCTTCAGCAACAGGTGCAATTCCATGGGAAGATGTTACTGCAGTCGTTCCACCTACTGAAATGGGAAATCGATATTGGTTGCCTATTACGGTCTTTTCGCTTGTTGGTAGTTTGGTATTCTGGCAGATTTTCAAATCGATCCCAATATTGCGTGTTTGTGTTGGGCAGCAAAAAGAATGTTCTCAAAAAATATATTGTGCTATTTCGGAAAAGAAAGCCTGTAAGAAGCTTGCGACCATTACCGAAAAATGGAACTGTAAATATCAAAGTCAGCTGCGACGTTTGGTGAAACACCGCGTTGTTGCAGTAAGTTTATTTTCACTGTTGGTAATTGTGCTATCAGGGATAGTACTTTATGTGCAAAGTGGTGTTGGCAGCCCAATTAGGTTTATTCAATTGTTAGCTGATGGAGATTATGTGACGTGGACAGAGGGAAGATACGAAGATGACTGGGTGATGCCTCAGTCGGAATTGGAATGCAGAGTCTCTTTACGAGATACTTTGGTTATTGAAGGATACTATCCGGGGACTATTACAGGAACACAGCATATTACGGTTACGGTAAATGGAAAAACTGCTGATTCGATAACCTTGCAGGACAATAATTTTATGCTATCGGTAATTTTTGCTGAATCAGGTTCTTACTTGGTACAGATAGAGTGTGATTTTGTATATCCTTCTAGCAATGGAGACAGTAGAGAACTGGCGTTTGTTGCTACTTCTTTGGCACAGGAATAACGCGAGTTTGTAAAGGAGAAGAGGAAGATGAGTCAATGGAACGGTAAGCGATGGTTTAGACAGTATCGTTGGTGGTTGCTGGTTTTTGGAATCATGCTGGCGCTGGTCATTATTCCTTGGTGGACTCAAGGAATAATGTGCAATGACCAAGTGCAGCGACGAGCGTTGAGCATGGGAGGACCGCTATATTTCATACGTGAGATTATTGATATGCAGGTTCACAGCAAAGGGCGAGCGCTGTCTTCCTGGCTTGTGCCAGCAGCTATGTATTTGGACTTTGTGGGAAAGAGCCAGGTGGCCTTTCGTGTTATTCCAATTTTAACGATCCTCCTGGACATGTGCCTTTTTGGATGGTTGACCTATAAATGGTTTGCCAATAAAACACTATCTGTTTTCTGCTTTTTATGTATGTTGGTGTTTTTGCCCATCACCTGGGAACCAACCGTGCCGCAGACCTTTATTAATGAATATAATTTTTCTGTAGCACTTTTGATTCTATCGCTGGCATGGTATCAGAATTATCTCAAAAGCGGGAAAATCCGTTGGATGGTTGCGGCGTTGGCAGCATTTTTTGCGGTATGCACAACGTATGAACTTTTCGTCACCTATACGCCTTTGTTTTTGCTGATTTACTTGATTCAAAAAGGTTTTTCTCGCTCTAAAGAACTGATTATAAATGTAATTGCCTTTGGCGTTGTGGCAGTTTTATTTTTGTTGCTTTACAAGGGTGTCAACACATTATTCCCGTCCGAATATCAAGGAAATACTTTCGGCAGTTTGTCCCCCAAGGTGATTCTGCCGGTTCTGTTCTGGCTGTTTGTTTCGGCGATTCCGGGGTATTGGTTGCTCTTTAATAAAACAACACAGTATTTGTTCTCATCTAAAGTTTTAACTTCCGTGTCCCCTCTTCATATAGGTAACGTGGTGTGTGCAATTCTGATTGCGCTTCTTTTGGCTATTTTACTTTTTGGCCTTTTTCGGCATGCAAAGCACCAAATGTCGGAGACAAGGCAAAACCAAACGAAGGGAGTTCTTGGGTGGCGGAATATACTGATTGTTTTTACGGCATTGCTTTATATGGTGCTTCCAGCTCTCCCGCTAGCGCTTTCTACTATGTATCAAGGGAACGTGGGGCCAGGAAAAGGGTTTGAAGCTGTACCGGTAACCTATTTTCTGTATTTTGCTTCTTGCTTTTTGGTTTCTTTTTTGGTATATGGTATCGTAAAAAGATTGAACCGAATCGGGACTAGGGTGGTTATATCGGCGCTGTGTGTACTGGTACTGGGAATTCAAGTGATGAATGCCGGAATTGCAAACGTACAGCTGGATGATTACAAGCATCTAGAAAATATAGAAGCATTGCTTGATACAAATTATATTTCTGATGGTGAACCGATTCGAACAATTTATTCAACAGATGCTTTTATCAAGAGAAGTGTCTTGTTCATTGACGACGGTCACTATATAAATTATGCTTTCAATCAAGGAAACGCGGTAGGAATCCATAATTATGAAAAAATGCCGAACGAAATGCTCGATTCCGAAGCGGTTCTGTATGTAGATGATTACAAATTGTTTTTGACTAACAAAAATTATGTACTGGTTTTTTCTCCTGTATATATAAATGGAAGTGACTATGTGATTTGTGATCGAAACACGGCTCAATATACGGAATATGGGCAGGGGGTTAAGGACAACAACTTCTGGATTTATGCTTTCGAAAAAGGTGATTCTGGACTTACGGTTACAGATATTAATACTGTGGATTTTTAATAATAAGAAGTCTGAAATGGGGTTGCCCGAAATTTCGAATCCGAACTTCAACATGCACGGGACACAAAAGCTACATTGATGAAATAATACAGAGAATCCCCGGCTGAAACAGCCGGGGATTCTTTTTATAAACCTTTTTTGTAGACAAACTCCGCAAATTCAAAGTCCAGCGGGTTGTCAATGTCGGTGGCTTCTACTTCATCGATGGTGTAAATCAGGGGACAATATCCTACCACATTTTTGCACTCGATCATGGTCTGGCGCTCCAAAATATTGATGGCAAAGTTCAATGCCGCAATATCCGGCAGGTCCTGGCTGCGTGGCTGATGGCGCAGGTCGTAATTGATGGGCAGATTATCACGGAACAAAAATTCTTTGATCAGATGTGCACTGTTCAGGGAATCGTGTTTGCCTTTGTTTTGCTGGTAGGTTTCAATAGCTTTATACAAGGTTTCGTTCTTGAGCAAAGGGGTGGTCGCGTTGGCATACACAATGGTATCGCAATCCATATTTTCAGCCATGTTACGGTATACATCGCTCATCGAAACAGTGTTGGAAGCGTAGTACGGGTCCCGCTGTACTGCCTCACAGCCCAGCGAAGCGGCGAACTCCAGCATGGAAGGATCATTGGAGTTGACTACAATTCCATCCAAAAGGGAAATCCGCTTCAGCTGGCGGATTTTGATTTCCAGTAAGTTGCTGCCCGAAAACGGATGGATATTTTGTTGACGATTTTGGTGGAATTGGAGCGCACGGCAATCAGTGCTTTGATCATATCCATTCTCCCTGTGGTTACTTTGCAAAGAGAGAATCGAAGTCTACCCTCTCAAAAACTTCCAGTTTTCCGCCGCGTGTGGCGTTGTAAATTTTGATGCCATGAGTGTCGCAATACTGGCGTGCCGAGCGATAGGCCAACTCTACTTTGTCCTTTTGGTAAGCAGGCGTGTTCACCTTTTTTTCCTGATAGTCTTTAACAAAGTGATTACCAGCAGCACCGGTTTGTGGGGCGGCATAATTGTGATCACAGCCAATCAGATAAATTTCCGAGAAGCCGGCATAAACGGCGAATTGGATACAAACATAGGTGACCGAATAGCCTGTAAAGACACCGTAAGGAAAGTTGCTGTTGAATGGAGGTTCCTGCGTCCAATATTCGTATCGGCATTCCAAAAATGGGTAAATATTATCTGGAACCTGGGTATCCCAGAACGGTGGGTAATTCCATGCTATAAATTTTACCGGAACCTCCATGTCTCGAATCTCTTGCGCATAGTCTCGAATCAACATTGTGTCGCCGCACATATAGTAATCTGGACGCCATGCGGTCTTTCCAAAAGCTTTATAGATGTGATTTAAACTGATACAGTATTCGTGGTGAGCGTGCAACACGTCCAGATCCTGAATTTTTAGACTGGGACCAGTGGCAACGATAAAGCATCGTTTGCCCGCATGGAGATTATCGAATTCCGTTAGACGCGGAAACGGAACTTTCATGATTGCATATGCAGATTCAAGAGAAGCATCTACAAACTTGGCTTGGGGATAAAGGCGGCGAACTTCATCGCCCAGCTCTGGCAGTGCAGCGAAAACCGTACCGGAAAATTGTTGGGGAGGAGACAGAAGAGGCCCGAAAGTTTTCATAAACGACGGGATAAACTCTTCGGCGCAACCTTTTTGAGATGCCCAGAAAATTTGTGTACAGTTTTGTTGACGAAAATAGTCTAGCAATAAGGCTGCATACAGTCCGAAGCCATATACCAAAACGGGACCATCGGGAATGTGGGGAAAAATGTCAGAGTTATCGATGACATGAGGATATCCCGAATGAAGATGCGCGGGACAATCCATAATGCGAAAATAGGTATAAACACCACTGGCTTCCAGCTGAGCAATTATTTCAGAATCATTAAAAGGTGTGACGATGATGTATCGATTGTCTTTTCGGGACAGGTATGTTTCAAAAGAAATGACAGGGATACCGTCTACCTTAGAATTCTGCAACTTAACACTGTTATCAATAAAGGACAGTACTTTTTCTTTTCCCAGGTTGTTCAACATGCGGGAACCCTTAAGTCCAGCACCCCAGATATAATATTTTTCCATAGATTGGTCTCCTTTATTGAGCAAAGCAACGGTGAGAAAACAAAGACGACTCTACGAGCGATTATCATTGCAATGGCTTTTTATGCACCGTTTAGTAGATTCATTAGCCATATATACCGTTCCGGATGGTCTGTGTTTGTTTTTTGATAAATTTCCGTGTAAGGTTGGATTTTTTCCTTCAGGATGACAATTTTCTCGATGTCCCCGACTTTGCGTGCGTATTCCAGTAAGACGGCGCAGTGATATACATAAAAGCGCTTGACATAGTTCAGAACATCATCACTGATTCCATTAGCTTCAAATAGCTGAATGACCTTTTCATATGCGATGGGGGAGCCCAGGCATTTTAGGCGGCGATCCATGCTGTGCATGGCGGAACTATCCTGCTGGCGATAATGGTATAGGGAACGTGCCGTATAATGGGTTTTATCGGAAAGCAGATACAGTTGCGCAGCCAAGAGAACATCATGGCCCACGTTAACGGAAGTAAGAAAGCGAAAAGAAGCGCGCTTTCCGTCAAAATAGTCGGCAAGAAACAATTTGCTCCATAAATAACTTGCAACCCCGCGGTATTCGTCTCGGCGATAGATATAATACAGAAAATCCCGCATGCCCAGAGGTGTTTCCGGTACGGGAAGATGATTTACAGCCGGTTGGCAATGGTCCGGGTAATCGAAAGAATAACTGCACTGGGTGATCTGCACACCGTGGTCTTCGTCCATCATATCATGAAGCGTTTCCAGCATGTCAAGCTCCAGCCAGTCATCGCCATCCGCAAAATAGACATAGTCTCCGGAAATCGTATCCAGCCCAGCATTGCGTGCAAATGGCTCGCCCTGGTTTTTCTGGTGAATCACGTGAACACGAGCATCTTGTGCCGCGTATTCATCACAGATGGCACCGCTTTCGTCAGTGGAACCGTCATCTACACAGATGATCTCCAGATTGCGGTAGGTCTGGTTTACAATGCTGTTCAGGCACTGCCGCAAATAAGGGGCCACGTTATAAATGGCAAGAACAACTGAAATTTTTCCGTTGGGGGTCTTCATATGCTCTTTTAACCTCACTTCACGGTAGCCCAGTCGGGCACGCGGATATCGCTGACCGGGTGTACCTTGCGCTGGGCCTCGGGGGGCAGTTCCATATAATTGCCGAATTTGAAGCTCAGGTAAGCATCATAATCCCGGATGCCGTCAAAAGTTACGCCCTCAAACTGAATGGGGGCACTGTGCTCGTACCATTTCTTACGATAGCCGTACACTTTGTTGGGCGTGGGGAACGTCAGAATTCGCACCCAGGTGGCATTTTTACGGTGGGCAGCGGCCTGAATCATTCGGTCATAATGGCCGTATACCGTTTTTTCGGGAATACGGTAAAGCAGGCTGTACCAGGCACGCATAGCAGGGCTTTTATCTGCTTTGCGGCCTACTGCTGACCAAAAAATCTTGCGTACGCAGAAGCAATGAAAATTATGTACGGTACGCAGCAGTTTGTTTTCCGGTACGGCATCCAGCGGGAAGACGTCGATAAAAACGCCCTGCTCGTAGGGCATGTGCTCCTGGTGTTCCCGTAAAAACAATGTGTCTTTGCGGCGCAATTTTCCGTAGCCCCAGCGGTACCCGGGTGTGTTGGTGTGATCCTGAAAATAAAACCGGCTGGTATCCAGTTCTGTCTTGCAGGCCTCGCGGAATTTTTCATACTCCGGCCGCAGCAGGGCAATGTCGGCATCGTCATCCCAGGGGATAAAACCGCCATTCCGCACGGCGCCCAGCAGAGTGCCGGCAATGATATTATACCGTATGCCGCATTTTTTGCAGATGCGGTCTGCTTCCTGCAACAGCTCCAGCTCGGTCAGCTGCAGATTGCGCAAGGTGGTCTGGTCTAATTGGATCATGCAGGGAAACATCCTTTCGCAGGGGAAAATTAAAATTTGTGAGCAGTCCGTTCCTGCCGTTCTTTGATGAACCGTTCCAGTACGCCGGCCATTGCTACAGATTCGCTTTCCAGCAGTTTGAAAGCGCGGCCCTGATAGCCGGCGATCTGGTAGGCAAAATCGCTGATTTCGTAGCGCAGTCCATCGCCCAGGAAATTGACATAGTGCTCATCTTTGCGGTTGGGATCCTCATAGCGGACTTCGAAAGAGCGGGTCAGCCACCAGGGAGATTTGGCCAGAATATAACCATTGGTGCCGGCAATGACCAGCTGGCCTTCGGTTTTGACGCCGATGCCGGTTTTGGTGGTGGCAAGACCACGAGAAAACCGGAAGGATGCTTTGGTATAGGAGTCTACGCCATTGGGGGCCAGAATGCTGTCAAAACGCAGTGATTCATACTCGGTGCCAAACAGTTTGAAGACGGGCAGCAGGGTATAGCTGCCAAACTCCGTAAAGGCACCGCCGTAGGTGGCATCGTTCCATTCCCGCAATCCCTGAGGCGTCAGGCGGGAGAAAGCGGCCTCCACATCCCGGATACTGCCGATCATACCGCTTCGAGCCACGCCGATCAGCTGGGCAAAGCCCGGGCAATAGGCGGTTTTGATGGCTTCCATCAGGATGCGGTTGGCATCGTGGGCCATGGCATAGAGTTCCCGTGCTTCGGCAGCGGAAAAGGCCAGGGGCTTTTCGCACAAAACATGCTTGCCGTGGGCTAGGGCCTGCCGCACATAGTCGGCATGGGTCTGATGCGGCGAAGCAATATAGACAGCGTCCACTTCGTCGAAAAACTGCTGGATATTATCAGTGCCGATCTCCAAAGAAAAATGATCCGCAAAATCCATGGCGTGCTGACCGTTCGGATTGTAAACGCCCTGTACAGTAACACCGCTGACATATTTGGCTTCCGGCACAAAGCGTTGGGCAATGCGGCCGGTGCCGATGATGCCAATACGGATAATGGGGGTCTTTTTCAGACGCATCAGGGTAGAGGAAACGTTCTTGGTACGTTCCAGATAGACCACCTGGCAGTAATCCTGCAGGTAATCGAACTTGCCTTCCCAGTCGGAGCCGACGGCAAAGATGGAAACGTTATATTTTTGGATATCTTCTACCTTTTGACCAACGTGGTCTTCCACAATGATCTCATCGGCAAAGCCTGTGTTGCGTACATGTTCAATGCGGTCGGCCAGAGAGTCCACAATGTTCAGCTTCCCGCGGGATTCATCGTATTGTTCCGTGGTTACGCCGACGATCAGATAATCGCCCAAAGCTTTGGCGCGCTCCAGCAGGCGGTAGTGACCTTCATGGAACAAATCAAAGGAACCATAGGTGATGACCTTTTTCAGCGGTCCCTTTTTGGAAGGCGCCGGTTCTGCAATATGGTTGGTTTGGATATCGTTCATTGTTTCTCTTCCTCTTCCCAGACTTTCCAGGGGGCTTGGCCACTGTTCCACAGTGCTTCCAGCTGGCGGCGGTCCCGCATATTGTCCATGCATTTCCAGAACCCGCTATGGTGACGGCTTTGCAGCTGTCCATCCCGGGCAAGGGCCGCCATGGGCTCTTTTTCCAGTACCGTCTGATCCCCCTCAATATAATCAAATATACCGGGATTACATACCATGAATCCGATGTTGATCAGGTTGCCATCTACATCCTGCTTTTCCCGGAACCCCGTCACGGCGCCGTCGCCGCCTACATCCAGTACGCCGAACTGCTGGCCCACGTTGTAACAGGAAAGGGTCACGGTTCGGCCCTTCTCGCGGTGGTATTGTTCCAGCGCCCGAAGGTCAATGTTGGAAACTCCGTCGCCATAAGTAAGCATGAACGGCTCGTTGCCCACATAAGGCTGAATCCGCTTGACTCGTCCACCCGTCATAGTATCCAGGCCGGTATCCACCACCGTGACCTTCCAGGGCTCAGCCGAACTGTTGAGCACCTTCATGGAATTGGCGGCCAGGTCAAAGG
>NZ_JACJKP010000944.1 GCF_016901605.1 Gemmiger formicilis
CTACCGACGTGGATGCACTGCTGATTCAGCCCGGGCGCGATCTGCTGACCCTGGTAACCTGCCACCCGCTGGGCGGCAACAGCCAGCGTTATGTGGTGTACTGTGTACGCAGTTGGTGTTTTCACCGCCGATGGGGTATGAGGTCTGGGTCAGGTGTGCAGCGCCCTGTTTCAGGTGTTCTTCATTGGCACCCAGTACAATAGGCAGTTCCAGATCCA
>NZ_JACJKP010000945.1 GCF_016901605.1 Gemmiger formicilis
GTATTTCGGTCCCGCAAGGGGCTTTTTTATTTCTTGCGCCGGTGAGAAACAAACAGCGCGCAACTCATGATCAGGAAGAAGATGGCAATGGCTGCCACGATCAGCAGGACCAGCAGCTGCCAGCAGCCGTACCCGGCCAGGAACAGCGCCACCCCGAATACCGCACACAGGGCAAAGACCATGACCGGGTTGCTTACCCCCGCCACACCGATGTACTG
>NZ_JACJKP010000946.1 GCF_016901605.1 Gemmiger formicilis
GTGTATACATGGGTCATATCACAGAAACGGGGACCGATGGTGTCATCATTGGCACCGCGCAGCGGGTTGGCCCCCATAAAGTTGATGTGGTCGGTAATCAGCATGAAATCGCCCTGAAAGTTGCCGCTGAGCACAATTTGGTACTGCAAAAAGGCGTTTATCTGGGTTACATGGGCCCCAGCTTTGAAACCCCCGCCGAGATCCGTGCTTTCCGTACC
>NZ_JACJKP010000947.1 GCF_016901605.1 Gemmiger formicilis
GCGGCAACATTGTAAAGAATGTAAAAGGCGTCACCGTCCCCAACTCCGGCGGGCGCCGCGGTATTGAAATTGCCGCCCTGCTGGGGGTGTGCGGCGGCGATGCCCACCGCCGTCCCGCAGCAGGTCCTCACCGTTGTGTTCCATCCGGGTCACGTTGGTGTGGGTGCCCCGGATCTCCACAAAGGCCTCGTCCACACCGGCCCGGGCGGTCACCTGGA
>NZ_JACJKP010000948.1 GCF_016901605.1 Gemmiger formicilis
GCCGAATCTCCTGTACATAGCGCACCGCCGCCAGGCGGGACGCCGTGACCACCATCATTTTGCCGCGCCCGCCGATTTTGTGGCGGGTGATGTCGCGGTAAGTCTCCACGATGAGGGCAACATCCTGGTGGTGGCCGAAAAATTCCAGACCGGTTTTGATGAACCGCTGCTCCACACCATGATTGTGGATAAAAAGCTGCGCGATGTAAAAGCGGTGC
>NZ_JACJKP010000949.1 GCF_016901605.1 Gemmiger formicilis
GGTTCTCCGCCTGGCGATCCTCCACATTGGAGAATTTGATCTGCGTCAATTTGGTAACGCCATCCACCAGAAGAGACACTTCCGGCCCGAATTTCTGCTTGATTTCCGCCACCGCGTAAAAAGCATCTACGGCATCTACCGCAAGATGTACATGCAGAATAAAGATTTCGAGGAAATCTACGACATTTATGCGGTACGGATCATTCTGGAAAACGTCC
>NZ_JACJKP010000950.1 GCF_016901605.1 Gemmiger formicilis
AATTTTTGCAGCCTGACCAATGAACAGGTGGAGCGGTATCTCGCACGATTCCGGGAGCTGGAGATCATCTGTGACATGCCCGATGCAATCATTTGCTTTCCATGCTCACCGCAACGGTACAGACGATACATGGAGGGGTTGAACATTGGAAATGGGCTGGAGCGGCCCGACCACCGGGACAATCCGTCCCGCTGACGTTCGACCATCAGGGGGGCGCA
>NZ_JACJKP010000951.1 GCF_016901605.1 Gemmiger formicilis
TCTTCTTCATGAACTTGTCGCCGTAGGTGTAGGCGATGCCGCGCTTGGTGGAACCAAACTGTGCGCCCGTTTTGGACAGGCGCTCTTCTTCAAGACCATCCTGAGCCACATGGACGAAGGCGTCAAGAAGCGTCTGGAGACCATTGTGGAATCCAAGAATCTGACCATGGAGAAGATCTACGGTCAGAAGCCCGTCAGCGTGGACGAAATGTGGGCAT
>NZ_JACJKP010000952.1 GCF_016901605.1 Gemmiger formicilis
AGCTTTGGAGCTCCTGCACTGGGCAAAGGACGGAGCGCGGCCCCATATGGCTTCAGTCATAGAACAAGTTCGTATGCTTATGCCGCTGAAAAGCATCTTGGAACAAGCAGGCGTCACTCACAAAAATGCAGTTTGGTTCTTCTGGCTGTTTCCACATGGCAGGATAAATTTTGAGCTCTTTGGAGGATGTGCCTTGCTGAAGAATGATTTTGTCATTG
>NZ_JACJKP010000953.1 GCF_016901605.1 Gemmiger formicilis
CCCAGTAAGTCCTCATCAAAAGACGCAGCCAGACCAATTGCCTGCGGAAATACGGTTGCCGTTCCAGCGCGTCCCACGCCATGAATGCCCTCGTTCCACCAGTTGTATGCAGGGATGCCCAGACGCGGAATGGCCGGAGCCCAGCTGAGCATTTGGCTGATTTTTTCTTTCAGCGTCATTTGTGCAACCAGTGCGCGTGCCCGCTCCCGGTATTGTTC
>NZ_JACJKP010000097.1 GCF_016901605.1 Gemmiger formicilis
TGGTAAAAGTGTGGTTGCCAGACTTTTCAGGGCTCCCTTTAGGGAGCGACCACAGGAGATAGGCCCTTATAGGGCCTGTTCAAACCACCCGTTCAACGGGTGGTTTTGATTGTTTGCATGTTGGATTAAAAGAGAACGCCACCTACTCACTGAATGCAGGTGGCGTTTTTGATTTTGCCTGTATCAAGTTTGGTCAGGTCCAATGGGGACGGGACCATAGCACAAAGGAAAAGGAAGAGAAAAAGGGCACCAGTTAGTGTAACGATAGCTTGAAGGCAACACTTTTTCATGCAGCAACCCTACCTTTCCATGGGGATAAATATAGTATACCTGTGCAGCGTTTCAATAACAAGACAGACTTCCTCAAAATGTAAGGTAAAAAACTTTTGCAAAATCTCTTGACTTAAAGTGAGGTTTAACTTGTATGATAGTGGTGTGGTAACAACCATGCTACACGCAGAACGCCATGATCCGAAAAAACTGTCGCGTGTAGCTGCTTCAGACCTGGTATTTATGTAGGGAGGTATTTGCCGTGAGAATCAAAGATCAGACGCAGTTTGAACAACAGAATGTATTTGGGACTGGACCGTCCAACAACGCCTATACGCAGTATTTTGTGGGGCAGTCGTTTCTGAACCCCTTGACAGATCCGAAGTGTGGACTATTTCTGGCCAACGTGACCTTTGAGCCGGGGTGCCGTAACAACTGGCATATCCATCACGCGGCCCAAGGCGGCGGGCAAATCCTCATCTGCACAGCAGGGGAGGGCTGGTACCAGGAGGAAGGGAAACCGGCTGTAAGTTTGGTACCCGGTACTGTTATTACGATTCCGCCGGAGGTCAAGCATTGGCATGGTGCCAAGGCGGACAGCTGGTTCAGTCACATTGCCATCGAAGTGCCGGGCGAGAACTGCCGTAACGAATGGTGTGAGCCGGTGAATGATGATGAATACGCAAAACTTCAGGGATGAACAGGAGAAAATGACGATCTTACAGGAAACATATCATTTGGAAAATGGTGTACAGATTCCCAAACTCGGGTTGGGTACCTGGTTTATTGATGATGACAAAGCAGCCAAGGCCGTCCGGGATGCTGTTAAGGTGGGATACCATCTGATTGACACCGCGCAGGCTTACGGAAACGAACGTGGTGTAGGCGAAGGTGTACGCACCTGCGGTCTGCCGCGAGAGGAATTGTTTGTGACCAGCAAGGTAGCTGCAGAAGCCAAAACCTATGAGGAGGCGGCCCGATCCATCGACGAGACCCTGACAAAAATGGGGTTGGAATATCTGGATCTTATGATTATTCACAGCCCGCAGCCCTGGACGGAGTTCCGTGTAGAAAACCGCTATTTTGCAGAAAACAAGGAAGTCTGGCGGGCGCTGGAGGATGCCTACGCAGCGGGAAAATTGCGGGCTATCGGTGTTTCCAACTTCCTGCAGGACGATCTGGAGAATCTGCTGGATGACTGCCGCATCAAGCCGATGGTGAACCAGATCTTGCTGCATATTACCAATACGGATAAAGCGTTGCTGGATTATTGCCATGCACATGGCATCCTGGTAGAGGCCTATTCACCCATTGCCCATGGTGAAGCGCTGAAGAACCCCGCCATTACGAAAATGGCGAAAAAGTACAACGTGACCCCGGCGCAGCTGTGCATCCGCTATGTACTTCAGTTGGGAACGGTAGCGTTGCCCAAGACGGCAAACCCTGCCCATATGCAGGACAATAGTGCGGTGGATTTTCAAATTTCTACGGAAGATATGCGAACCCTGGAAGCTATGGAGAAGATCAAAAGCTACGGCGAATTTGATATGTTCCCAGTGTTCAGTGGTAAGCCTTTGAGCTGAGAGAAACCTTGCATCTACAGCAAAAGCGGCAGGATTTTCCTGCCGCTTTTGTTGTAACCGGGAAATTAGTTGCACAAGAGAATCATCATTTCCGCAAAAAGAGGACACAGGGCAAACCAGATATAGACCAGGTGAAACATAAGCTCCACCCATGGGAAAAAACGAGGGTGGAAGGCTCTGCCCCAGATAAAAAAGGAATGCAGAAAGAAACCATGTTCGGCTGCTTTGCAGATTTGTGTGACCAGGCCACTAACTCCGATGCAGATGAGACAGACTACCGGTTTTGGTAAAATCAGTCTGGGTTCCAGAACGCCGCTGCTTTCCGGATGCCATTGTGCAACAACCATCATAGGGCAAGTAAGCAGAATCAAGATAGCCAGACCAACGGTCAGCCAAAACATGGCATTGAAAACAGACTTCCACTGTATATGGCTGGGAGCAAGCAAAGAAAAGAAATCTTCCAGAGATTGTCCGGCGTCGCTGCCATCCCCACGATCCGCATGCATCAATTGGGCCAGGGTAAGTCCCAATGCATCGGCCAATGGTTCCAACGTATTGATATCGGGAAAACCCAGTCCACGTTCCCAACGGCTGATGGCTTTGTCTGTTACATGGAGTTGTTCGGCCAAAGCACTTTGTGTCAGACCTTTGGCCCGGCGGGTCTCTGCCAGAAATGTACCGAATGCCTTTGCATCCATAGAAAAAAGCCTCCTTCGTTGTGTTAAAAGCATAGCACGGACCCGCCGTAAAGTAAACCGATGATTCATTTACATGCGATATACCGTTGAATTCAATCTGGCACCGGCAGTTTTTGCTGGGAGTCTCTTGCCGCAGTCTGGAATGTGTAGTACAATGCAGGGAAAGAAGAACGACACAGAAGCAAGGGGGGCAAAACTATGAAAAAGCTGACATTTGACCGACTTATAGGGGCGGGTGTTGTGCTGATAGCTATTGCCAATGCGCTGGCTTTTTGGTTTCATGTGGGTGTTTTGGTAAACCTTGCCTGGATCTTATATGGGGCAGTCTGCCTTGTACACCCGGTCTGTCCGGTTCGGTGGCAGAACACCAATCGGGAGAAGAACGCGGTGCTTGGGGTAAGGATTGCAGGCATCCTCTGCATTACTGTGGGATTGCTAACCCGTTTTGTGGTGTAGAAGCCAATCAAGAGAAGACGGGTAAACCGTGAAAAAGCAGTAGAGGGCAAAGACCGGTTGCCTTCACCCCCGGAACGGTCATGCTTATTAAAAAAAGGACGGAGCAGATGCTCCGTCCTTTTTTGTCTGTTACAGAATGCCCAGACCGCTGAGCAGTGTTTTCAGCCCGATGAGAATCAGTACGATTCCGCCCAACCGCTCAGCCGGAGCGCGGTATTTGTCGCCGAAGATGGCACCCACCTTGACGCCGATACCGGACAATACACAGGTAATGCAGCCGATGAGCGTGACAGCGGGCAAAATCTGAACCTGTACGGCGGCAAAGCCTACGCCCACGGCAAAAGCGTCGATACTGGTGGCAACAGCCAGCGGCAGCATGGCTTTGGGAGAGTAATCGTCATCCAGAGATTCATCTTCGCCGAAACTTTCCTTGACCATATTGGCACCGATGATGGCCAACAAAAAAAAGGCGACCCAGGGACCGAAACGGGTCAGCAGTGTGGAGAAGCGGTCCCCGAGAAAATAACCCAGGGCAGGCATCAACCCCTGAAATCCGCCGAACCATACACCGCAGATCAGCGCGTGGCGGAAACTTACTTTCCGTACGGACAGCCCTTTGCAGATAGACACCGCGAAGGCATCCATGGAAAGGCTGATGGCAATCAGAATCAGGTCAAACAACGTCATATAGCATTCCTCCGTTTTTTGGCAAGAAAAAAAGACCTACCTGTCCCGTAAAACAGAACAGGTAAGTCTCGCCATTTCAAGTTAAGCCAGAGCCTTGCAGCTCATTATGTTGGCAGAACTGTGCTGCGGCTGCTCCACCGCGGCACCGGCTACTCCCTTACACATTGCCAGTATCTTATCATGCCCATGACGGATTGTCAAGATAAAAGGGATTGCAGCTTGCACAATCTGTATATTTAGAGTACAATAGGCGTAAATAAAACCGGGGGCAGGGAATATGAAGTACAAAGTTCTGGCACTGGATCTGGATGGAACGCTGACCAACAGCGAAAAAATCATCACGCCGCGGACCAAGGCGGCTTTGCAGGAAGCAGCCCGGCGGGGTGTCTGTATCGTGCTGGCCAGTGGGCGGCCTACGGTGGGCATTCAGCCCCTGGCGCGCGAACTGGAGCTGGAAAAATTCGGCGGCTGCATTCTGAGTTACAACGGCGGCAAGATCATCGATTGCCGGACAGGGCAGACGCTGGTTCAGCATGCGTTCCCGCCGGATCTGATCGAGCCGGTCTGCACCTTCAGCCGGTATTGGAATGTAGTGCCGCTGACCTATGATGCCAACGGCATTGTGACGGAAAATGCAGCCAGCCCCTATGTGCAGGAGGAGGCGCGGATCAATAAGATCCCTGTGCGTCAGGTGGAAAATCTGCCGGAGGAAGTGCGTTATCCGATTCATAAACTTTTGCTCACGGGTGACCCGGCGGATATGCCTCACGTAGAAGAATTGATGCAGCAGGAGTTCGCCGGTAAGCTTTCAATCTACCGTTCCCAGCCGTTTTTCATTGAAACAATGCCCCTGCATGTGGAGAAGGCCGCATCTTTGGAGTTGTTGCTGCGCAGCAAGGGTCTGACGGCGGATGCACTGATGGCCTGCGGCGATGGCTGGAATGACCTGCCCATGATCCGCTATGCGGGGCTGGGTGTGGCTATGGGCAATGCCCAGGCCCCCGTGAAAGCTGCCGCCGATGTACTCACGGCCGACAATGACCACGACGGTGTCGGCCTGGTAGTGGAGCAGTATATTTTAAATGAGGAGAACTGATTCGTGAATCTGATCGTTTTTGACCTGGAATGGAATATTGGATACCAGCCCAAGACCTTTCTGTATCATGGAACGGAACTGACGCTGCGCGGGGAAATTATCCAGATCGGCGCGGCGCGTATCAACGCTTACGGAGATGTACTGGACACCTTTGAAGTCAATCTTCGTCCGCGTATTTTCCGGAAATTGCAGCATCATATTGCCAAGGTCACCGGCCTGTCGCAGGGAGATCTGGATGCCGGTATGCCCATGAAAGAAGGTTTGCAGAAGTTCCTGGACTGGGCGGGTCCCGATGCAGAACTGGCGGAGTGGGGCCTGGACGATGTTCCGGTACTGAAACAGAACCTTTTCCTGGTCGGGTTGGATGAACGCTGGCCGGAACGGTGGTATGACCTGCAGCGAATCTTTCTGAAGAGCTACCCGCGCAAGGAAGGGGAGGGCATGACGCTGGAGAGCGTGGTGGACCGCTTGGGGATTCCCAAAGAGGAACCTTTCCACAATGCGCTGGATGATGCCCTGTACACAGCCCGGATCTGTCGTAAGCTGCCCTTGGCCGAAGGGCTGGCAACCTATCCTACCGACGAAGAACTGTTGCGGGAGGCTTTGCTGGGGGACGATACCGCGGCAAAAGACGTGCAGGTTTTCATGGACCGCCTGGAGCACGATGATTATCGCAATGCGCCGGAATTGAACACGGTGCACTGCCCGGAATGCGGCGCACTGCTGACCCATGATGAGGTGTGGCTCAAGCGTGGCAATACAGGTTATTATACCCGCAGTACCTGCCCCTATTGCGGACACTGGTATGTGCGTTTCAAGCTCAGCCGCCGCGACGGGCTGCATTGGAGCTTTGCCCGCTGCACCGACCCGGCAACCCCGGAAGCAGATGCCCGTTGGAACAAACAACGCGCAGCATTTGTAGAACGGATGAAGCGCAAGAAAGAGCGCGAACAGGAATAAGCAAACACCCCGGAGAAATCCGGGGTGTTTTTTTACTGCTGGCAGTACAAATAAAAAAAGACGGCCGAAGAAGGCCGTCTTGAAAAGCAGTGCTGGCAGTGCTGTTAGATCAGTAGGTAATGATCAGGCCCTGATCCTGGGCGTAAAAACTGCACAGGCCGGAACAGGGGAAAATCCGAATCTTGGCGTTCGGCCATTTGGCACGGATACCGTGCTCCAGTAACTTGGCAGCGTTTTTGTTGTTGCATTCGCTGATAAAGACCGGATGCACGCCATCAAATTTGTCGTCATCCATCTGCTCCAGAATTTTGGCAAGAACACGGGTTTCGCCGCGGGTCTTGAAGAAGAAATCGATTCGTCCCTCGCTGGTGCGGCGGCCCAGAACACGCATATTCAAGCGCCCGGCGATAAAACCAACCACCTTGTTTACACGACCGTTTTTGGCCAGATTGTCAAAGCTGGCCAGAGAGAACAGGATGTGGGTGGTTTCGGCAAATTTTTTCAGGGCAAAGCAGACATCGTCAAAGTCCAGCCCTTCGCCGATGAGCTTGTTGGCCAGTTCGGCGGCATCGCCCAACGCACCGGCGCAGCTCAGGGTATCCAGAATGAAAATTTGTTTTTCCGGGTGTTCCTCCAGCACCATTTCCCGGGCGGAAAGGGCGGCATTGTAACTTCCGGAAAGATTGCTGCTGATGGTCAGGGCAATGACCTGATCGGCCTGCAAGAAATATTCTGCCCATTCTTCGGGACTGGGGCAAGCGCTGGTGCTGGCACCATTGTATTCGGTCATGGCTTGCAGCATCTGCGGTACATTCAGCGTCGGCAGGTCAACATATTCGCGCTCACCGATGCGAATCTTAAAAGGAACCAAGGCAAACTGTACACCGGCGGCGGGGCGTTCCAGCTCTCGAATTTCGCAGGAACTATCGGATACGATCATCCACGCCATAAAGCAGTGCCTCCTTTACATGAATATTATACTTTCATTATAGGTGGCGGGAACGGAAGCGTCAAGTGAAAGATTTATGCAGATGCAGTGCGGGTTTTATGTAAAAGATTGGTCGGCCCCTTGCCCCGGTACGGCAAAAGCGGTATAATGGGACCATCGCAAACGAAATGTAGAAGCAGGAGCTTTCCATGGCGGATTTTTATACCTATCGTAATGAGTTTTCCCGCCGGCGCCGCAAGCGTCGGGTGGTGTTGGTTTTGTTGGTCATCCTGGCGCTGATCTGTGCAGCGGTGGGCTGGTACTGGCAGCAGCAGGATGCGGAGCCGCAGCCTGCACCGCAGGTGGAGGCAACCCCGACCGCTGCCACAGCCACACCGGAAGTAGCTGTTACTCCGGAACCGACGCCTGCTACAGGAAAAGCGCCTGAGAGGATTGTGCAGGCCGTGGACACAGCGGTGTGGGATACCTCTACGCCGGTGACACAGACCATTGATACCGAGTATCTCAATACGGACCACCGTATGATCGGTGTGCCGATGCTGGGGACTGTCACCAATGATTACTTCAATACGGTCACGTTTGTGGGGGACAGCATTGCCTCCGGCCTGGGAATTTATCAGACCGGTCTGCCCAATGCCAAGTACGCCACTTACACCAGTGCGGGCGTCAACAGTTTTGTGAACAATGTGACCATGAAGAACGCTGTTACCGGCGTGCAGGAAACGCCGATGGAAGCCATTGTTGCCACGCAGCCGGACTATGTCTATATTCTGGTAGGCACCAACAATCTGGTGACCCAGGGCGGGGAAGAAAGCTTCCTGGCTTATTATGAGCGGCTGATCGATATGCTGCGGGAACAACTGAACCCCGGCGTGATTTTCTATATTCAGGCGATCCCCGGTGTGCAGGAAACGGTGGTTCAGAGCAAACCCGGCCTGGATAACGCCCGCATTGCGACCGTCAATGATTTGTTGGCCAACCTGGCGCTGCGCAAGGGCTGTTATTTTGTGAATATCCGTGAAGTGCTGACCAACCCGGCAGATGGCAGCCAGATCGATGATTATCAGGTGACGGACGGCGTGCATTTCAATGCTGCCGGCTACCGTGTATGGGCCGAATATCTGGCTACCCACACGGTATGGAACCGCCGCAGCCAGTACAGCGGCCAGAATCCGTACTATATTTACGGAGCATAATTATTAAACAACCCCACACAAGGTGTAAAAAGTACCTTGTGTGGGGCTCTTTTGTATAAGAATACAACAACACAACGCACTTTGTGTCGAATTTGCACAAATCGGAAAAGGCAAGCCACAAAATTTTAGAGGATTATTACAGAAAAACCTTGAAATTCACCTGCGAAACGGGTAATATAGAAATAGCAAAATACACGGGTTGTGCGTCAGTGCAGCCCAAAAGGGGAGATTACGTTGAAGCAAGGCAAACAGACACCTAAGAGTTCTGACTTGCCCATTTATCTGTTCCGTCAGGGCAACAACCAGGAAGCGTACCGTTACTTCGGCGCGCATCTGTGTGAGCAGGACGGTCAGGCCGGCGCGGTGTTCCGTGTCTGGGCGCCGCATGCCAACGCGGTCGCTGTGGTTGGTGATTTCAACAACTGGGCGCCGGGTGATCACCCGATGCAGAAAGTGGCCGAAGGGATCTGGGAACTGTTCATCCCGGGCATCAAGGAATATGATGTTTACAAATATTGCATCACCACGGCTGCTGATGAATTGATCTATAAGGCAGACCCCTACGCATTCCACACCGAGACCCGCCCCTCCAACGGCAGCAAGGTGTACGACATTGAAGGCTATGCCTGGGGTGATGAAGCCTGGAATAAAGAGGAAGAAAAGCGGGATGTCATTAACAGCCCGATGTCCATTTATGAACTGCAGGCCGGCAGCTGGAAAATGAAGGACCCCGAAAACGGAGTTCCTTACAATTATGCCGAATTGGCAGATGAGCTGATCCCCTACATAAAAGAGATGGGTTACACCCATGTGGAATTGCTGCCCATTACGGAATATCCTTTTGATGGCAGTTGGGGATATCAGGTTACGGGCTATTTTGCCCCCACCAGCCGCTACGGCACCCCGAAAGATTTCATGACCTTTGTGGATAAACTCCACCAGGCGGGCATCGGCGTTATTCTGGACTGGGTCCCCGCGCACTTCCCCAAGGATGCGTACGGCCTGTATATGTTCGACGGTGCGCCCTGCTATGAAGACCCCAATCCTCGCCGCGGCGAGCACAAAGAGTGGGGCACCATGGTCTTTAACTATGGTATGAACGAAGTGGCCAGCTTCCTGGTATCCAGCGCAATGTTCTGGATCGAAAAATACCATGTGGATGGCCTGCGTGTGGATGCCGTCGCCAGCATGCTGTACCTGGACTACAACCGCCGTGACGGCGAGTGGGAGCAGAACTGCAAGGGCGGTAAGGAAAATCTGGAGGCTATTGCTTTCCTGCAAAAGCTGAACACCGCCATCCTGACCCGGTACCCCCACAAGATGATGATCGCCGAGGAATCCACCGCATGGCCGCTGGTGACCAAACCTGCGGCAGATGGTGGTCTGGGCTTCAACTTCAAGTGGAACATGGGCTGGATGAACGACATGCTCAGCTACATGAAGACCGATCCGCTGTTCCGTGCGGGCAACCATGGCAAGGTGACCTTCAGCTTCTTCTACGCATTCAGCGAGAACTTTGTCCTGCCCATCAGCCACGATGAAGTGGTACACGGCAAGTGCAGCCTGATCAATAAGATGCCCGGTGACTATGAGGAGAAATTCTCCAACCTGCGCACCTTCTATGGCTATATGATGGCGCATCCCGGCAAAAAGCTGCTCTTTATGGGCCAGGAATTCGGTCAGTTCATCGAATGGGATGAAAAGAAACAGCTTGACTGGATGTTGTTGGGCTATGAAAAGCATCAGCAGCTGCAGGCCTATGTGAAGGACCTGAACCATCTGTACCGCGATACCCCCGCCCTGTGGCAGGTGGATTACAGCTGGGAAGGGTTCCAGTGGATCGTGCCGGATGATAACCAGCAGAGCGTTATCGCTTTCCTGCGTCGTGATGCCGCCGGCAAGATGCTGATGATTGTTTGCAACTTCAACCCGGTGCTTCGGCAGGATTACCAGATGGGCGTGCCCAATCCCGGCAGCTACAAAGAGATCCTCAACTCCGATGATCCCAAGTACGGCGGTTCGGGCGTGACCAATGGTACGGTGCGCAGCAAGAAGGGTGAGATGCACGGCTTCGAACAGCATATTTCGCTGACGCTGCCGCCGCTGTCTACCATGTACTTCCAGGTGCCTGCTGCACGCAAACCCCGTACCAAGAAGGAAGACGCAAAGGCAACGGAAGAAAAGCCCGCCACCAAAAAGACTGCTGCCAAAAAAGCGGCGGCCGAAAGCAAAGCGCCCGCAAAACGCGCGCGCACTACCAAAGCCAAATCGCAGGCGTAAGCCCGCCTTGTCCCTGCGTGATGGATAGATCGTATACCCATACATCTTGTTAAGTAATGGCGTAACAGCCAGAAATTTAAGGGGAGAAATCTTATGGCAAAAGAAATGATCGCAATGATCCTGGCCGGCGGCCAAGGCTCGCGCCTGTATGCGCTGACCCAAAAGCTCGCCAAGCCTGCAGTTCCGTTCGGCGGAAAGTATCGTATCATCGACTTCCCGCTTTCCAACTGCGTCAACTCCGATATTGATACCGTCGGCATCCTGACGCAGTACCAGCCACTCGTTCTGAACGAGTACATCGGCAATGGCCAGCCCTGGGACCTTGACCGTCTGCATGGCGGTGTCCATGTGCTGCCGCCGTATCAGCAGGCAAGCGGTTCGGACTGGTACAAAGGCACGGCCAATGCCATCTATCAGAACCTTTCGTTCATTGACCGCTATGATCCCAAGTACGTGATCATTCTGTCCGGTGACCAGATCTGCAAGCAGGATTACTCTGACTTCCTGCGCTTCCACAAGGAGAAGGATGCCGAGTTCTCTGTGGCTGTTATGGAAGTGCCCTGGAGCGAAGCTTCCCGTTTCGGCCTGATGGTTACCGATGAGGATGACCGCATCAACGAATTCCAGGAGAAGCCGAAGAACCCGAAGTCCAACCTGGCTTCCATGGGCATCTACATCTTCAACTGGGATATCCTGAAGAGATACCTCACCGAAGACGAAGCTGATCCCAACTCCGAGAACGACTTTGGCAAGAACGTCATTCCCAACCTGCTGAAAGATGGCCGCCGTATGTACGCCTATCACTTCAGTGGCTACTGGAAGGACGTAGGAACCATCTCCAGCCTGTGGCAGGCCAACATGGAAGTTCTGGACCCCAGCCACTCCGGCATCAACCTGTTTGATGAAAACTGGAAGATCTACTCCCGCAACTCCGGCCAGCCTTGCCAGCGCATCGGCAATGACGCGACCATCGTGAACTCGATGATCTCCGAAGGCTGCAAAGTCAATGGTACCGTCAACAACTCCATCCTGTTCCCCGGCGTTACCGTCGAAAAGGGTGCTACGGTAGAAGCTGCCGTCGTGATGGGCGGCACGATCATTAAGGCCGGCGCC
>NZ_JACJKP010000954.1 GCF_016901605.1 Gemmiger formicilis
CGGCTGAACAGCATGGCGAACAGCAGATCCAGCACCAGCAGGATCAGGGCCAGGGGAATCAGAATAGAGCGAAGCACCTCGGCGGCGGTGGAGATCTGGGCCAGACTGGCAGAAGATTTCAACCACATGGCCTCCGAGGTCAAACGCAGCGCCCAGCTGGAAAAGGACATTCTGGCCAATGTAAGCCATGACCTGCGCACCCCGCTGACCCTGATCAA
>NZ_JACJKP010000955.1 GCF_016901605.1 Gemmiger formicilis
AAAGTCAATGGTACCGTCAACAACTCCATCCTGTTCCCCGGCGTTACCGTCGAAAAGGGTGCTACGGTAGAAGCTGCCGTCGTGATGGGCGGCACGATCATTAAGGCCGGCGCCCAGATGGTCCATCAGGGAATGATAGTTCTTACGAACGATGACAGACACATTATCGATACCGGCATTGACCATGCTGGACAGGGTAAAGTCGATCAAACGGTAAC
>NZ_JACJKP010000956.1 GCF_016901605.1 Gemmiger formicilis
GGGTATTGCGTTCAGATCAATAAGCCTGGGCGTTCCGAACTCCAAGCACTGGCACGTTCCTGGGCGGAAGAGTCTGGTGCCACTTTCGCACCAGGGACTGAAGCGGCGCTTTTGTGCCTGTTCAATCCGCCCGGACACAACCAGTTCCACCATTTCAAATGTGTCCGCATCCAGCGTAACTGTTCCCAGCTGCTGGATCATATCCGCGGTAATGGTGC
>NZ_JACJKP010000957.1 GCF_016901605.1 Gemmiger formicilis
GCCAATCAGCAGGGTCTGCTTGCCTGCCAACATGGAAAACGCCATTCCATCATTGAGATAGTAGCGCAACTCCACGATCCCCGGCAATAAGGTAATGGCCCCTGCCGGCTGCAGGATGAAAAAGCCGATGGAACAGATTGAAATCATTGCCGGCGAACAGGCTGGCGGACGTTTGGATGCGTGGCTGGCGACACAGTGTGATAATCTGTCCCGAAGCG
>NZ_JACJKP010000958.1 GCF_016901605.1 Gemmiger formicilis
TTTGGGATGGCTGGTCATAAAACGAATCTGATAGTCGCCGGGCACCTCACACAGAAGATTGAGAAGATCGGCAAAATCCACCGACTTCTCCAGCCCTTTTCCGTAGCTGTTCACGTTTATCTATTCCAAGCGCAACGGTACACCTGCAGCCAAGATGCCGGACCCCACAACGCATGCGGAAAAGGCTGCCCGGATGGAACGTCTGCTGCGGACGCAGG
>NZ_JACJKP010000959.1 GCF_016901605.1 Gemmiger formicilis
CGAAAGCAATCTGGCGGAGATCCTGCCCCGGCTGCAAAATATTTTTCAGAAGCTGGGGTATATGGAAAGCTCCTCCTCGGATTTGTTCGATCAGTTTCTGAAGACCGGCATGGGCGCTACCTGCGTCAATTCCTCGGCAATACCGGACACCCCGAAATGGGCTGCATCCGTGGGGGTATCGTATACGCCAGTACGGAACCCATGCTTTTCCCAGGCCA
>NZ_JACJKP010000960.1 GCF_016901605.1 Gemmiger formicilis
GTTGGGAAACTTTGGCATCAAAATAGTGCCGCTGATCTTCAGGGCCAGAATGGACTGCGAAATGCTTGGCGCAGGCAGCGGCGCGCAGATAGTCCGGGTCATCGCCCTGCATACAACTGGTGGAACGAGGGCATTCATGGCGTGGGACGCGCTGGAACGGCAACCGTATTTCCGCAGGCAATTGGTCTGGCTGCGTCTTTTGATGAGGACTTACTGGG
>NZ_JACJKP010000961.1 GCF_016901605.1 Gemmiger formicilis
GATCTGTTCCACCAGTTCCCGCAGCCGCCGCTGGCCGGATTTATCCTCCATGCGGTAGACCTTTTCCACCTGGGCGGGGTCCACGAACTGCGCCACCTTGCGGCCAAAGCCCAGGGCATCGAGTTTAAAAATCCCCTGGCGGGCAGTATCCTTTGTTACTATCCCACCGAGTACCAGCTGGGCCAGCGGTGCCTGGCCATGGTGCGGGAACAGTGCGG
>NZ_JACJKP010000962.1 GCF_016901605.1 Gemmiger formicilis
GATGCGATGATCTGGGGATTCTCCAGATGGCACGTACCCTGCAGGCATCCCCCTGGCAGCATTTTCTCACCAGCGGGGCGTTCATCCTCTCCCTGATGTTCCTGCCGCTGCCCGTCAAAGTACCACCACACCGGCAAAAATACGGTGAACAGTTCACACCAGGCGGACCAGGTGGTGCGGAACGGCTGCATATTGTGCAAAAGCACCGGCGGCAGCAA
>NZ_JACJKP010000963.1 GCF_016901605.1 Gemmiger formicilis
AAAATTAAGGAGAAATTGCCATGAGCAGCACGACCAAACCCTATGAAGAAAAGATGAATGCCAGCGTAGACCATCTCGTCCGTGAACTGGCGGCAATCCGCGCAGGCCGCGCCAGAAGTTGCCGCCGCCAACCACAATGCCGATCTGCGTGCCCAGATCATGAGCCGCTTTGATACCGGCACAAATGGAGGCGATGGTCTCCTCATCAAAGCCGGTGC
>NZ_JACJKP010000098.1 GCF_016901605.1 Gemmiger formicilis
GTTCCTTCCGGCAACGATGTGCAGCTGCATGGCGTCCGGTTTGCCTACCCCGAAAAGCCCGACCAGCCGATTCTGCAGAACATTGATCTGTCCATTGCTCCCGGAAAATTCATCGGCATTGCCGGCCCCAGCGGATGCGGAAACCCAAAATTCTGATTCTGGATGAAGCCACCTCCGCATTGGATAACACCTCGGAAAAACTGATTCAACGGGAAATCGAGCGCATGAAGGAAGAATGCGGCACCACCGTAATCTCCATTGCGCACCGGCTGTCCACCCTGCAGAACTGTGATGAAATCCTGGTCATGGATCAGGGACGCATTGTACAGCGCGGCACGTTCCGGGAACTGGAATCCACACCGGGCATCTTCCGTGATATGGCGCGCGGAATCCTGAAATAAGAAACAGCGCGGCTCTTGTTGCAAGAGCCGCGCTGTTTGTTTATTGTCGTTCGTCGTTCTTTCCCAATTCTAAACGTCGGAAACCTTCGCCCTGTACCTCGTTGGACTGCAGCATGATAATGAAGCATTTGGGGTCCAGCTTCTGCATGGCATGCTCGATCTCGTACAGCTGTTTGTTGGAGCAGGCACACAGTACCACATCCTTGGGCTGCCCCGCATATCCGCCGCGTCCCTGCAGAATGGTGGAACCACGTTCCGCCACACGGTCGATCTCATCGCAGGCTGCTTTGCCGTTGTCGGTAACGATTAGCGCCAGCATGGAAGAAGAGAAACCGAACATCATCTTATTAATGACCGCTGCCACAATAAAGTTGAGCATCAGGCCGTAGATAATGGAGTCCACATCCCGGAACACCGCGCCGTTGAGGAGGATCACAGCCAATGCCGCACCAAAGGTGATATTGCCGAAAGGCAGGTAGGGGTGTTTTGCCTTGATGGCCATGGTGATAAAGTCAAGGCCGCCGGTGCTGGAGTTCTGCATATAGATCAGCGCATCGCCGATACCGGTGACCACGCCGCTGCAGATGGTGGCCAAAAGGCGGTTGCCGCTGTAAACCGGCAGAACCGGTAGCAGATAGTCCGTAAAAACTGCAAACAGAATCATACAGCGCAGGCTGCGCAGAAAGAAGGACCGCCCCAGCAGCTTGTAGCTGAAAACAATAATAGGAATATTGATGAGGACGTTGCTCAAGCCCATGGGCACACCGAACAGCCGGTACAAAATCGCGCAGATACCGGCAATGCCGGTCACCGGAACTTCCGCCGCTACGGCAAAGCTATATACACCCGCTGCCGAGATAAAGCAGCCCAACATTTCCAGCAGGAAGTTAACAGTCTTGTTATTGGTCATAGGCCCCTCCTCACACAACAAAAAAGGCCGGGGCATACCATGATGCTCCCGGCCAAGTAATTCTTAGACGTTCTTTTTAATATTGGAGGCACTGTAAGTCTTCATGGCATCTTCATCCAGTGCATGTTCCAGTGCCGCGCCGTCGGCATAGAACTGATCCTGCAGCTCCGTGCTCTTCATAGCGGTAAGCAGGTCGTACATACCGGTCAGATCATCCACCGTATAGGTCTTGAGCGGATCGATGCGGCGTGCCACCAGCAGCGTCGTGCCCAGATCCACCACGGTCCACTGGTTCATGCCTGCTTCGTCCAGAGGATCGGTCAGGTTGTTGTACCCGTCGCCGCCGTAGCTGGCCAGATCATCCGGCGTATACAGCTGGGCGCCTACGTAGTACATTGCCTGAGAGGCATCTTCCATGGTAGCACCAATCACTTCCATGGCCTGGGGCACATAGGTGGAAGCTGCCTCATACAGTTCGTTGCCGGACATCGTATCGCCCGCAGCGTTCTGGTTCAGCTCATCACGGCACTGCTCAGCCAGAGCCTTGATCTGTTCCTTCTGGGTGTCATCTGCCATGGTGTAGGTGGCATAGTCAACCAGAGGGATCTGCAGCGTCTCCATGTAGTAGCAGGAATCATTGATGTAGGCGCTGTACTCTTCCTCGGTCACGGGATTGCTTCCCTCGGGACCATAGATCACATTCATGATGGTGCTTGCCTTCTGGGCATTGAGCAGGAACTTTTCCAGGCTGCTCTTGCCGATGCCGTTGGCTTCGTACAGGTCGCCGTTGGACTCCCACATGCTTTCCACGCTGTCGGCCACTTCCGAGGTAGCAGCGTCTTCCAGCGTGGCACCCAGTTCGTCAAACTTCTTCTCAACCGCTGCGTAGTATTCAATGGAACGCATGGTGAGCTTTTCAATGTACTCTTCACCAGTGGCGGTGACTTCCTCATCACCAATGGTGCCGGTGCACTGGGCCTTCAGAACCGCCTTCACATCGTTGGCCGTTTCACCGGTAGCCAGTTCCGCCAGGCCGGAAGCCGTATTGTAGGCATTGTACTGCGCCAGCAGATATACGCCTGCCGGGATATCGACACCGCCAATGGTACCCACGCTGGAGGGCGTGGTCAGATTACAGCCTGCCAAAGACAGCAGCATTGCTGCCGCCATGCCCAGGCCGAACAGTTTTGTCTTGATCGAACGCATAGAGAATGTTCTCCCCTTTAATAAACTCTCCTGCGGTACAGCACCGCAACATAAATTGTATTATACCGCGTTTGGACGCGCATTGCAAGCCCTGCCCCACTTATGCTATACTGAGGAAAACCGTGCATAGAGAGGATGTTTCGCCATGCTTTTGCGGGAACAGCTTACCCGGCTTTCGAGCAGCGACTGGGCGCCTTTTCTGGAGGCAGAATCCCAAAAGCCCTATTTTGAGAAGCTGGACGCCTTTGTAACGCAGGCAGCCTCGGCTCATACCGTCTACCCCGAACTGCAGAACATTTTTGCTGCCTTCCGGTGCTGCCCGGCCCATCAGGTAAAGGTTGTGATTCTGGGGCAGGACCCCTACCATGAACCCGGTCAGGCCATGGGGCTTTCCTTTTCGGTCCCGGACAGCTGCAAAACACCTCCCAGCCTGCGGAACATCTTCAAAGAGCGGGAATCGGAATTCGGCCCCGTTGCCCAGCCCCACAACGACCTGACACCGTGGGCACAGCAAGGGGTTTTGCTGCTGAACACGGTGTTGACCGTAGAACAGGGCGCTGCCTTTTCCCACGCCGGCCAAGGTTGGGAAACCTTTACCCGGGCCGCGCTGGAATACACAGCCGCCTTGGACAACACCCCACTGGCCGCCATTCTGTGGGGAAAACCCGCGCAAAAATACGCTCCGCTGTTCCGGGCAGCAGCCGGACACCGGCCTGTTCTGGTTCTGGAATCGGCCCACCCCAGTCCCCTCTCGGCTTACCGTGGGTTCTTCGGGTCGGCGCCTTTCGGCAAGGTCAACGACTTTTTATTGGCGCACCACGCACAGCCCATTGATTGGCTGCAATAACTTGCCCATCCGGCTGCCGGTTCAGCCGATGGGCAGCCAGCCCCGCATCCGGAAATCCCGGTTTGGAAAAGCATTTCCAAACCACAAAAACTTACGCCCGTTAAGGAGTACCGTATGATTCGTGAAATCTGTAAAGATGTAATCTTTCTGGCACAAAAAGCCGAACCTGCCACGCCGGAGGATCTGCAGGTAGCGGCGGACCTGCTGGAAACGCTGGAGTACCACAAGGACGGCTGTGTAGGGATGGCCGCCAACATGATCGGCGTCAACAAACGCATCATCGCCTTTGACAACGACGGCGAATACATGGTGATGTTTAACCCGGAAATCCTGCGAAAATCCGGTCCTTACGAGACCGAAGAAGGATGCCTTTCCCTGACCGGAGTCCGGCCCGTCAAGCGATGGAAAACCATCAAAGTACAGTGGCAGAACGAGAAGTTCCAGCAGCGGATCAAAAATTTTACCGGGTGGACCGCCGAGATCATCCAGCATGAGATCGACCATTGTGAGGGCATCATCATCTGAGGAGACTACCCATGAAAAAGTGCAGAATCACCGTTATGCGCATCACCCGGCACGAGGATCTGATAGCCCGGTACGAAAACCCCATCGAGCACGCCTGCCCCCTGCAGGAAGGGCAGATATTCCTTGCCAACGGCTGGGAGAAGCCCGAAGGCTTTTGCCAGAGCGCCTGGGATACGCTTTCCCCCTTTGTATTGGCGTTGAGCCATGGCGCCGAGAACTTTTACGATGGTTGGATGAAAAATCCCCGATCCGCGATGCTTTCCTGCAATGACGGTTTCCGTCCCGTGAGTTTTCTGGTAGAAGCGCTGGACGAGGACGCAGACTGAGGAGGTACAACCATGTTTACCAACAAAGTAGCCGTCGTGACCGGCGGCGCCAAGGGCATTGGCAAGGCCATTGCCGAAGAATTCCGCAAAGCAGGTGCCCATGTATGTGTCATTGATTTGCTGCCCAACGATTATTATGTGGGGGATCTGGCCGATCAGACGGTTCTGGAAGATTTTGCCCGCAAGGTCATTGAGGACTATGGTCATGTGGATTACCTCATCAACAACGCCTTGCCTTTGATGAAGGGTCTGGATCAATGCAGCTACGAGGAATTCAACTACGCGCTGCGGGTTGGCGTAACAGCGCCCTTCTACCTGAGCAAACTGTTTGCTCCCTACTTCGCCCCCGGCGCTTCCATTGTGAACATTTCTTCTTCCCGCGACCGCATGAGCCAGCCCCAGACCGAAAGCTATACCGCAGCCAAAGGGGGCATTTCAGCCCTGACACACGCTCTGGCCGTAAGCCTGGCGGGCAAGGCACGTGTAAACGCCATCGCCCCCGGATGGATCGACACCGACTATACTGTGTATGAAGGCCCTGATGCCACGCAGCAGCCTGCAGTCCGGGTCGGCAATCCCATGGACATCGCCAATATGGTACTGTTCCTTTGTTCCGACAAAGCCGGGTTCATCACCGGCGAAAACATCTGCATCGATGGCGGCATGACCCGCCAGATGATCTACCACAACGACTTTGGCTGGACCCTGCAAGGAGGCAATTCCTGATGAAAACCGCGATTTGCTATTATTCCCGCCACCACGGGAACACTCTGAAAGTGCTGGAAGCCATGGCACCGGAAGGCGCCCTTGACCTGATCGATGTAACCACCCGCCAGACTGTTCGGCTGGATGACTATGATTGCATCGGCTTTGCTTCGGGCATTTATGGTTTTGAATTTCAGAAAGCCGTGGTGGCCTTTGCCCGGCAATACCTGCCCGAAGGCAAACCCGTCTTTTTTGTGTACACTTACGGTGGTGCTAAAGGCACCGGAGCCAAAGCCGTGGCGGATATTGCCCGGGAAAAGCATTGCCCGATTCTGGGTGAATTCAGCTGCAAGGGCTACGATACCTTTGGTCCCTTTAAAATGGTAGGCGGCATTGCCAAAGGGCACCCGGACACGCAGGACCTGGAAAACGCCCGCCGGTTCTACCGGGAGATTCAGGAATCCTGTACCGGAGGTACCGAAACATGAGACTTGCCATTTTGTCCGACACCCACGGGTTGTTGCGTCCCCAGGTGCTGGAGCAAGTAAAAAACGCGGACGCCATCCTCCACGGCGGCGACATTAACAAACCGGACATTGTGGAAGAACTGAAGCAGTATGCACCGCTTTACATCGTCCGGGGCAACAATGACAAAGATTGGGCTGCGGACCTTCCCCACGATCTTACCGTGACATTGGGCGGGGTGACCTTTTTTATGGTCCACAACAAAAAGGAAGCTCCCCCGGACCTTACCGGCGTAAACGTGGTTGTGTTCGGTCACTCCCACAAATACCTGCAGGAGGATAAAGACGGCGTACTCTGGCTGAATCCCGGCTCCTGCGGTCCCCGGCGTTTTCACCAGGAAATCACCATGATGATGGCCGAAGTGGAAAACGGCAAAATCTCGGTAGAAAAAATCCTGATTCCCCATGAGGTGCCGTAATGGAACTGGGACTGACCTTTCCGCTGCAGCGCATTTTAAAAATGAAACCGCCGGCCTACGGTGTGGAACCGGACCGGCGGTTTTGCTGGGATCTGCATTGCATCGGTCTGCGCGGCCGAAAGTGCCTTCTGGCCGTTCATTGCCACAGCCGCTATACGTTTGTGCGCTACGATGTTGCCCCTTTTGCGTGGGCTGCTATCGCGGATTTATTTTGCGAAGGTCTGGCTGAAAGTCTGGATGCCGCCGGGTTTGCCCCCGAGCAGGTAGAAGGCTACCTGCAGCACACCCGCGATCTGGCACTGACCCGTACCCATGGCCGCCGGGAAGTAGCTTTTCTCAACCGGGCGTGGGATGATGTGGTCGCGCTGGACACCTGCCTGGACAGTTCCACCCAGGTCCAGCCGCTGCTGGATCACGCCGTCAACACCCTACCCAGCCGATGTGTTGGCTTTACCGGACTGGGAACGGCATGGGAACGGATGAAAACCACATTATATTCCGATTGAGTCCCGACGCCATGGAGCGCGTTCAGGATTTGCGACTGCGGAAATCCTGTTCAATGGCATCTTTCCAATGGGAGCTCAGCGTCGCATGACTGCGAACGGCACTGACCGCTGCGCTGACCGTGGCATAGTTCAGTTGCGTACCGGCACTGTCGTTATGGTAATTCACCGCACGGTCCGGGGCGATACCAAGGCTTCCCGCTGTTTCCACCGCGTCGATATTGGCCCCCAGGAACAGAAACTCCCAACCATACTTTTCCTTTTGGCGCTGAATCATGGCTTTGATCTGCGGTACGGTGTAGCGGCGGCTGGCATTTTCCATCCCATCGGTGGTAATCACGAACAGCGTATGTTCCGGCACGTCCTCGGGTCGGGCATATTTATGGATATTCCCGATATGATGAATGGCCCCGCCGACGGCATCCAGCAGTGCGGTGCACCCGCGGACATAATACTCCTTTTCCGTCATGGGCCGGACATTTTCCAGCCGGGCCCGGTCATGAAGGACCTCCGCTTTGTCGTCAAACAAAACCGTGGATACATAAGCCTCTCCCGGTTCACTCTGCTGCTTTTTCAGCATGGAATTAAAGCCACCGATGGTGTCTACCTCCAAACCGTGCATGGAACCGCTGCGATCCAGAATGAATACCAATTCCGTCAGATTCTTTTTCATAAGTAAATCCCCCTGTGCTGTGTTGTTTGGTTTACAAACACAGTATAGGGGGATTTTGTGTTTCCATGGTCGCATGGCAGGCGACAAAATTCTACCGACCCGCAAAGACACGGGCCGGATGATTTGGCACTGTTCAGCCGCCCAGCAAGCTTTGGTCGAAGGCAAACAAGGCTTCGTTGATCTCGAAAATGTTATAATTTTTATGCGCGATGAAATATTCCACAATGATATCAAACTTGCTGGCATGGGAGAAGGCAAAGCCTGCTTTTTCCAGCATTTCTCTGGCTTCCTCCAGCGGCAGTTCCAGTGCCACCGCAAACGCCATAGCGGTAGGTTTGGACGGTTTATAGTGAATATCGGAACGAATCTTGGAAAACAGCTTGCGGTCAATATTGGCTTTTTTGTAGCACTGAGCGTCCGTCATGCCCCGCTCGTTAATTTTGCGCAGCAGCATTTGGGAGAAGCTTTCGTCCAGTTTATCCAATGCTTTATCCAGCTCTCCCAAAGACACCGTGCCAACCGTGGGTCCCCACAGTTCTGACGGGGCAGAAGCGACCTGTGGTGCCGCGGAAAACTGGATGCTGCGGCGGTAACGCTCTTCTTCACTGTCGGTATGTTCTTCCACATACCGGTCATCAATGTAGGCGGCGATGTCCGCAAAAAGTTTGCCGCCGATGGTGTAGGCCGCCCGGTCGAAGATGACCAGATACACCATCAGATCATGTTCCTGCAAAAATGCACCGATGGTATCTACCGCCACCTGCAGCGCCTGATCTTTGGGATAACCATATACGCCGGAAGAAATCAACGGAAAAGCCACCGTCCGGCAGTCATGGGCTACCGCCAGTTCCAGGGAACTGCGGTAAGCGGAAACCAGCAATTCTTTTTCCCCGCAGTTTCCGCCGCGCCAGACCGGTCCCACCGTATGGATCACATAGCGGGCGGGCAGTCGGTATCCCGGCGTGATTTTTGCCTCCCCTGTCCGGCAGCCGCCCAACGTAATGCATTTGGCCAACAGCTGCGGCCCCGCCGCACGGTGAATGGCACCGTCCACACCTCCGCCGCCCAGCAGGCTTGTATTGGCGGCATTGACAATCGCATCCACCTTCATGGCAGTTATATCGTTTCGTACAATCTGAAAAGGCATACCAACACCTCCCCTGTTTGGTAGTTCCATCATACCACGAAGGGCGGCTGCTGGCAATTTGCAAATGGATAGGTTCCCACCAAATTCATTGTTGACCCGGCCGGTTCTATGGTATAATACTTTCAATCTCATCGACAGGAGGCTTTACCAATGGGCAACGGAACTGTTTTTGCCATGAAATTTGCCAAAGTCTTTCCGCTATTGATTGCCAAAGCGGAGCGAAAGGGCCGTACCAGAGCAGAAGTATACGAAGTTACCACCTGGCTTACCGGGTATTCCGCTGCCGACCTGAACCATTTTCTGGAAAGTGACCTTGCCTACGGCGACTTTTTCAAGAATGCACCCTGCCTGAACGAGAACCGCCACCTGATCAAGGGCAGTATCTGCGGCGTCAAAGTGGAAACCATTGAGGACCCGCTGATGCAGGAAATCCGGTATCTGGACAAGCTGGTGGACGAACTGGCCAAGGGCAAAGCCATGGAAAAGATTTTGCGGAAGTAATCGCTGCACAAAGACCTCTATGTTGGGACCCGCATGTTTTTAGCAAAAGCAAGGTGATCGTTACGATGCTCAGCATGACCATTCAGGGGAAAAACGTGTCGGTTTTCCCCTGTGAAAAGCCGGATGCGCCCGCCATTTATCTGAACACTGTTTCCGGAGAAGGGTTACAGATTTATTCGGAATTGCAAAAACATCCGCTTCCTGATTTTTCTCTGATCGCCATCAGTGGCCTGGAGTGGAACCATGACTTAGCCCCCTGGAATCATCCCCCTGTATTCAAAAATACACCTGCCTTCACCGGCGGCGCAGACAATTACCTGCACCTGCTTACCGATGACATTCTCCCTGCCGCCGAAAGCATCCTGCCCGGTACGCCCTGTTGGCGCGGTCTGGCAGGTTACTCTCTGGCCGGATTGTTTGCCCTGTACGCCCTATACGATACAGATGCATTTTCCCGTATCGCCAGTGTGTCCGGTTCCCTGTGGTTTCCCGGAATACATGAGTATATCGCTTCGCACCCGACCAAATGTTTGCCGGATTGTGTGTATTTTTCCCTGGGAGACAAAGAAAACAAGACCCGAAATCCCGTTTTGAAAACCGTACGGGAAAATACCGAATCCATTCACGCCTATTATCAAGGCCAAGGGATTCACACTATATTTCAGCTGAATACGGGTAACCACTATGACCATGCGGCCCAACGCACTGCAAAAGGAATCGCATGGTTGTCGACCCAATAACGCCGGTTACCGGGCTGCGGCTTTTTTGCATACAATTGACACATGCTGCCATAAAGCAGCAACATGGTAACGGGGATATAGAAAAGATGAATTTCAATAAAATGATACCGGAACTTTCCGTATTTGACATTGACCAAACTATCGAGTTTTATAAAAGCCTCGGTTTTGAACTTATCTATGAAAGACCAGAAGACCGATTTGCCTTTCTGTCTCTTGAAGGAAGTCAGTTCATGTTTGAGCAGCTGCACCCAGATGGTTGGAATACAGGAGAAATGCGCTATCCGTTAGGGCAAGGGATCAATTTTTCTATTACAACAGATGAAATCGATTGCCTGTATGCAAGATGCAAAGAGGCACAGGTGGCGTTTTATAGAGATTTGATGATCACCACATACCGAGTCGATCAAATAAATGTAGAACAAAAAGAATTCCTGATACAGGACCCAAACGGCTATCTGTTAAGATTTACAAACTGACATGGATGCTTTTGCAAAAGGCAGGGACAAGGTGTGTACCGGGTTCCCTGCCTTGTATTTTTTCTGCTGCCGCAGTTCCTTTCCAACACGTCCAACGTCTTAAAGCCTGTTCATTCCCTGCGCACCTTTTCATTCAAAATCATCATGCCAACGGCATTCTACCAACGGTCGAGAGCGGGAAACCACCGGTCGGTTGAGTGTTGCCGCTGCAGAGTGTACAATAAGGCCAGCAAACCACGCGAAAAGGAGTAACGGCACCATGAAAAAAACACTTGGCATGTTGATATCGGAAACCCGCAAACAAAAGGGCATGACCCAGTTGGAGTTGGCGGAAAAAATGGGCGTAACGGATAAGGCGGTATCCAAATGGGAGCGCGATCTTTCCTGCCCCGATGTAAGTTCCCTGCCCTTACTGGCAGAAATTCTTGGCCTTACGCTGGATGAACTGCTGCGCGGCCAAAATGAAAAACAGCCCGCCGGCAACTCTGTCGGCGAACTGTTCGATACGATTCTGAAAGCTTTGGCGCTGGCCATGGGCGTTGCTGTGGCTGTCCTTTCGGCACTGGATGCGCTCACACCCCAGCACGGGATGCCGCTGCTGGGGTTGGGACTTGCCTGCCTGGCGCTCTGCGCACTGCGGAAAGAGAAATGACCGTCGCCATCCCGGTTTGTTACCAGAGCTTTAAAACCTTGACCCCCAGGCGGGCCGCCTTGTACATCGGCCCCTCCAGTTCTTTGGCGGCATCCTTCAGCAACTTCCGAATGGGCAGATGCTGCGGGCAATGCTGTTCACATTTGCCGCAGCCAACGCACTGGCTGGCGCCGGTGCCTTTGCGCCGCAAACCGGTCGTAAGCAGATACTGGATTTTTGCATGGCGGCCTTCCGCAGCGGCACGATTATAGCTGGCAAACACACCGGGGATATCCACCCCTGCCGGGCAGGGCTGGCAGTAGCCGCAACCGGTACATCCCACCCGCATGGAAGCCTGCAGATCGTCCCGCAGATTTTCCACAAACGCATGTTCTTCCGGGGTCATACAGCCGGGATGTGCTTTCGCCGCCTGGGCAACGTTATCCCGGATCATTTCCAGGCTGTTCATGCCGGACAACACCACCGTGACGCCCGGTTGATCCCACAGCCAGCGCAATCCCCAACCGGCCGCGGAACGACCGCTTTCGGCCACTTGCTTCTGTGCTTCGGCAGACAATCCGGTGATCAGCCGCCCGCCCCGCAGGGGTTCCATAATGATCACCGGAATCCCCTTGGCAGCCGCTGCTTCCAGTCCCTTACGCCCTGCCTGGGTGTG
>NZ_JACJKP010000964.1 GCF_016901605.1 Gemmiger formicilis
ATGCGGCACTGGCCCTGTTCTGTATGCTGACCGCCGGGAACACCTTCTTCTTTAATTATGTGCAGGGATTTTTTATCGTTTTCGATATTATCCTCGGCATCTGTGCGGCCCAGGGTTTCGGTGTGCAGTACCTCATATCCCGTACAGGCGGCATCCACCACATCTTCCCGTCCCGATACCGCACAGAACCGGGCCAGCAGTTCGTCGGCGTCGCAGTC
>NZ_JACJKP010000965.1 GCF_016901605.1 Gemmiger formicilis
CTTTCGCGCTGCATTTCTATACGCTCTTCACCGGTACCGTACAACAGCGCATGCAAGGCCTCTTTGCTGAAGTCTTTGATGGGCGTGTCCAGTGTAAAGCCGTACCGCTTGCCATGGCCGCAGACTGAAACCGACCAGCCTGGCGGTGACTGTCGGCGGAATCAATATTGCGGATTTCTGCGATAAAAGTGTCAGCGAGGAACTGGAATTCATCAAGA
>NZ_JACJKP010000966.1 GCF_016901605.1 Gemmiger formicilis
GACCGTTCAAACAAGGGCTTGCCCGCCGTACCGGCTTTGCGGCAGCCTGCTTTGCCGCGCCCATGGCCATCTATTACCTGTGGAACATCCGGTACGTGGGGTGGCTGGTGGCCCATATCGGCCATAGCCTGCAAGAACTGGGGCTGACGCTCGGCAAAGAAACCTTCTACCGGCTGTCCCAGCAGGATCTTGATGCCATTGATTACCACTTGCCCCAG
>NZ_JACJKP010000967.1 GCF_016901605.1 Gemmiger formicilis
GGCTCGCCGGCCGGTATATAGAACGCCAGACCGAGTGTGGCGAGTATGTCTATGCGCACAAGGCGGCCAAAGCCGCACTGGCCTTTGACCCGTTTAACAGTAGCCTGAATATGCCGTTGGCATAGACCACCAAATCCTCCAGCCCAACATAGCCAAGCAGCGATCTAAGCCTGTAAGCAATGTTCCGCACGGATTTCATCGGGATCTCACAGGACTCA
>NZ_JACJKP010000968.1 GCF_016901605.1 Gemmiger formicilis
CAAATGATTGCATCGGGCATGTCACAGATGATCTCCAGCTCCCGGAATCGTGCGAGATACCGCTCCACCTGTTCATTGGTCAGGCTGCAAAAATTCTCGCCATCCTCACCGCAACGGTACAGACGATACATGGAGGGGTTGAACATTGGAAATGGGCTGGAGCGGCCCGACCACCGGGACAATCCGTCCCGCTGACGTTCGACCATCAGGGGGGCGCA
>NZ_JACJKP010000969.1 GCF_016901605.1 Gemmiger formicilis
GTTGGGAAACTTTGGCATCAAAATAGTGCCGCTGATCTTCAGGGCCAGAATGGACTGCGAAATGCTTGGCGCAGGCAGCGGCGCGCAGATAGTCCGGGTCATCGCCCTGCATACCTTCCACAAAGCGTACGCCCAAGCGAGAGGTCAGATACGGATCTTCGCCATAGGTTTCGTGCCCTCTGCCCCAGCGCGGGTCACGGAATATATTTACATTCGGC
>NZ_JACJKP010000970.1 GCF_016901605.1 Gemmiger formicilis
GGAAGATTCTGTTCCTTGGCCTCATGAAAACGGCGAATCAAAGCCGGCACCACGTGGCTGTGGGTAGGATGGTAGTTGTCATTGGGGCCATACAAATTGGTGGGCATGACGCTGGAAATGAATGTGATCCATTCTGCCTGGCAAAATGGATGCAAAAAATTGGAGTTTCTCGGCTCCAGCTGCATTTACCCGCGCATGGCCCCGCAACCTATGAAAGA
>NZ_JACJKP010000971.1 GCF_016901605.1 Gemmiger formicilis
GATGCTCCGATGCCTGCGACACCAGGGGCTTTACTTCTGCCCTCCAGCGGGTAATGGTAGCTTTGCGACAGGCATCGGACATGTACAAAAAGCGGCTGAGTCTGCCGTTCAGCTCAGCTGCAAAGTATTGTGACCGCAAATCTCCCAATGGCGGGCAGCGCACCTGCAAGGAAGTGGCCGCCGAGGAAGTGGCAAAAAGCCGCACGGTGGACCCCGCG
>NZ_JACJKP010000972.1 GCF_016901605.1 Gemmiger formicilis
TTGCGCCTGTGTGATATGCACACCATCCCGGTAGCCACCAATATTGCCACGGCCGAGGTACTCATCCACGGCCTGGAACGGGGCGACCTCGCCTGGATTGAACTGCAGCGCGGCAGATTCCGACCGCGTCAAAAAAGCCATCGTTTACCAATAATGCCAAACAAAAGAGCCGGTTTCCCGTAGGGGAAACCGGCTCTTTTTGGTTGTATGCTTACTTG
>NZ_JACJKP010000973.1 GCF_016901605.1 Gemmiger formicilis
AGCCGCTTCCCGGATATTTTGAGTCACCTGTGTGGCGTAGGGATGTGTGGCGTCAATACATAACGTCTTATCTTGCAGAACCGGAATCATATCTGCCTGTTCCAGCCGTCCGGAAGAAGATGGAGAATCCTATCAGGATGTTTTGGATTTTTGCAAGGAGTGGATGGCAGGATGCAGGTGAATTTACTGGCACTGGGCGGCGGTACGGAAACCACCAT
>NZ_JACJKP010000099.1 GCF_016901605.1 Gemmiger formicilis
GCGTTCACTGAGGGAAGCCCTTTTCTGTTTTTTATATCCGGTGGCACTCTTCCGGAATACCGATATCCGCCAGCCGTACCTCGCCGCAGAATATCGCCGCTTCCGGTGCCGTGTGGGCCGGTTTTCTGCTGTCAAACGCTACCGTAAGATCAGCCTGTACCGCCCCATTGGCCGCCACGCCGGTATCGGCACAAACGCCGCTGGGCAAATCCACTGCCAGTAAAAAGGCGCCCGCCGCCCGGCTTTGGTTCAGCAGTCCGCAGGCAGCCTGCCCCGCCGGGCGCAGTGCGCCGTGGAAACCGGTACCGTACAAAGCATCCACCACCGCGTTCCATCCCCGGGAATCAGGGCACTGTTCCGCAGGCAGAACCGTAACCGGCAGTGTGCGCAGCAATTCCCGGTTGGTGATGGCATCCGGCGTTTGGGGTTCTCCTTCTGCCAGCCAGACCGTCACCTGCCAGCCACTCTTGGCCGCCACCCGCGCCATAACAAAACCGTCGCCGCCGTTGTTGCCTTTTCCGGCCACCACCAGCAGCCTGCCCGGCTGCGGAAAACGCCCGGCCAGTTCTGCCCAGGCAGCCCGGCCTGCATTTTCCATCATCTGAATGTACAAAAGCCCGCTCTCATTGGCTGCCTGCTCTATGGCTTTCATCTGAGCGGCGGTTACGACCTGTTCATTCTTCATGGCTGTTTTCCTCCTTTTGGGGAACCGTGCGCCCCCTATCCGGGGGAGCGCATGGTTCCGGGTATCCGCTGTTTTTACTGTTATTTATTATTGTATCCCGCCCTTGGCAAAGCCACAAGAGGCCGCCTGTAAAAAGCTGTACCGCCCCGCATCCTTGCGGATGCGAGGCGGTACAGTGTAGAGAGAATGTACAGTCCGGGAATGCCCCCGAACACAATGTCAGTTCAATTTGAGGAATTTGCGCACCGGCAGCGTAACAGCCCCTGCCACCAGGCAGCAGATGACCCACTCGACCACCGCCTGCACACCTACGCAAAGCACGATGAACATAAAGATGTTATCGGCCCCCAGGGTCTGTGCCAGGTTCTGCACATAATCGATGTTATAAAAAAGCAATACCAAAAAGCCCATGAAGAACACGGTGTTCAGCACCGGGGTCGCCAGTGCGCCCGCAAAGCAGCAGAACTTTTCCTGCTTGGGCAGCACCTTGCGCAAAGCCCGGAAAATCCACGCCGCACACAGGCCCATCAGCACACGGGCCACCACGCAGACCACAAAAGTGCCCAAGGGGCTGGCGCTGAACAGTGCCGCACTCATAGCGCTTTTGCCTTCCACCGCCTGGATGAAGCTGGTTGCACCAAATACCGCGCCCAGGATGGCCCCCGCCGTGGGGCCCATGGTCATAGCGCCGATGGCAACCGGTACCGTCAGCAGCGACGCCGACAGGGGGCCGATCTGCAGGTAGCCCAACGGCGTATAGTTCAGCACAAGCAAGATGGCCACCAGCAGCGCAAGCTGGGTAAGCCAACGGACGTTGGTACGATTTTTCATATTCAATTTTCCTCCTGCTGCCGTCTCCTACATCTCGGGAGTACAGCGCAAATGTACAGCCACGGGGGCTGCCAATCCACAGTATAACGCAAAACCGGCCGCGATACAAGCGGCCGGTTGATTTTTTCTTACAGTTTTCCCGCCAGAAGCAGCTCCCGCACCTCAAAAAGGTCATGGCAGCAAACATTATACAGCTGACGGATCTCTTCGTCCGGCTGGGCCAGGTCCGGCACCATCACCGTCACCGCACCGGCTGCATGCCCGGCACGCACACCGTTGAAGCTGTCCTCCAGCACCAGGCAGTCATGGCAGTCCAGGCCCAGGCGGCGGGCCGCCTCCAGAAAGATATCCGGCGCCGGTTTGCTGTGCTGCACATCCGCACCGCAGACGATATCGTGGAAATACCGTGCCGTGCCGGTGGTCTGCAGATTCTGTTCGATCATATTGCGGGGGCTGGAACTGGCCACAATGCGGGGCATCCCCATTTCTTCCAGGGTCGCCAGCAGTTCCTTCAGGCCCGGCTTGCAGGGAACGCCCTGGGCAAAACGCGCTTCGCCGATCTGCCAGACCTTGTCCAGCATTTTGCGGGGGGCAATCTGGGGGAAGTATTTCTGCACATGTTCCACCAGATACTGCCCGGCCAGGCCCCGGCCGCTGGCATAAAAGGCCGCTGTATCCTCCGGCATGGGTACGCCCAGTGCTTCACAGGCAGGTTCCCAGAAAGTATCCCAGATGCGCTCTGTGTCAAACATCAGGCCATCCATATCAAAAATCACGCCTTTTATCATAAAGGTGCCATCCTTTCCCGATCATCCTCAAAGTACAGGCCCATTGTACCGCATTTTTTTGTTTCCCGCAACCGCCGCTGTGCAAATTAGGGCTTGTATTTACCGCTTTAGAGCGCTATAATTGTCTAAACTGCTTCCGGGTTGCTGTGCGGCGGCCCGCCTGGCGGCATTGAGATAACAGGGAGAGTGTAAATCATGTTGGACATCAAGATCACCAAAACGACTGCGCCCAAAGCGAAGCCGCAGGACGAAAGCAAACTTGGCTTTGGCAAAATTTTCAGCGACCACATGTTCCTGATGGACTATACCGAGGGCGAGGGCTGGCATGACGCCCGCATCGTCCCCTACGGCCCGTGGGAGATGGACCCGGCCACCACGGTACTGCATTATGCCCAGGAAATCTTTGAGGGCATGAAGGCCTACCGTACCGCCGAAGGCAAGATTCAGCTGTTCCGCCCCGACTGCAACGCCAACCGCTTCAATGATTCTGCCGACCGTCTGGGCATGCCCCCCATTCCGCCGGAGGATTTTGTGCAGGCCGTAAAGGCCATTGTGGATGTGGACCGTGACTGGGTCCCCCATTCGGACGGTGCCTCGCTGTACATCCGCCCCTTCTGCGTTGCCACCGACGTAGGCCTGGGCGTGCATGCCGCCAAGCATTACCGTTTTGCCATCATCTGCTCGCCTTCCGGCGCTTACTATGCCGAGGGTCTGGACCCTGTGCGCATCTACGTGGAAGACGAATACATCCGTGCTGCTCCGGGCCTGACCGGCTTCACCAAGTGCGGCGGCAACTACGCCGCATCCATCAAGGCCGGTGAACTGGCCGAGGAACGGGGCTTCAGCCAGGTGCTGTGGCTGGACGGCGTAGAGAAGAAGTACGTTGAGGAAGTCGGTTCCATGAACATTATGTTCAAGATCGACGGCAAGATCTACACCGCCGCCTGCACCGGCACGGTGCTGCCCGGCGTGACCCGCCGTTCCATCATCGAACTGCTGAAGGACTGGGGTTACGAAGTGATCGAGGGCAAGCTGGCCATTGCCGACGTCATGAAGGCTGCCGACGAAGGCAAGCTGGAAGAGGTCTTTGGCACCGGCACCGCAGCGGTTGTTTCCCCCGTCAAGGAACTGGACTGGGAGGGCAAGGTAGCCCACATCAGCGGCGGCAAGATTGGCGAGCTGACCCAGAAACTGTACGACACGCTGACCGGCATCCAGTGGGGCAAACTGCCCGATACCAAGGGCTGGACGGTTCCCGTCGAGGCGCAATAAACCCGTTTTTTCGTAAAATGTAATGATAAAAAGCGCGCAGGATGGTGAAAAGCTCCGTCCCGCGCGCTTTTTCTTCATTTCTTTACATTTTCTTAACGGAAAATATGGTATACTGGTAGCGACCGCCCTGCCTTCCGCGGAGCGGAAAACCGACCTTTTCCCGTTGTATAAAAAGGAAGCATTATGAAACATCTTCTGGAATTGCTGGATTCCACCGTGCAGCGCTGGCAGGACCGCCCGGCGTTCGGTGACGAACACGGCACCCTGACCTGGCACCAGGTAGGGCTGGCTGTACACAGCATCGGCACTGCCATGACCCGGCACAAGGTACAGCGGCGTCCGGTAGCTCTTTACCTGGACCATGAAGTTCCCTGTCTGCTGGCTATGCTGAGCACCCTGGCCGCCGGCGGTTATTACACCGTACTGGATACCGCCCAGCCGCCGGAGCGGGTGCGGCGCATTACAGACCAGCTGGAACCGGCCCTGCTGGTGACCGACGCAGCCCACCGGGCCGCTGCCGAGGCCCTGGGCCTGAACTGCCCGATTCTGGGTGTAGCCGACGGGCTGGCCCAGCCGCCGGAACCCTTTGTACTGCAGACCCTGCGGGCGGAAGCCATCGATACCGATCTTGCCTACGTTCTGTTCACCTCCGGTTCCACCGGCGCCCCCAAAGGGGTGGCCGTACAGCATCGCGCTGTGCTGGCTTACAGCGCCTGGGCAGCCGGGACTTTCGGCATTGACGAAACCACCGTGTTCGGCAACCAGACTCCCTTCTACTTTTCCATGTCGGTGACCGACCTGTACACCTCGCTGCGCACCGGCGCCCAGATTCAGATCCTGCCCAAACGGCTGTTTTCCTTCCCGGTGCAGCTGCTGGACTACCTGACCACCCATGGCGTCAATACCCTGTATTGGGTGCCTTCGGCCCTGGGCGGGGTGGTGCGCTGGAAAGCGCTGGATTATACGGCACTGCCGCCGCTGCGCACCGTTCTGTTTGCCGGCGAAACCATGCCCACCCCCTACCTGAATTATTGGCGGGCCCATTACCCCACCGCCCTTTTCGCCAACCTGTTCGGTCCCACCGAAACCACCGACATCTGCGCTTATTACATCGTAGACCGGGACTTTGCCGACGACGAACCGCTGCCCATCGGCCGTGCCTGTGACAACTGCGGTCTGCTGGTGCTGACCCCGGACGGCAAGGCCGCCGCCCCCGGCGAAGTGGGCGAGCTGTGCGCCCGGGGCAGTTTTTTGGCAGCCGGGTATTACAATATGCCCGACAAAACCGCCGACCGCTTTTGCCCCAATCCGCTGCAGCCCCATTACCCCGAAACGATCTACCGCACCGGCGATCTGGTGCGGTATGATGAAGAGGGATTGCTGCAATACATGGGCCGGGCCGACAATCAGATCAAGCACATGGGCTACCGCATTGAACTGGGCGAGATCGAAACGGCGGCTTTCGGGCAGGAAGGGCTGCAAAGCTGTGCCTGCGTATACGATGCCCCCCGGGACCGCCTTGTGCTGTTTTTCACCGCCGGGCGGGACCTGACCGAAGCCCTGCGCACCCGGTTGGCCCAGCGGTTGCCTGCCTATATGCAGCCCGCCGTATACCGCCGCCTGAAAGCAATGCCCCAGAACCAAAACGGAAAAATCGACCGCGCTGTACTGCGCGAACAATGCAAGGAGGACGAAAACCATGCATACCATTGATGAGATCCTGCAGATCCTTTCGGAAGTGAAACCCGGCATCCAGGTGGAACCGGATGCCGAACTGGTGCGCACCGGCGTACTGGATTCGGTGGACATTATGTCCGTGGTGATGGCCCTGGCCGAAGAATTCGACCTGGAGATCAGCCCCCTGGACCTGAAAGAAGAAAATTTCCACACCGCAAACGCCATTCTGGAACTGGTCAACCGACTGGAGGACTGAGCCGGAAGGCACCAACTTTCCACCCTGAGGGAGTTTGTCTATGGCTTATAACTCTTTTCCGTACTTATGTATCTTTCTGCCCCTGTGTTGGGCAGCCTGGGCATTGCTGCCGCAGCGGTACCGCCCGGCGGCCCTGCTGGGCGGCAGCCTGATTTTTTACTGGCTGATGGCCGGCACCTACACGGTCTGGCTGTTGCTGGCCGCGGCCCTTACCTGGGCGCTGGGCCTGGGATTGGGCCGGTTGCAGGAGCTGCAGGCCGCTACGGCCCCGGCCCTGGACCCCGCCGCCCGCAAAGCGGCCAAAAAGCAGTTTACCGCCCTGCAAAAGGGACTGGTCACTGCCGGCGTGGCCGGTTTGCTGGGATTGCTCATCTGGCTGAAGTACCTGCCCTTTCTGGTCCGCTCGCTCAACAGCCTGCTGGCTCAGCTTCCCTTTGCGCTGCAGGTCAGCGCCCCCAGTTTTGTGCAGCCTGTGGGTCTGAGCTTTTTTACCCTGATGGCCATGAGCTACCTGTTCGATGTGCGCCGCGGCACTACCCGGCCCGCAACTCACTACTGGCAGGTATTGCTCTACCTGAGCTTCTGGCCCCATGTGGTGGAGGGCCCCTTTGACCGCTGGGGGCAGATCTCCCCGGCGCTGCTGGACCCGCCCAAGCCCGACTACCGCGCCTTCACCTTTGGTGTGCAGCGGATTTTGTGGGGCATGATGAAAAAGCTCATCATCGCCGACCGGGCCAACATGTATGTAAAAGCCGTTTTTGACGACTGGACCAAATACTCGGGTGCTGCCGTGTTGGTTGCCACCCTGCTGTATACGCTGCAGCTGTATGCCGAATTTTCCGGCTGCATGGATATGGTCCTGGGCGCCGCCGAATGTTTCGGGGTGCCCCTCGCCGAAAACTTCCGCCAGCCTTTCTTCGCCCGCAGTGTCAGCGAATTCTGGCGCCGCTGGCACATCACGCTGGGTGCCTGGCTGCGGGAATACCTGTTCCAGCCGGTCATCGTCAGCAAGCCCATGATGCGCTTCGGCAAATGGTGCCGCACCCGGTTTGGTGCAGCCCTGGGCCGCAGCATGCCGGTATGGGCCGGGCTGCTGTTGACCTGGCTGGCCATCGGCCTCTGGCATGGCGCCGGCTGGCTGTATGTGGTGTATGGCCTGTACTACTTCCTGCTGCAATGGCTGGGAGAACTGGCTGAGCCTACCCTGCTGCGCGTCTGCCCCGGCTTGGCCCGGTGGCGCACCTGCCGCTGGTACAAACTGTGGCAGATGGTGCGCACCTTTGTGCTGGTCAACTTCGGCATGCTGCTGTTCCGTTCCAACGGAACCCGTGCCGCCCTGGATATGCTGGCCAGCCTGCTGCGCCCCTACGAGGGCAGCCTGCTGATCAAGCTGGACGTACAGGACCTGTGGGTGCTGGTGATCGGGGCCGTGGTGCTGCTGGTTGTGGACCTGCTGCATGAGCGCGGGGTTGCCATCCGGGAGTCCATTGCACGGCAGCCGCTGCCGCTGCGCTGGGCCGTCTATTGCGGCGGCATGCTGGCGGTCATGATCTTTGGCGCCTACGGCGACAACTATGACCCGGCCGCCTTTATCTACGCGCAGTTCTGACAAAGTGGGAGTTTACCGTTATGTCTTTACAAACCTGGCAAAAAAACCTTTTGCGGATCACCGCGTTCCTGCTGGTGCTGCTGATGCTGGTACTGGCCGTGGGGCATTACCTGATGCCCCAGTCCAACCGGTATCTGGAAGGCTACACAGCGGGCGGCATCCTGGGCGAAGACTTTGACACCATCGATGTACTGGTTCTGGGGGATTCCAACGCCGCCCAGGGCATTGCCCCCATGAAATGGTACGATGAGTACGGCATCACCGGCTACACCTATGCAGCCGGGTGGATGTCCATGTACAACCTGTACTATCGCCTGAAGCAAATTTACGAGGAGCAGAACCCGCGGGTGGTGGTATTGTGTACCGCCCCGGCCTACTCCAAAAAGAGCAGCGAAAGCACCATGCAGAGCGCCCTGGGAGATATTGCCGACGAGCTGCTGCCGCTGCTTCGCTTCCATGACAACTGGAAATACCTGCGGCCGGACAACCTGCTGACCGAAAAAGACTACAGCTGGCGGGATGTGAACAAAGGCTACACCCCCATTACCGATGTGGCCGGCCGCCCCAACACCGATTATATGTACGATACCGGCGCCAGCGAATCCATCCCCTTCCTGGTCAAGTTCTATATGCAGCGCATCCTGCAGCTGTGTGCCGACCACGACAGCGAAGTGCTGCTGGTCACGGTACCCGCCGCCGTAGGTTGGAATCTGGCCCGGCACAACGGCGTTGCTGCTTTTGCCGAAGAAAACGGTGTGCCTTACCTGGACTTCAACATGGCCGAATACAATCCCGGCATCGACTGGACCACCGACACCGCCGACGGCGGCACCCACCTGAACTGGCTGGGTGCCCAAAAGGTCACCGCGGCCCTGGGGGAGTATCTTCTGGAACAGTATTCCCTGGAAGACCACCGCGGCCAGCCCGGATACGAAACCTGGGACATTGACGCCCAGAGTTACCGGGATCTGCTGCCGGATATTGACAGCCGGGTACGGGAGAACGCAGGAATTGTGTAAGTTGCACAACTTTTAACACGCATTTTACAGCACATTGTACATGAAATCCTCTTGCAAATGCCGTCGAAATGTTGTACTATAATGGCACAGAAAGCAATGGCGCTTTGGAACGGTTGGTACGCGCAGCCGTACCAAGGCGCTTTTTTGAAGAAACGCTTTCTGCAGCAAGAGGAAGAATACCAGAGCGCCCTGCCGGTCAAGCTGGAGGGCATCCACTTGTAGAGGGGTGGGTTCCGTTCGATAGACGAGCGGCAAGACGTTCTGTTTTTCTCCTTCTTTTATAAAAGCGAGACGGGGCAGTGGCCGTCTCGCTTTTCTTTTTGCAGTAAAATAGCAGCAAAAACGGCAGCCCCAGCAGGGCTGCCGTTTTTTGGTTCCGTCAACGGAATGCGTTCAGGCGTTCAGTTTCAGATCATTCTCTGCAATCCAGCCTTCTTTGCGCAGCACTTCGCAGAACAATGTGCTGAGTACCGCGGGCAATACAAAACAGATCAATACCAGCCCGGCCCAGTCAAAGGCAGTGATGGTCTTGCCCATCTCCACCCAGCCGGTGTATACGCCGATCTGCCCCACCAGGCCGCAGGTTCCCATACCGCTGGAAACCGCCGGGCCGTTCATCTCCAACCGGAACAGACAGGTTGCCAGCGGGCCGGTAATGGCCGAGGCCAGTGTGGGGGGAATCCAGATCCGGGGATTGCGCAGAATATTGGGCATCTGCAGCATACTGGTCCCCAGCCCCTGGCTGACAAGACCGCCAATGCCGTTTTCCCGGTAGCTCATCACCGCAAAGCCGATCATCTGTGCACAGCAGCCCGCCACAGCCGCACCGCCAGCCAGCCCCGTAAGGCCCAGAGCCGCGCAGATGGCCGCACTGGAGATGGGCAGCGTCAGCGCCACACCCACCAGGACCGACACCAGGATACCCATAAGCAGCGGCTGCAGTTCGGTGGCCCACATGATCACACCGCCCACCGCACTGGCCGCGGCACCGATGGCCGGGGCAAACAGCACACTGAGCCCGGTGCCCACCAGAATGGTCACCGCCGGGGTGACCAGAATATCCATACGGGTTTCCTTGCTGACCAGCTTACCTGCTTCCGCCGCCACAATGGCGATGAGGTAGACCGCCAGCGGCCCGCCGGCACCGCCCAGTTCATTGGCGGCACCGCCCACCGCGATCAGGCTGAACAGCACCAGCTGGGGCGCACGCAGCGCATACCCGATGGACGCCGCCATGGCAGGGCCTGCCACCGCTGCCGCATAACTGCCGGCAGAAACCAAAAATGCCAGTCCCAGCTGTTCCCCCAACGTTTTGATGATGGTACCGATCAGCAGGCTGGCAAACAATCCCTGGGCCATAGCGCCCATGGCGTCAATGCCATAGCGCTGGGCCGATAAAATTACATCTTTTTTCTTAAAAAACGACCGAACTTCTTCCATGTTTTCACACCCTCTCCCAAGTTAACGGTATTTTATCACCACCCCCTCTAAAATGCAACCTGCCGATTGAAAAAAGCCCCCGGATGCGGTACAATAAAACAAACAAATGAATTTTGTTAAAAGGAGTGCGGACCGCCATGGTTGAAACCTTCATTACCCACATTACTCCCTATGGTCTGGACCGCAAGGTCTTTTTGTACCTGCCGGATGATTGGCAGACCAGCGGCAAGCGGTATCCGGTGGTGTATATGTTTGACGGCCACAACCTGTTTTTTGATTCTACCGCCACCTACGGCACCTGCTGGGGGTTGAAAGAATATCTGGACGCACACCCCCAGGCCATTGTAGCTGCGCCGGAGTGCAACCACGAAGGCAACCGCCGGCTGGAAGAATACTGCCCCTACCGCTCCGACTGGTTCGACGGCATCAACGGCACCGGCAAAACCTATATGGGCTGGCTGGTGCGGGAGTTCAAGCCCTGGATCGACGCCCACTACCCCACCCTGCCGGACCGGCTGCACACCGCCATCGGCGGGTCCAGCATGGGCGGTCTGATGAGCCTGTACGCCGTAGCGGCTTACAACAATGTGTTCAGCAAAGCAGCTTGTCTGTCGCCGTCGGTGCGGCTTTGCATGCCCGCCTTGACCGCCGACCTGCAGATTTCCCTGCTGCGGCCCGACACCCGCGTCTACCTGAGCTGGGGCGAAAACGAAGCCAACGGGCAGCACCAGCTGGCGGAGTACACCGACAATGCCCTGACGGTGACCCGCCTTCTGAACGAAAAAGGCGCTGCGGTATACCCCTATTTCCAGATGGAAGGACGGCACTGCGAAGCCGACTGGCGCACCCAGCTGGACCGCTGTTTCCGTTTTCTGTTCGGCTGGGAATAACCCCGGCCACCATACAGTTCCAACACCAAAGGAGGTCGTTTTTTATGTCGAAAGCTGTCATCTTTTTTGCCCCCGGCCTGGAAGAATGCGAGGGCCTGCTCTGCGTGGACATTCTGCGCCGCGCCGGGGTGGAGGTAACCATTGCCGCCGTGGGCGGCAACCAGACCGTGACCAGCGCACGTCAGGTCCATGTGGTAGCCGACGCCCTGGCTGAAAATGTAGACTATGCTGCCTATGACGCCTGCATCCTGCCGGGCGGAATTCCGGGTGTGAACAACCTGAAAGCCGATGCCACCGTGCGTAAGGTCTGCCAGGATTTTGCTGCCGCCGGCAAACTGGTGGCCGCCATCTGCGCAGGCCCCACCGTTCTGGCGGATTTCGGCGTTCTGAAGGGTAAAAAGGCTACGGTCTACCCCGGCATGGATGCCCCCCTTACCGAAGCCGGTGCCGAATACACCGGGCTGCCCCTGACCATCGACGGCAACATCGTTACCGGCGAAGCCCTGGGTGCTGCCATTCCCTTTGCCCTGGCCCTGGCCCGGCTGCTGGGCAGCGCGGCAGATTCCGACCGCGTCAAAAAAGCCATCGTTTACCAATAATGCCAAACAAAAGAGCCGGTTTCCCGTAGGGGAAACCGGCTCTTTTTGGTTGTATGCTTACTTG
>NZ_JACJKP010000974.1 GCF_016901605.1 Gemmiger formicilis
AATCCCCGTAGTGGCGCAGTACCGTCTGTCTGACGGCAGCCTGACCACCCGGTTCCCCATGGGCAAAACGCTGGATGACGCACAGCCTGTTGTGGAAAAGATGCCCGGCTGGCAACCGCATCAAAGGGACCAACCCGACGGGGACGACCGGTAGCCGCGCCGTACTCATGGCCATGCTCACGCAGAACATCCTTTTCTTCCTCGGTCATCGCCAGTTC
>NZ_JACJKP010000975.1 GCF_016901605.1 Gemmiger formicilis
CTGCTGCCCTGCGCCCCGCACAACGGATTGGTCACATCGCAGGCGACCTTGAATTCGCACTCTGCCAGTTCCGGCATCACCTGGTCGGTGGTGATGGTACACAGGCCCGCCAGAACCTTGCCGCCACGGCGGAGCAGGTGTTCCGCCTGTGGTATGCGGGGCAGCAGGCTGCCAAAAACCGGTAATGGCGATGATTGCCGATGGCAAAAGTACGGAAT
>NZ_JACJKP010000976.1 GCF_016901605.1 Gemmiger formicilis
GTCCATGCTGCTCCAAGGGGCTGTGCTTTCCCCGGGTCTGCTGTATAATGAAAGTAGAAATCGCAGGAGGTGACAGCCATGCAGGAAAAGCTCTACGCAACTCCCTGCGGCAAGTACCGTTTATGTGGACTTCCACGCCCAGAAGAAGGGCCCGGACGGCTGGAAGATCATGGCCAAGGTATTTACCGAGGCCTGAGGCTCCGTCCTTCGATAGGCAA
>NZ_JACJKP010000977.1 GCF_016901605.1 Gemmiger formicilis
CAGGTCAACCCCCGCTTTTGCCAATGCCAGGCAAATAGCCCGGCCAATACCGCGCCCGCCGCCGGTCACAAGTGCCGCGGGACGGGTGTTCTGCTGTTCACTCATGCCTGGGCCACGAAAAAGCTCCCGCTGATTCCATTGCGGACCTTCTGGTGCGTCAGGTACAGAGCAGCGTTTATCTGGAAGATACCATCCGCCGGTTGGCCGACCTGGGCGTG
>NZ_JACJKP010000978.1 GCF_016901605.1 Gemmiger formicilis
TTGTTTGAAAGAGACGTTCGCTAAATAAAATTGGTGATTTGCTGCACAGCATACGGCTTGGCATACTTTAAGCAGGCGTCACTCACAAAAATGCAGTTTGGTTCTTCTGGCTGTACATGCGAAAGCGCCTGTCACAACTGTCTTAAGCATTACCGCAACCAAAACCTACATGGTTTACTTGACCGGTATGCAGCTTTGGAGCTCCTGCACTGGGCAAA
>NZ_JACJKP010000979.1 GCF_016901605.1 Gemmiger formicilis
GGGGTAAGAGGATTTACTGGGCGACTTTCTCTTTCAGGCGTCCGCTGGCCTTGAAGCCGGGGATCGCGGTGGGTTCCAGCTTGCTGGTCACCTTGGTCTTGGGATTGGTAAAGTAGTAGTACTCAGTGTTGTCCCGCAGCGGGGGCGTCAGATAGTTGGGAATGATGCAGCCGTCGCCTTCCACGCGCTCGGTAAAACCGGCCGCTTGCCAGATTTCG
>NZ_JACJKP010000980.1 GCF_016901605.1 Gemmiger formicilis
ACCTCTCGCAAAATATCGGCGGGTATGATATAATACTGGTAGCCCGCGGTCAGACCCCGCACCTGAAAAGCACCCAGCTGAGCAAAACACTGGGTAAGCTGTTTGCAAAAGCCGCCAGACCGTTAAAATCAGACCCTTGACCAGACCGTGGACGGCCAGGGCCTGCATGGCGTATTCGCTGCAGGTGGGCACAAACCGGCAATGGTGGCCCAGGTGCG
>NZ_JACJKP010000981.1 GCF_016901605.1 Gemmiger formicilis
CTCGGAAAAACGGCTCTCGCTGTGTAAGGGTATTATCAAGCAAAAGCTGTCCAAGATGAACTGCGTCAATGACCGGGAACTGGATGAGTACATTGACCGGGTGATCGGCACCATCGAGGTAAATGCCGTTGGGGAGATCACCGCAGGTAGTGCATAGTTAGGCAGGCAGGATATCTTGTCCTGTTCCAGCCAGGTATCAAACACGTTGGAGCGGTGTT
>NZ_JACJKP010000982.1 GCF_016901605.1 Gemmiger formicilis
GAAAACGTCTGCCTTGTCCTCAATGATGAAGGGAAGGTCATCCCACTGCAGCCGAACCGGGGTTTGTCCGAAATCGATGATGTGGTGTACGGCACCTTTTTCCTTTGCGGTGAGCATGGAAAGCAAATGATTGCATCGGGCATGTCACAGATGATCTCCAGCTCCCGGAATCGTGCGAGATACCGCTCCACCTGTTCATTGGTCAGGCTGCAAAAATT
>NZ_JACJKP010000983.1 GCF_016901605.1 Gemmiger formicilis
GCCGCAGATGCAGGGCCACCAGCACCACGGTTTCCAGCATAAGCAGGGCGTACATCCGGGTAAAGACCGCCATGCCCTGGGTGCCGATGTTCAAAAGGAACACCGCCGCCGCCACCATGGCAGGGTGCCTGACCCAGTATTTCTTCCTAGTGTTCTGTTTCTTCTTCTGCGGGTTGTTCGGCCTGTGGCTGCTGGGCACCCGCCGGTTCAAAACCGCC
>NZ_JACJKP010000100.1 GCF_016901605.1 Gemmiger formicilis
GGCGGCAATCAGCTCGTTCATGTCGGTGTCTTTGGTGCTCTTGGTCATGACCAAGTTGCCGTCACGCAGCACCGAGACTTCATCGCAGATTTCGAAGATCTCGTCCATCTTGTGGGAAATGTAAATCAGCGAAATGCCCTGCGCTTTCAGCATCCGCATCATTTCAAACAACTTATCTACTTCCTGCACCGTCAGGGAGGAGGTGGGTTCGTCCAGAACAATGACCTGGGCGTTGTAAGAAATTGCCTTGGCAATTTCACACATCTGCCGCTGCGAAACAGACATGTTCCGCATCGGCTGTGTCAGGTTTACGGTCATACCCAGTTTGCGGAACAGGTCGGCCGCTTTACGTTTCATTTGTCCTTCGTCAACTACACCCATGGAGTTCACCGGATAGCGACCCAGGAACAGGTTATCGATAACACTGCGCTCCAGGCACTGGTTCAACTCCTGGTGGACCATGGCGATACCATTTTCCAGGGCATCCTTAGGACCGGAGAAGCTGATTTCTTTTCCGTTCAGGAAGATTTTGCCCTCGTCCTTCTGGTATGTACCAAAAAGGCATTTCATCATTGTAGACTTACCGGCACCATTTTCACCCATAAGTCCCATGACAGTACCGCGCTTTACGTCCAGATTGATATGATCAAGCACTCGGTTACGACCGAACGACTTGCACATACCGCGAATTGACAAGACGATATCATCTTTCGCTTCTGCCATTCTCGTTACTCCCGTTTTTGCTTATTGACAGGTTTCTATGGTTAAACACCTGTCGGTTTCCATAAAAAAGCGCTATTAGGGAGAATTCCTTCTCCCAAATGGAGAATTCCTTCTCCCTAATAGCGTTGTGTTACTTAGCGGTCAGGTTCTCAAAGATATAAAGGTTGCCGGATTACTGGCTCAGCAGAGCAGTGTAGGAAGCGGCGTTGTCCGTCTTAACCATGTTGATGGCGAAAGCATCGTACTGGCTGGGGTTGCCCAGACGGTTGGTGATGTTGGCCTCGGTCTGGCCGTCACCGCCGATGTAGTCGACCTTCAGGTTCAGCAGATCGTCGTACTTCTCCAGCAGGGGCTGATAAGTGGCGCTCAGGAAGTTGTCGGCGGCATTGTAGATGTCGAGCCAGACGGTCTTTTCGGGGTGAGCGGTAGCATCCAGCTGAGCGGAAACGGGCTCATAGGTCTTGGTGGAGTCGGTGAACTCGGTGTAGTTCTCAGCGGTGACAGCCACGTTCAGAGCGTAGTAAGAACGAGAGGCCTCATCGTAGTAGTAAACGTCATCGCTCAGCACGTTGCCGGCATCGTCAGCGGTAGAAATACCAGTGTTGATGTCCACGCCGTCCAGGGCGTTGCGGATCAAACGGAGAGTCAGGTAAGCCTGAACGTCAGCGTGCTGGCTGATGGTTCCGCCGTAGCCGTCTGCGATGGCAGCAACAGCGTCAGCGTTGGCGTCGTAGCCGAAGGTGGGAACGCCAGCTTCCTGAGACCAGGAGTTGAACATGGCCATGCCCATGCCGTCGTTGTTGGAAACAACGATATCAATGCTGTCGCCCAGAGAGGAAGCCCAAGCACTGATGGCGTTGCTGGCGGTGCCGGCATCCCAAGTGGCACCGGCGGAGTTCTTCATTTCCTGAGAAGCCAGCTCACGAACAGTGAAGGTCTTGCCGTTCACTTCCAGCGTGCCGTCCTGAACGAGGGTAGAGCTGCCGTCCGCATTGGTGCCGACGGGATCGGAAACGATGCCGTTGTCGCCTTCAACGGCGGTGCCCAGAGCAGAGCGAACGCCGCGGGTACGAGCGATGGAGTCGTTGTGGCCGATGTCGCCGATGGCCAGAACGTAACCGATGACGCCGTCGCCGTTTTTGTCGATGGTGTCAGCGTGGGCGGCGATGTAATCGGCAATCATCTTGCCCTGCAGCTCAGCGCCCTGGTTGGCGTCGAAACCAACGTAGTAGGTGTTATCATTGAAGCTCAGTGCTTCCATATCCAATGCACCGGTGGTGCTGTTGGAAGGCTGACGGTTGAACCAGATGAGAGGCTTGTCTTTGTTGGCAACAGTGCCGCCCTCGGTAGAGGCAGTAGAGGCGGCTTCAGAGGTACCGGCAGCAGAACTGTCGGATGCAGCAGTGGAGCTTGAGGTGCTGGTGCACGCAGCCAGGCTCAAAGCCATCGCGGCAGCCATGCTCAATGCAAGTGCTTTTTTCATAGTTTTTCTCCTTTGTTCTGATAATTGGCGGGGTTTGTTCGGACCCGCCTGACACTATTTATGGTAAAAGAAAATGACCGCAAAAACAAGGGGGAATTTCACCGACAGAAGTGTGAAAAAATTATTCATAAAAAACAATGTGCAACAAAACAGCGCTGTTAAAATGTGCAGTTTGCACAACACTTATGTCAAAACGGTACATAAACGTAAAAAGTGTACGTAACTTTACCGTAAAGAATCTACCGAATGCACTGGTGCAAAGGAGTGCATAGAGGACATAGACGAAAAGGCTCCGACATCCCATAATCTTACTTTTGCAGTAAAGATAATTCGGAAGTTTACATTTCCCAAAGAATGGGGAACTGGTAAAAAGCTTGCGATATAATTTCGCTAAATGTAAATTTAGCGAAATATAGGGAGGGGCGTGAGGCGGCTTTACGCCGATTTGACGGGGCGCGTTTTCTCTTGGGCTGACCGGCTCCTCGCGAGAATAAATATTGTATCGCATGCAAAAAGTGTACGCAATGTAAAATTCAAATAAGGTTCAAATTTCTATAACTTTGTGAAAATGTCTTTTTTATAAAACTATCCCATATATTGTCTGTAAATCCGATCGCCTGCCGGTGCTTACAAATGGGAAGTATTATGATATAATTATAATACATTATAATTCATGATTCGAAGATCACTTCCTGCAATTTCGACTTTTCTGTCTGAGGTGTTTTCATTTGAGCAGTTATATTGATACCGTTCACCCTGAACAGCATGCACCATATTTGGATATTCCGGATGATGTGATCGAGTACCTGCATTATCTAGACTTTGTAAAACTTCGTTCTCCGCGGACAGTCAATGGTTATTACCTAGATCTGCGCGGTTTCTTTCGCTACATGATGAAACAGTGGCAGCGTGTCAGTCAGGATGCCGCTCCGGAAAGCATTGACTTAACGCACATCACCACGAAGGACATTGCATCCATACAAAAAAGAGATATTTTTTCTTATTTGGATTATGCCCGAAGTTCCAATAATGGACCGCGTGCCCGAGCCAGAAAATTAAGTGCTCTTAAAGGCTTTTTTGGCTATATGTACACACAGGTGGGCAAAATCTCTCAAAATCCGACTGAAAATGTAAATTTGGGAGCGCCCAAGAAAGCGCTCCCCAAATATCTCACCGAAACAGAAAGTCTGGATTTGTTAAAAAATATACAAAGCGATTTTTATGAACGGGATTTTTGCATCATTACGTTGTTTTTGAATTGTGGAATGCGCCTGGCCGAGCTGGTGGGTATTGATCTTGGAGATTTCCGGGATGATACCATCCGGATTACCGGCAAAGGCGGTAAAGAACGAATTGTTTATTTGAATGATGCTTGCAAACAAGCTTTGGAATACTATCAAAAGGCTCGCGCCGGCTTGCCGAACCTGACAGACAAGAACGCTTTGTTCGTTTCCAAACGTACCGGTAAACGACTGACTGCACGCCGCGTGGAACAAATCGTGGCACGATGTCTGCAGAGTGCCGGGTTAAGCGGCCGCGGTTTTTCTCCCCACAAGCTTCGTCACACCGCGGCCACCCTCATGTATCAAGGCGGCGTAGATATGCTGGCTCTAAAAGAAATTTTAGGGCACGAGAGTGTTTCAACTACCCAAATTTATACACACATTAATCAGCAGCAACTCCGCGCCGCGGTGCAGTCCTCTCCCCTCGCCAAGCAACAGTACATTCAAGAATCGTCACCACAAAAGACGGTTGACGAGGATGAAGACGCCACTGAAAACAATACTGAATAAACACGAAAAGAACATCGCGGTCAAAAACCGAACCGCTAACCGCCGCACAGCAGCATTCAAGTGGCCCCGAGGCGCGCCACCCTGAAAAGCGCTTTGAAACAATCCGCGACTGACAGGGATTGCATATCCGGCAAGCCACAGACTGAGAAAGAGAATTACCAGACTCGGTAAACACCACAACAGCCAATAAACAACCAGCGATTTTATTCCGCCAACTGCAAGAACATTTGCGGCACAGAACCCCAGAAAGCTCCCTTTTGCTAAGAAAAGCAAAAAAAGAAGTACCATACCAAATGGCGAAAAACCGCACAAAAGCACTGAAAAATGCTGTAAAAAGGCAGAAAGCATCTGACTGTAAAAGGAAGTTCCCCACGAAATATCCTTTGCAGAGTCTGTGTAATACACAGCCAGTTGTTGCCCCAGCTCCGACTTGCCGCCTTGCCCCACAAAAATACCGGGTAAGTACCCCAGTATAAAAAACAAAGCGCACAGAAAAACCATACCGGAAACGGCCGCAAAGTGGTAAGTGGTACGAGGAATCCTCCCCTTTTGCAATGCAGATGTACGTGTTGTTCTTGTTTTGCGAGTAAAAACATGCACACGGGTCGGCGTCTGCACAGTACGCATCAGTGCGCCACCCCCAAAGCGGCGACTGCCCCGCCCAGCAAACCGCCAAACAACATTACAATGGACAGCATAACATCTCCGCTCTGCAGCATGATAGCTCCACTCGCGATAAAAGCCGCTGCCATCTGACAAATTGCATAGAAACAACCACAAGCAAAACCGCACAGCAACAGTTGGCGCCCTACCTTCCTGGCCAAAACAAGGCCGGATACCGTGGCGCCGGCTGCTGCCGCCGCACAGGCAAAAGGCCGGACAGTTGTTAACGGCAGCGGCGTATGCGTAAGCAGCAAGGCAAATACCGCCAGTAAAGCAGCACAAATCCCCACGCCACACAGAAAAGAAAGCAGCGCGGCACGCAGGACCGACTGGAAAGAGCTTGCGGGCTGCTTTTTTACAAAGTGAGATGATGTACGGGCAGACCGTACCGGACGAATCTTTTTACTTTTACTAGACATACAAAACGCCCCCTTGCACAGTAAAAACTATGCAAAGGGGCGTTTTTATATGTTAGACGGTTGCCTTACTTCTTGGCCGGAACATTTTTAGAATCACCGGTATCAAGCTTTTCTACGGCAGAAATGGCAGAACGGCGGAAACGAATCTTGGTACGGTCGCTGCCGGTTTCTACTACCAGCGTGTCGTCTTTTTCACTGATCGCAAACACGATGCCAACGATGCCGCCAATCGTGGTGACTTTGTCGCCGATTTCGATGGAGTTGCGCATGGCCGCATCTTTCTTGTCCTGACGCTTCTGCGGAACATAAATGATCAGGAACATAAAAACAAGAATTAGGATCATCGGCAACAGGCTGATAATCATTTCGCCGGTGCTGGCAGTTTCGGTGCTCAGGAACTGGATCATAGCAGGTATACTCCTTAAATTAAACGATTTTCTCTATTATATCGAATTTATAGAGGCAACGCAAGGGTTTCCCTCAAATTCCAACGGGATAAAACGGAAGAATTCAGATACGGGTATCCAATTTATGCACATAAGTATCGTGGAATTGCTGGAACTTGCCGTTGTCCAGTGCTTCCCGAATGCGCTCCATCAGATGATTGTAGAAATATAGGTTGTGCATTACCGCCAACCGCATCCCCAGCATTTCGTCCGCTTTCTGCAGGTGACGAATATAGGCGCGGGAGAAGTTGCGGCAAACCGGGCAGTCGCAATGCGGATCAATGGGCGACTCATCCCGTTCGTATTTGAGGTTTTTGATGTTGATGATGCCATCCCATGTGAACAGATGGCCATGACGCGCGTTGCGGCTGGGCATTACGCAGTCGAACAGGTCTACACCGCGGTAGACGCCCTCAATGATATTCCCGGGTGTACCTACACCCATCAGGTAGCGAATCTTGTCTTTGGGGGCAAACGGTTCCACGGCAGAAATGATATCGTACATCACTTCTGCAGGCTCTCCTACTGCGAGACCGCCGATGGCATACCCGTCCAGATCATACTCTGCAATCTGCTTCATGTGCTCCACACGCAAATCCCGGAATGTGCACCCCTGGTTGATGCCGAACAACAACTGGTCGGGGTTTACCGCTTTGTTTTCGTGTTTGAGTCGGGCCATTTCCGCTTTACAGCGCAGCAGCCAACGTGCTGTACGAGCACAGCTGTTTTTAGCATATTCGTAGGTGGCAGGGTTCTCTACACATTCATCAAAAGCCATAGCGATGGTAGAACCCAAATTTGCCTGGATCTGCATGCTTTGTTCCGGCCCCATAAAGATGCGATGGCCGTCCAGATGGGAGTTGAAGGTGACGCCTTCCTCGGTGATCTGGCGAAGTTTGGCCAAGCTGAATACCTGGAATCCGCCACTGTCTGTCAGGATGGGCCCGGTCCAACGGGTGAACTTATGAAGCCCGCCCATGTCCGCTACGACCTGATCGCCCGGGCGCAGATGCAGATGATAGGTGTTGCACAACATGACCTGTGCGCGGATTTCTTTCAGATCAAGTGCGGAAAGCCCGCCTTTGATGGCGGCAGCGGTGGCGACATTCTGGAAAGCGGGGGTCTGAACGGTACCGTGAACGGTTACAAATTCACCGCGGCGGGCAGCGCCCTCCTGTTTGATAAGACGGTAAGGCATGGAAGTTTCTCCCTATCCAATGTGTGTTGTAAAAAAGCGGCGGTGCAATGAGCATTCCCTGCACCGCCTTTACTTGTTACAGTATAAAAGAAGCTGAGCGGGAAGTCAACACCGACACCTGTTTTTACAGGATCAGCATAGCATCCCCAAAACTGAAAAAGCGGTATTTTTCTTCCACAGCTACCTTGTAGGCTGCCATGGTTTTTTCGTATCCGTAAAACGCGGAAATCAACATGATCAACGTGCTTTCCGGCAGATGGAAGTTGGTAATCATCCCATCAATGGCGTGCAGATCGATTCCCGGGTAAATGAAAATGTCGGTGTTTCCGCTGCAAGGCACGATCTTACCATATTTGGCCCAAACGGCTTCCAGCGTACGGCAACTGGTAGTTCCGACCGCAATCACACGGTGACCGGCTTCACGGGTTGCCTGAATGGCGTCGGCGGTTTCCTGACTTACCGAATACCACTCACTGTGCATCTGATGATCTTCAATCTCATCTTCGTTCACCGGGCGGAACGTGCCCAGGCCCACGTGCAGGGTCACTTCCGCAACGTTGACGCCGTTTGCGCGGAGCGTATCCAGCAGTTCGGGGGTAAAGTGCAGACCAGCCGTCGGCGCAGCTGCGCTGCCAAGTTCTTTGGCATATACTGTCTGATACTGGCTCTGATCTTCCAGCTGTTTGGTGATGTATGGCGGCAACGGCATTTTGCCGAATTCATCCAGCTTTTCGTACAGCGTTTCCGTATCATAGGTAAAGGTAACGAATTTGTTGCCATCCGGCATGGTTTCATCAACCACTGCCGTAAGACTGCCATCGCCAAATTCCACTTTTGTACCGGGCTGCATACGTTTGCCGGGACGTGCCAGGCACTCCCACGTGTCCCCTTTTACCTGGCGCAACAAGAGCAGTTCGCAGACGGCTCCCGTCGGCACCTTGGTGCCCAACAGACGGGCAGGAAGCACCTTGGAATTGTTGACCACCAGCAAATCGCCTTTTTCGAGGTAACGGGGCAGGTCGTGGAATACCGCGTGCTCAATAGTATCATTCTGGCGATTCAGAACCATCAGACGCGCTGCGTCACGGGGATCGGCAGGTTCCTGCGCAATCAGTTCCTTAGGCAAGTCGTACCAAAAATCTTTTTTCAGCATGGTTTTCTTCCTTTTTACGTTGACAATCTATTATCAGAATACTATAATAAACGCAAACACAGAGGCGCGAAGTTCATCAGTAGCTTGCTCTGCAAGCCCAGCCAGGGCATGGAGCGGTGAAAGGGTCCTTCGCCGAAGGCGGTACGCGGCACGTATCGACCTGGGCTCGTTGCCGAAAAGGAGCGAGACTGTCATATTCGATAGAATGTGTTGCGCTGTGTACATGCAATATGATATTATATTGCATTTTGTGCCGGTTTTCAAGCCGGTTTTTTTGTTATCTGTGCAAATTATTCACAGAGGTGGATGTTGCTGCATAGAAATAGGAAGGGTTTAAGCGAAAGGAAGGTCCTGGTAACTATGAAACAGTACAATGTAGGCGTCATCGGCGCCACCGGCATGGTTGGACAGCGCTTTGTAACGTTGCTGGAGAACCACCCCTGGTTTCATCTGACGGCAGTGGCAGCCAGCGCTCGCAGCGCCGGCAAAACCTACGAGGAGGCTGTCGGCAGCCGCTGGCTGATGCAGACCCCCATGCCCGAAAATGCCAAAAAACTTATCGTTCTGGACGCTTCCAACGTGGAAGAAGTGGCTTCGCAGGTAGACTTTGTGTTCTGCGCTGTCAACATGAAGAAGGAAGAAATCAAGGCGTTGGAAGAGGCCTACGCCAAGGCTGAATGCCCGGTGGTTTCCAACAACAGTGCGCATCGCTTTACCCCGGACGTTCCCATGGTCGTGCCCGAGATCAACGCCGATCACATCGAGATCATTCCGGCTCAGCGCAAACGCCTGGGCACCAAGCGCGGTTTCATCGCCGTCAAATCCAACTGCAGCCTGCAGAGCTATGTTCCTGCGCTGCATCCTCTGCGGGGTTACGGCATCACCGACGTGCTGGTGTGCACCTACCAGGCTATTTCCGGTGCTGGCAAAACCTTTGAAACCTTCCCCGACATTCTGGATAATGTGATCCCTTACATCGGCGGCGAGGAAGAAAAAAGTGAGCAGGAACCGCTGAAGCTGTGGGGCAAGATCGAAGGCGACCAGATCGTTTCCGCTGATGCTCCGCGTTTTACAGCCCAGTGCCTGCGTGTTCCGGTATCCGACGGACACATGGGGGCTGTGTTTGTACGCTTTGCCAATAAGCCCACGCAGGAGGAAATTCTGAAAGCCTGGAAAGAGTTCCATGGTCCTGCTCAGGATTTGGAACTGCCCAGCGCTCCGAAACAGTTCCTGCACTACTTCGAGGAAAATGACCGTCCGCAACCCAAACTGGACCGCATGCTGGAAAACGGCATGGCTGTAAGCATTGGCCGTCTGCGCCCTGACAACCAGTACGACTACAAATTTGTCTGCCTGTCCCACAACACCCTGCGCGGCGCTGCCGGTGGTGGCGTTCTGCTGGCAGAATTGCTGGCGGCAAAGGGTTACTTTGATTGAGCAACAATAAGGAGAACGTCCTATGAAAAAGCCCGTTTTTACCGGTGCCGCTGTGGCGATTATCACGCCCATGCACGCTGACGGAAGCGTAAATTATGATGAACTTGGGCGTATTATCGAAGATCAGATTGCCAACCATACAGATGCCATCGTGATCTGTGGCACCACAGGCGAATCCCCTGCTCTCGACCATGAGGAGCACACGCAGTGTATTCGCTATACCGTGCAGAAGGTTGCAGGCCGTGTTCCGGTCATTGCCGGTACCGGTTCCAACGATACCCGTTACGCTATCCAGCTTTCCCAACAAGCACAGGAAGACGGTGCGGACGCCCTTCTTCTTGTTACACCTTACTATAACAAAACCAGTCAGGCAGGATTGATTGCCCATTACACCGCTATTGCAAATGCGGTTGATTTGCCCTGTATCCTGTATAATGTGCCCAGCCGCACCGGTTGCAACCTGCAGCCCGCTACGTTGGCCGAATTGGCGAAGCTGCCCAACATCAACGCTGTGAAGGAAGCCAGTGGCAACATCTCCCAGGTGGCAGAAATCGCCGAACTTTGCGGTGATGAGCTGAACATCTATTCCGGCAACGACGATCAGATCGTGCCGTTGCTGGCATTGGGTGGCAAGGGCGTGATCAGCGTGCTGTCCAATGTGGCGCCGCAGTACACCCATGACCTGTGCGCCAAGTGGCTGGCCGGCGATACCGCCGGCAGCCTGGAAATGCAACTGAAGGCTTTGCCCTTGTGCAAAGCACTTTTTGCCGATGTAAACCCGATCCCCGTAAAATGGGCCATGAATCGTCTGGGCTGGCAGGCTGGTGCCTGCCGTCTGCCGCTGGTGGAACCTTCCGCTGCCGTGCAGGCGCGCCTGGAAACTGCCATGCGGGATTTTGGATTGCTGAAATAATTGCAACCGGCCCGTGGTTTTGACCGCAGGCCGGTTTTGCGTTTTTACGAAAGGAATTGGAAAATTATGACGGATATCATCATCCAGGGGATTTACGGCCGCATGGGTCGTACACTGGTAGAAAAAATAGGCGGACGAGAGGACTGCCGTATTGTCGCAGGCATTGATTGCCAGAGCGGTCAGGTGGGAGACATCCCGGTATATACTTCTTTTGCTGATCTGCCCTGCAAAGGCGTCATCATCGACTTTTCTTCTCCCGCAGGTGCGGTGGCTGCCGCTGAGTATGGCGCTGCCAACGGTCTGCCCTGCGTGATCTGCTCCACCGGACTTTCCCGTGAGGATGAAGCGGCCCTGGAGGCAGCCAGCACCAAAACGCCTGTCTTCCGCAGTGCCAATATGTCCTTGGGTATTAATGTTCTGATTGAATTGGCCCGCCAGGCCACCCGTGTACTGGGCGGCGAATTCGACATTGAGATTGTGGAGAAACATCACCGCAATAAGCTGGATGCTCCCAGCGGTACCGCGCTGATGATTGCCAACGCTATCAACGACGAGGCCGATAACCGGTACGAATACGTATATGACCGCTCTCAGGTGCGTCAAAAACGAGGTGACCGGGAGCTGGGCATCAGTGCGGTGCGCGGCGGTGGCATTGTTGGGGAGCACGAAGTTCTGTTCTGTGGTCCGGAGGAAGTTCTGACCCTGCAGCACAGCGCGGGCAGCCGCGGTGTCTTTGCAGATGGTGCTATTCAGGCGGCACTGTATCTGGCCGGTCAGCAGCCCGGCTACTATACCATGACAGATCTGCTGCGCGGTAAACTGCCATGCGTCTGAGAGGAAACGAAATTGCCGCCTGTGTGGTCATTGCGCTGGGAGTGGGCG
>NZ_JACJKP010000984.1 GCF_016901605.1 Gemmiger formicilis
GCTGGTAGGTTTCGGCCAGCAACGTTCCATCCGTTGCCAGAATGCCCAGTTTGGTGCAGCCTGCTGCTTTGGCATCGGCTGCGGTCAGCTGGGGCATGTTCAGCACCGGCACCGACGAACACGGCCAGAAGATCGAACTGAAGGCCAAGGAAGCCGGCGTTACCCCCCAGCAGTTTGTGGATAACATCGTGGAAGGCCCCAAGGGCGTCAAGGATCTG
>NZ_JACJKP010000985.1 GCF_016901605.1 Gemmiger formicilis
CCCCACCGGCCTTTTGTGCCAATACCGGAACAACCATATATTGATAGCAAGTCCTACGACGATCCCTGCAATCATTCCGGCGTTTCCAAGCAGTACCAACATTTTATTTTGCTGGAACCGGACTGTAATGACGATATCATATTGTTGGGACCACTGTGGCTGTTGTGGCATGGACAATGGAAAGATGTGCTGCGTGCCTATCTGCCATTGACGATCAT
>NZ_JACJKP010000986.1 GCF_016901605.1 Gemmiger formicilis
AGTGCACCACCAGCGCGTCGGACAGAACGCCCACGATCAGATAGTCGCATTCCTCCTTGGCGCGCCGCAGAAGATTGACATGGCCCACATGAAACAGATCGAATACGCCGGCAACCCCTATTGGGAGGAGGACAAGCGCAGCCTGAACGCCGTGGGGTCCAATATCGAATTCTTCCCCTACACCAAGAGCACCAGCTCGACGATGATCAAAAAGCTG
>NZ_JACJKP010000987.1 GCF_016901605.1 Gemmiger formicilis
CTGTTCGGTGCCCATTATTCTTGCGGCGCAGAAAAACCAAGCCCCAATTTTCTGAATTCGCTGGGTGTGCAGCCAATTTGAAATTTAAAAATGCGATTGAACGTGGCCAACGAAGCAGGATTCAGTAAGTACCACTTTGCAAGACTTTTTAAAGAAATAACAGGGACCACCTGCCACAACTATCTGTTAGGGCGACGGCTTCTCTTTGCCAAAACCC
>NZ_JACJKP010000988.1 GCF_016901605.1 Gemmiger formicilis
TGTGGCATTGGTCAGTTATTTGATCTGGCTGGCGGCAAACTCCAAATGGCTTACCGTTGCGGGCCTGGTGATAGAAGGCAGTGACGCCAGCTCCCTGTATGGAACGGGCCAGACATAGGCCGCTACCAGGGCCAGTGCCAACACCACCGGCAGCAATACCAGGAACACAAATTTGCTGTTGCCGTACAGTGCAAAGGAGCCCTCGAATTCGGTATCA
>NZ_JACJKP010000989.1 GCF_016901605.1 Gemmiger formicilis
AAATAGATTTTTCGCCCCTTGCAGGCTTTTCCGATTTAAGTATATATACTAAAAATGTTTTACACAACCGACAAATTCTAGTAAAAACCCCTGAAAATTATAGCTTTGCAAATTCAACGGAAGAGGAAATCGCGTTAAACAGCGAAACAATGATACAAAAAAGACAGGCAGTCCCCCGTCCTTGAAGTATTTTGGAGGGCAACATGCCTGCACTTTT
>NZ_JACJKP010000990.1 GCF_016901605.1 Gemmiger formicilis
GCCGTGCCGTTCATGGTCACGTTGATGGTTTCACCGCCGGACGGCGTCTCCGAAGAGCCGGAATCCGAAGAACCGGAATCCGAACCAGCAGACTCCGAATTGCCGGAATCCGATCTGAACCAGGGCGCCGAAGGCGGTCTGCCGGAACAGACCGTAACCGTGGACCAGATCACGGCAACTCCGGTACCGACCGAAACCCCGGCACCGACGGAGGCTC
>NZ_JACJKP010000991.1 GCF_016901605.1 Gemmiger formicilis
CTTCTGGCCGCTGGTATCAGTTCCACGCCGGTGACGTTGGCGGCAAAAAGCCTGCTGCGCGGTGGTTGCCCTGTTGTGGTGGCACCTTCCACCAATGACGGACTTTCCGGCAGTTGTGTAAAATCACTTTTCAGGCTGTTGGGCTTTTTGTAGCTATCATCCTGGCCGAATGGTACAAAATAATAATGCTTTCGCTGCAGCAATGCCGCCAGTGCCG
>NZ_JACJKP010000992.1 GCF_016901605.1 Gemmiger formicilis
CAGGTCTTTGGGCTGTCCGCCGCCGCCGATGCAGCCGCCCGGGCAAGCCATGACTTCCACAAAGTGGTACTGCTTGCCGTTCTCCTTCATCCGCTGCAGGAAAGCGCGGGCGTTATCTTCGGCAACACCGGCGGTGTGATGGAGGCGGCGCTGCGTACCGCCTACGCCTATCTCACCGGCCAGGACGCTCCCCAGACCCTGCTGCAGTTGCAACCCG
>NZ_JACJKP010000993.1 GCF_016901605.1 Gemmiger formicilis
AAACGCATCTATCAGGTGGGCATCCCCTCCATCGCCATGACTTCGGTGGGCAGCGTGATGACCTTCTGCATGAACCGCATCCTCATCGGCTTTTCCAGCACGGCGGTGGCGGTGAGCAGTTTTTCCACCATGCACTGGATCATGCAGCCGAGGCTGAACAGGCAGCACACCGAAAGATAATCCACACCGTACTGCCGGATCACGGGGTCCTCAGTCT